>JALWSS010000028.1 GCA_026993525.1 Saprospiraceae bacterium
CAAACCCTACACCCTACACTTATTAACCACGGAGTTGAACAGAGTTTTGACACAGCGTTTCACAGCGTTTTGACACGGAGCTAGCGCCCAAACCCTACACCCTACACTTATTAACCACAGAGTTGAACAGAGTTTTGACACAGCGTTTCACAGCGTTTTGACACGGAGCTAGCGCCCAAACCCTACACCCTACACTCTACACCCTACACCCCCGTCTGGCCTGGCGCCAGCCTGTCCGGCGGCCAGACGGGCCGGACAGGCTACACCCTACACTTATTAACCACAGAGTTGAACAGAGCTTTGACACAGCGTTTCACAGCGTTTTGACACGGAGCTAGCGCCCCAAACCCTACACTCTACACTCTACACCCTACACTCTACACCCTACACCCTACACCCTACACTCTACACCCTACACCCTACACCCTACACTCTACACTCTACACCCTACACCCTACACCCTACACCCTACACCCCCGTCTGGCCTGGCGCCAGCCTGTCCGGCGGCCAGACGGGCCGGACAGGCTACTCCCTACTCCCTACACCCTACTCCCTACTCCAAATCACACTGCCTGGCTGAACAATTGTCCGTCCGGTTGGCGGTGCCAGTATCGGGCGTCCAGCGCCATGCAGATGTTTCGGATGAATGGTTTGCCGGCATCGGTTACGGTGAGGGTGTTGTTTCCGATTTCCACCAGGCCGTCGGCGAGGAGTTCGTGCATTCGGAGGAGGCTGTCGGCCAGGGCCAGGTTTTGCTCGGTGGAGGTATTCCAGGAAGTGCGGTAGCGGCACATGATGTCGAGGATGTGTTTGCGCAGCACCAGGTCTTCTTCCGTGAGGATGTGGCCTTTGCTGATGGGCAGGTGGCCGGATTCCACCACTTTCGCATAGGCTTCGATGTGTTTTTCATTTTGGACGAAGGCCGTCCAGGTATCACTGATGGAGGAGGCCCCCAGGGCCAGCGATAGGCGGGTGTACAGTGGTGTGTAGCCCATGAAATTGCGGTGCAGGCGGCCGTTTTGCGAAGCGAGGAAAAGGCTGTCGGTGGGCAGGGCGAAGTGGTCCATGCCGATTTCTACGTAGCCGGTTTCGGTCAGCAGTTCCCGGCCGTATTCGTAGAGGTGGCGCTTCTCCTTGCCCATCGGCAGGTCGGCTTCGGAATAGGCCCGTTGGCTGGGCTTTATCCACGGCACGTGGGCATAACTGTAAAACGCCAGGCGGTCGGGGCGCAGCTCACGGATCAGTTCCATGTTGCGGCGGATGTTTTCCGGCGTTTGGAAGGGCAGCCCGAAGATCAGGTCGTAATTGAGGCTGGTGTAGCCGATGCGGCGGGCCTCTGCCGTCACCCGCTGCACATCCTCCAGCGACTGTTGGCGGTTGATGACTTTGAGGATGTGATTGTCGAAATCCTGTACGCCGATGCTGAGGCGGCGGAATCCCATCCCGTACAGCATTTCCAGGTGTTCGGTGGTGGTGCCAGCCGGGTGTGCCTCGAAGCCGAATTCGTGTTCTTCCGGCACGATGGCACCGGCGAAAATGCCCTCGAGCAGGTGGCGCAGGTTATCAGGACTGAAGAAAGTGGGTGTGCCGCCGCCCAGGTGTATTTCTTTTAGCACCGGTTTGCCCGGCAGGGCATCCAGGTATAGTTGCCATTCCTTCAGAACGCTGTTGATGTAGGGTTGCTCTACACCGTGATTCTTGGTGATGCGTTTGTTGCAGCCGCAATAGGTGCACAGTTTTTCGCAGAACGGCAGGTGGATGTACAGGCTGATGCCCCGGGAAGCCTCATAAGCCTGCCGGACATGTCCCAGCCACTCCGTTTCCGTGGGGGCTTTTTCCTGCCAGTAGGGCACCGTTGGGTAGCTGGTGTAGCGGGGTGCCGGCACGTCGTATTTCCTGAGCAATGCGTTCATGGTTTTCTGTTTTCAAAGATTTTCAGAAAGAGGAAGGTGGCCATTTTGCGGGCCTGGTTTTTAGCCAGGGCGGCTTTTTCACCTTCGTACAATTCGTCCACGGTAGCTATCCAGAGGTTGATCCACCTCCCGAAATGATCCATGGTGGTGCTGTGGCCGATGGTCTCATCCATGCTTTGGTGAGCCGTTTTGGGGTCGCCGGTGTATTTGGTTTTTACGAAGAAAAACAAATTGCCGTGCCAGAAGTCAGTCAGCTTTTCGAGGTGCTCCTCCCAATCCTTTATGATGCCGTTAAAGATGGGGCCCAGCATTTCATCCTGTCGTACCCTGCCGTAGAAGGTGCGCACCAGCCGGGCCACGTCGTTGCGGTTTTCCAGGTCTTTCTTCACAATGTTATTGTTCGGGTCCATTTGTTTTTATTTCGCCTGCGGCAATGGCCTGCCTGTCATCCCGGTCGGGCAGTTCAATGGTTTGCAAGGCTGCCTTCGCCTGCGGCAATGGTGTTGTGTTGGGTTTGAGTTGCAGGCTGAGGATGCCGGCGGTCCCTGCCAGCATGAGCAGTGCGCCAGCCAACAGCCCTTCGGCAAACCAGGTGGCAGCGCTGCCAAGTCCCATGCCCAACAGCAGCCCTTCGGTAAATACAAAACCGGCGATGAACACCACTGCCCAGCGTTGGAATGCGGTTTTTCCCGAAGGCAGCCAGCCCAGATGCCCGAAAAGCCACCACACCGCCGGCGTCGCCATTCCGAGGAAAAGCAGGTGCAGATAGGTGATGACCAGGAAGTGGTTGCCGATGTCTATCCATTTGCCGAAGGACGGCAGAAAAACCAGCCATTCCAGCAGCACTTTCACCGTCAGAACGGAGAGTGCGAAAAAGCCCGGCCAGTTTACCCCCCTCTGCCGCTTCGGCCATTGCCGCCAGGCGAAGTGGAGAAACAGCAACATGGCGGCCAATTGCCACCAGGGAGCCGGGTTTATGAGCCAGCTGAAACTTTCGTAGAACTGCTCAAAGGCGTCGTTCAAAGCGGGGGCCGTCAAAATGTACAGGGGCAGGGTGGCCGATGCCGCCAACACGAGGTGGGTCGCTGCCACCCGGCGGGGTATCGCCTCCCCGCGGGTTTCCAGGAAGCGGTACAGCATGGCCAGAAAGCCGAAAACAAACCAGCCGGAATATTGAAAATGCAGGTAAAAATGCACGGCCAGGCGCACGCTTACCGGACTGCCGCTGCCAAATACCTGGATGAACGGAATGGCAAAAGGACCCAGTGACGAGACAAAAAAGAAGAAAATGGCCACCTTCAGGAACCATCCGGAAGGCCTGCCGGATGGCCCGTGCTGCCGCCAGATCTTGACCAGAAGCACATAGGCAATGACCGTGTGCAGGGTCAGCAGTGCAATGGCCGGAGCTGTGTATCCGCCAAACAAAAAGGCCGGAAACATGAGCGCTGCAGTAACCAAAGCGGCGTAAAACCACTGTTGCTTGTCACGGCTCCAGGCCTTTTCCTTCGGTAAAAACAGGCGGAGCAAAACCAGCACATAAGCGCTGAACAGCCAACCCAAAAAACCCAGGTGCGAGTGTGCATGCCGGATGTGTTCAAACGGCAAATCCACCTGCCACCAGGGCATGGCCCGCATGAATGTTCCTGCGGCTGCCACCGTGGCCAGAACCATAAGGCTGTATGTTGCGGCTTGCTTCATCGGCAGGTGGAGAGGTGTGATTGACATTTGCCTGCGAAATAAACAGCCGGCCCACCTGCATTTAATGACATTTGTCAGTCCCGGCCCGTAAATGCGTCATGCTTTTGTCAGGATCGGCTAAATCAGGGATGAGGGATGAGGGATGAGGGATGAGGGATGGGGGATGAGGGATGAGGGATGAGGGATGAGGGATGAGGGATGAGGGATGAGGGATGAGGGATGAGGGATGAGGAATGAGGAATGAGGAATGAGGAATGAGGAATGAGGAATGAGGGATGCTAGCTCCGCCTCTACTCCCTACTCTCTACTCCCTACACTCTACTCCCTACTCCCTACTCCCTACTCCCTACTCCCTACTCCCTACTCCCTACTCCATTCAACCAATTCCTCATACACCGCATCCATGGGCAGGCCCATGATGGTGGCGTAGGTGCCGTCTATGCGTTTGATTTTGCACAGTCCGATCCATTCCTGAATGGCGTATGAGCCGGCTTTGTCATAAGGTTGGTAGTTGTCAATGTAGAAATCAATCTCCTCAGGTGAGAGTGGGTGGAAATAGACATCGGCGGAGCGGGCAAAGACCCGTTTTTTCTGTTTTGACAGCAGGCACACCCCGGTGACCACGGTGTGCTTGTTGTCAGAAAGTCGGGAGAGCATTCGCCGGGCATCATCCCTGTCCTCCGGCTTGTTGAAGATTTGTCCGTCCACGATGACCACACAGTCGGAGGTGAGCAGGATGTGGTCATCGCTTTCGAGGAAATCGGTGCAGGCCAGGGCTTTTTTTTCAGCCAGCCAGGGGGCCACTTCCTCCACCGGCATGTCGGCCGGGAAGCTCTCGTCCACTTCCCGGGTTTTTACATCAAAGTGAAAGCCGGCCTCCCGCATGAGCTGATGGCGTCGGGGCGATTTGGAGGCGAGGATGATCTTTTTCTTCAGAATATCCATAAGGTGATGATGAGTAACAATCCGGCCACCATGATCCATTTGGTCAACCGGCTGATTCGGGTGAAGTCTTGTTTTTCCTTCGCCTGCGGCAACAGACGGAGAAGGTAAATGATCGGCAGGACTGCCATTGCGACGCAAAAAAACAAAGCCACAGGCAAACCCGACTGCCAAAGCCACCAACAGAAGGCCAGCAAAGAGAGAAGGATCAGGATGGCGCTTGCCAGCATCCAGTTTCGCACGGTGTTCAGGCCCCAGACTGTGGCAAGGGTGCGGCTGCCCGCCAGCCGGTCGCCTTCGCGGTCTTCTGCGTCTTTGGCAATTTCTCTCAGCAAGGTGGTCAGAAAGGCAAACCAGGCATAGCCGCCTGCAATGATCCACAGTCTGAGTGCCAACCCACGGGGCAGGCTGGCCAGGCTCTCACGTTCTGCAAACAGTACGATTGCAATGACGAGACCACAAAACAAGGCGACGGTGAAGTTGCCGGCCAATGGCCGGTGTTTGAGGTCTTTGGAGTACCACCACAACCCCAGTGTGGCTGCCGGATAGATCAGGACCAGCAGTGGTTTTTCGACGAAAAAAGCCAGGTAGAGGGCCATGGCCAGCCCGGCCAGCACCAACAGACTGTACAGCAGCCAACCGTATCTTTTGCCGGCCAGCAGGTTTTTGCCCGGTTTGTTGATGGCATCGGCGGGGGCGTCCAGCAGGTCGTTGACCACATAACCGGCAGCGGCTATCAACACGGTATCCAGGACCAGCAGAAAGAACTGCAATTCCGGCAGGGCAGGGGAGAGGCCGGCTTGCCGAAGGGCAGGGATGACCGCGAAAAACCTGACCAGGTATTGGGTGGCGGCAACGATGAGCAGGTTCCTGCCCCGGAGTATTTCGAACCAGTTGAGCATAAGGAGTGGTCTTATTCGGCGGTCATCCATTGCCCGTTCAAGCGCAGCACCTTTTCAATCACATCCCTGACGCAACCGTAGCCACCCCGGTACGGCGAAACGTATCGGGCAATGTTTCGGATATCGGGATCGGCATCGGCGGGACAGCAGGGGAATCCCACCCGCTTCATCACCTCGTAATCCGGCAGGTCGTCGCCCATGTACAGGATGCCTTCTTCGTCAATGTCGTAAGCGTCGAGAAATTCCTCATAGGCGCCCAGCTTGTTTCGGATGCCCCAGAGGATGTCCTGCACACCGAGCGCTTTCAACCGGGAAACGACGCCTTGCGACGAGCCTCCTGTCAGGATGAGGATGCGGTAGTCGTTTTTCAGGGCCTGTTTCAGGGCATAGCCGTCCCGCACGTTCATTTTTCGCAGTAGCTCGCCTTTTTCCGTAATGAGCAGTTCGCTGTTGGTGAGTACGCCGTCCACATCGAAAATAAAGGTGTGGATTTTCCGGAACCGGGCCAGCACGTTGCCGACGGGTTCAAAGCCTTCTTCAGGACGCAAAGGTTCTTCGTTTGCCATGTTTTCACAGTTTGGAGACAAAGGTACATGGTGCAGCAGGCTTGAAGGTTGCCCTAGCCGGGTCATATCCACTTGTCAACCCATTGCCTCGCTCAGATACCACGGAGGCCACAGTGGTTTCTCACCGTGTTTTCTGTGGTGGGGTGAGAGGTATTAAAAGTTGAGAGGGGTTGAGAGGAGTTGAGAGAGAGGTTGATCCCGGGATCAACCTCTCTCTCAACTACCAGGATCACCACAAAGTGCTTTCTTCAAAGTCATGAAAGTGAATCGAACCTGGCCTGGAAGAAGCGCAGGTATTTCGGTTCGTAAACCATTTTCAATCCTTTGATGCGGCTTCGCTGGTCGTACACTTCCAGGATGCTCTCCACCACCACATCCATGTGAGCCTGGGTGTACACCCTTCGGGGAATGGTCAGGCGCACCAGTTCCAGTTTGGGGTAGTTGTGGTCACCGGTTTTTTTGTTGCGGCCGGCGGAGACGATGCCCCGTTCCATTGTCCGGATGCCGGAGTCGAGGTAGATGGCCGCTGCCAAAGCTTGTGCCGGAAACTTGTCCTGTGAAACGGTGGGCAGGAACTTTTTTGCGTCAATAAACACACCATGACTGCCGACCGGTTTCACAATGGGGATGTCATGTGCCAGCAGGCGGTTGCCGAGGTACTCCACCTGGCCAACCCTTGCCCGGATGTGGTCGTCGTGTACCGACTCTCCGATTCCGATGGCCATGGCCTCCATGTCGCGGCCGGCCATGCCGCCATAAGTGTGGAGGCCTTCGTAAACCACGACCATGTTGCGGGCCCGGTCGAAGAGGTCCGGGTCATTGAGTGCGAGGAAACCACCGATATTGACCAGGGCATCCTTTTTGGCGCTCATGGTGGCGCCATCCGTCAGGTCGCAGATTTCCCTGACAATCTCTGCCACGCTCTTACCGGCATAGCCTTCTTCCCTTTGTTTGATGAACCAGGCATTTTCAGCCACCCGCGTCATGTCGTGGATGATGAGGATGCCGTGTTTGCGGGTGTATTCACGCAATTCACGCAGGTTGGCCAGGGAGATGGGCTGCCCGCCGGCCATGTTTACCGTGGTGGCAATGCTGACGTAAGGGATGCGGTGGGCGCCGTATTCTTTCACCAGGGCATCCAGTTTGTTCAGGTCCACGTTGCCTTTGAAGGGGTGCTCGTTTTCGGGGTCGTGCGCTTCATCAATGATGATATCGTGAAAGGTGCCGCCGGCCAGTTCCTGGTGGAGCCGGGTGGTGGTGAAATACATGTTGCCCGGCACGTGGTCGCCTTGTTTGATGAGCAATTTTGAAATGATGTGTTCAGCGCCACGGCCCTGGTGGGTGGGTACCAGGTATTTGTAGCCGTAGTATTTTTTCACGGCCTCTTCCAGGTGGTAAAAGTTTTCGCTGCCGGCATAGGCTTCATCGCCCAGCATCATGCCGGCCCACTGGCGGTCGCTCATGGCGGAGGTTCCGCTGTCGGTCAGCAAATCAATGTAAACGTCCCGTGAGCGCAACAGGAAGGTGTTGTAACCGGCTTCTACCAGGGCTTTCTTGCGCTCCTCGTAGGTGGTCATTTTGAGTAGTTCTACCATTTTGACCCGCCAGGGTTCTGCCCACGAACGGTGGCGGTGGGTATTCACTTTCAGGTCCATATCTTGTCGTTTTTATTTCAATGAATAATTCGCAGTCGGACGGGGGTGCCATTCACGCCAACCAGCCGCAAAAGAAGCCTGAACGAAATTGCCTTCTGATGAGAAAAATCATGCACCCCAATAGCCTTTCTGTTTGGTGCCTTGTTGAAGGAATATAACTTTGGCGCCTTTGGGTCGTGACTCGTGACTCGTGACTCGTGACTCGTGACGGTCGTGACGACCGTGGCAAGCGTGACGGGCGCTTCGAAAAACCCTCCCAACAACCTTTTAAAAACCCTTTAAAACCCTCATAACCCTCATAACCCTCATAACCCTCATAACCCTCATAACCCTCATAATCCTCATAACCCTCATAACCCTCATAACCCTCATAACCCTCATAACCCTCATAATCCTCATAATCCTCATAATCCTCATAACCCTCAAAAATGAAAATCATTTGCATAGGCCGCAATTACGCCGATCACGCCAGAGAGTTGAGCAATCCCGTTCCGGAACGGCCGGTGGTTTTTATGAAACCGCCATCAGCGTTGTTGGTAAACGAGAAACCGTTTTACTATCCGGATTTCACGACGGACCTGCATTACGAGTGTGAGGTGGTGCTGAAAATTTGCAAGAACGGCAAGGCTGTGCAGCCGGAGTTTGCACACACTTATTACAATGAAATGGCATTGGGCATTGACTTCACGGCCCGTGACCTGCAGTCTGAATTGAAGAAAAAAGGGCATCCCTGGGAGCTGGCCAAAGGTTTTGACAACTCGGCGGTACTGGGGAAATTCATTGCGCTCGATGAAGTCCGACGGCAGGATGGGGATATCGAATTTTTCCTTCGTAAAAACGGGGAGGAGGTGCAGCACGGCCACACCCGTGACCTGTTGTTCCCTTTCGATGAGTTGATCGTGTTTGTTTCCCGCTACTTCAGGTTGTTACAGGGCGATCTCATCTTTACCGGAACCCCGGCCGGCGTTGGCCCGGTTCAGATCGGAGACCTCCTGGAAGGCTATGTTTTGACGAAGGAAGGAAAAGAAGAAAAGTTGCTGCATTGTGAAGTGAAGTGATTGGGTTGGAGGGGTTTAGAGGAGATGATCCCGATCCCGAATCAAGTTCGGGATCGGGATCAACCCTACCTCATCACCGTAAATTTCCGGGCAATGGCTCCGCTGTCGGTGCGCAGCTGGAGCAGGTACAGGCCGTTGGGCAGGTCGCTGACGTCAATGTTGACAGCGGTGCGCAGGTCTGTTTCCGGCTGCTTCCACAGAATGCTGCCGCGCAGGTCGGTGATTTGCAGGTAGGCGCTTTCATCGAGCGGTTCCGTCAGGGCCAGGCGCAGCAGGTTGGAGGCGGGGTTGGGGAAGAGAACCACATCCACCCCATCCGGCAGGGCTTCGTTGGTGGCCACAGGGGCATCCGGGTCTATGACGATGTTGAATTTGGGTGTGCCCATGAAACCACCGGCGTCATCCTGGACGATGAAGGTGAAGAAATCGTAAAGGGCATCCGGATTGGTATTGGTGTAGCTGATGCGTTCCTGGTGGATGTCGCGCATGGTGAAATGATCACCCACGCCAAGTTGCACGCCATCGCGAGACAGGTAACCATCCCTGGTGTCCACCACGATGGTGAACTGGAGGTCGTCGGCAACGTCGTCGGCGTCCTGCACATTCAGGTAGATGTTGTAAAGGGTGCGGGTATCGAGCGGTGGCACCGGCATGGTGTCGTTCTTCACAATGAAGGGGTGCTCCGGGTCAATGGATGCACAGAATTCAACGCCCCAGGCCTCGAAGGTTCCGCCCTGTCCGTCGTTGTTGATCACTTTGATGTTCATGGTCCATTCACCCAGCGTGTTTTCACCTTTGAAAGCGGCCAGTGGGTTTTGCGGGCGGTATTTGATGCCGTTGATGGGCGGGCAGTTGTCGGCCACATCAAAGGCGGCTTCGTCGTCGAGGCCGAGGTCAAATGCCTGGGTGTTGCCGCAGATGCCACTGAAAAGCACCACCTCTGTGCCAGACGGGCTGACCAGCGAGGCTGCGATATGTGGCAGGGCATCGTGGGTTCCTTTCAGTTTTGAAACGTTGATGTCGGAAATGATGCCACTGGAGATGATCGGCAGCACCGAAGAAACCGTCGGGGTTCCGATGGGCGAAATGGATTTCGGAACGTCATTGCTGACGAAAGGCGTACAGGTCACCGTGCGGGTCTGGAATGTGGCGGGCAGGGTATAGTCTGCCAGGCCGCATTCGTTGCCGGGCTGTATGCGCCAGTAATAGACGGTGTTTTCGTCGAGCCCCACAGTGGGCACATAGTACGAATCTGTCAGGTTGAAAGCTTCTTCCACAATGTCGTCAGGGGCAAAGAAGGGGGTGGTACTCAGTTGAAAGTTTACCACATCGGCCTGCGGCAGATCGGTCCAGCTGAACTCCGGCAGCACGCCGAGTCCTGATTCGCCGTCAACGGGGCCTTCCAGGGCGAGGGTCGTAAAATCATTGTTGACGATGTTGAAATACAATTCTGAAAGGATGGTGTCGCCTCCGGCAATGGTCTGCAAGGTGGCGGTGAAAGCACCGTCGTCGGAAACGCCTGTCATATCAGCGGTGAGGGTGGTGCTCTCGCCCGGCATCACCGGGTTGCTGGTGAAACTCACCTGTACGTCTGCCGGCAGCCCATCAATGATCTCAAAGCTCACCGGCTGGTCAAAGTTGAGGATGCTTTGGGTGTTGATGGTCACTTCGGCAATGTCCGGCACACAGACCTGCTGGTATTGCGGAGCGAAGGAGAAAGCCAAACCGGGCTGGTCAGCCGGCTCTATGGAGAAGTTTTGATTGGACACATCAAAAAAGATGTTGTCAGCGGCTTCGATGCGGATGCGGGCGCTGGAGCTGGTTACGTCCGGAATGAAAACGGTTTCGCTGCCGTCGTTGGGGGTGCTGATGGCCAGCGGAATGTTGAAGGCACTGCCCCCGTTTACGGAAAGCAAAATGTTGACCGACTGGCAATTGACCTTGTTGTTGTCCGTGTTGGCCACATCCCAGGTTACGGTGACCTGTTGTCCGGCCTGAACATTGTCCAGGTTGGAGTTGGGGTAGGTCACCCGGAAGGGGCCGGCAGAGTCGGTGGCTTTGAATTTGACGTCTTGCCAGGTGATGCCACCGGCGTCCTCGCTCATGTTGTTGTCCCGGACAGTTACCCGGAAGGTAAAATCCCGGGAATAAGTGGGCAGCACTTCGGTAATGTCAGAGCCGTTGTTCAGCACGGTGCTCATCTTCGGAAATGTTCTGACGGGGCTCGAGGTGGGATCCCAGCTGCGGAAACTCGGCGCCGAAGCGATGGGAGTGCCCAGTTGCGAAACCGGCCCCAGGTCTATCTGCTCCCAGCAATAGGTGATGGCGTCGCCATCTTCATCAGAGGCGATGGCCTCCAGCTCGAATGGCGTTCCGAGGGGGATGTAAAAGCCATCGGTGTAGGGCAAACTCACTGCCGGGGCATGGTTGCTGGTGGTCGTCACCAACGGACAGATATTGCCGCCGGTAAAGTGGGTATAGATCCAGTATTCTTCCACGGTGCCACCGTGGTAGTGCACCTGCGACGGGCCGGGAATGTTGTTGGAACCGCAGGCACCCTGGTAGGAAAGGATGGTGCTGCCACTGCCCGGTTCATAAGCGGAGCCGGCGTGGTGCTGGCCTTCGGAACCCGGACAGTTGTTGAAAGTGTGGCCGGCGGAGAACTGGTGTCCCATCTCGTGTGCGGCAATTCCGAGCGTCGTTCCGACAACGTTGCTGCTGAAGTTGCAGGTGACGCCACGGGCTTTTCCGGCGCTGCACACAGAACCTGACACCACTCCTCCAACATCGCTGCAAGGGCCCGTGTAAACATGCCCAACGTCAAAGCTGGAAAGCCCGACGATTTGGTTGAGGACCTGTTCGTTTTGCGACAATAGAGCACCACCCAAATTGGCATTGTTGTAGGGGTCGGTGCCTGGGTCCAGAAAAACCAGTTGGTCGTTGTTGGGAATCAGCACAAGTTTCATGTCAGCATCACGTCCCACCACAGAGTTGAGGGTGTTGGCGGCGGTCACCAGGGTGGAGAGTACGGTTGGTACGGTGCCACCGTGGCTTTGGCCGTACTCGCCGGTACAGGCCAGGGCAAAGCGGTAGTCGCGCCGTTCTACCAGTTCACCGTCGCCACCCCCCCGCACGCCGCCTTTGTGGGCAGCAACCTGCTCAGCTTCTTTCTTTTTCGACTCCATTTGCACCACCTTGATGAGTTCCGGCGGCAGGTTGAGCTGATCCAGCCGGATGTCAGATTTGGTGTAGTTCAGGTAATATTTCGTCTGGTTGGTGGCATAGCGGGAGATGATGGAGCCGCCTTTCTCGGCCAGGATCACTGCGTGGAACCCGTCCAGGCCGGTGCCCATTCTCAGGGTGTAATGCGGGTTGTCAACCCCCTGACCGGCGTAGGTCTTGATCATGGGGTATTTGGCAGCCAGTTCCGGGGCCATGACGGAAGATTCCCACACCATGAAGTTTTCCATCCTGCCATCAGGCATGGGAAGGCTGACGGGCAGGGCGTGTTCCCGGATGTTGGGCGTACCTTCAGCCGGGGCGTTGCGCAGGTAATTCCTGAGGCCGTCAAAATCAAGTGAAAGCAGGCGGTAGTTGGCAGGCATGTCAACCGTTTCTGCATTTTCCGGAAGGAAGATCTGCTCATAACTGACTTCTTTCCAAAAGTTGGATGGTGTCTGAGCAAATGAAAACAGTGCCGGCAGCAACAGGCAGCATGTGGTCAAAAAGTATTTCATCGTGAATAATTTCAAAACAGGTTTGAGTGGTGAATGGATTCTGATAGAGAAGGAACATCCCCTGATGCAGGATGTTCTGCAAATGTACTTTTCCTGCACAGTTCCCCGAATGGCTGTCGGCAATATGTTGGTTGGTTTAAAGACAAAAACGCAGGCAGCGGAGCTGAAACCAACTCCGCTGCCTGAAAACTGTCGTGAAAACAGCATTAATATGTCCCTTGCAAAAAGTCATGTATCCGGGAGTTCCACTGCAAACCACATGGCTGATCCAGGGATCTTCGGTCCCCCTCTCAACCTCCCGGCACCGAAAGCTTTCGGTGTCGGGATCAACCCCTCTCAACCCCCAAACTTGTTGAGGGCAGTACGCTCCATAACTGCATTTACTGGGCATTCTCCAGCGCACCTACCACATCGCGGCCGATGCTCTCGTAATGAAAGCCCATGTCTTTCATGATCTCGATGTCGTAAAGGTTCCTTCCGTCAAAAATGACCGGAGCCTTGAGCAGTTTTCGCATTACATCAAAGCTGGGGGTTCTGAAAACGGTCCATTCGGTCACGATGGCCAATGCGTCGGCATCCACCAGGGCCTCGTACTGGTCTTTGGCGTAGCTGATGCGCTCACCAAAGATCTGCCTTACGTTTTCCATGGCCTCGGGGTCGAAAACCTTCAGGGTGGCTCCGGCTTCCAGCAGGTCGTTGATCAGGTACAGCGCCGGGGCCTCACGGATGTCGTCGGTGTTGGGCTTGAACGCCAGCCCCCAGATGGCGATGGTTCTGCCGGCCAGGTTTTTACCCAGGTAAGACTGGATTTTTGCGGTAAGCCGGTGTTTTTGTCTGGCATTCACATTCATTACCGCTTTCAGGATTCTGAAATCATAGTCGTAATCCTCGGCGGTTTTGGCCAGGGCCTGTACATCCTTCGGAAAACAGGAACCTCCGTAGCCAACACCCGGGAACAGGAAGCGCTTGCCGATGCGGCTGTCGCTGCCCATGCCCACCCGCACGGAATCAACATTGGCGCCTACTTTTTCGCAAAGGTTGGCAATCTCGTTCATGAAAGATATTCTGGCAGCCAGGTAAGAGTTGGCGGCGTATTTGGTCATTTCAGCCGAGCGCTCATCCATAAAGTAGATGGGATTGCCCTGTCGAACGAAAGGCTCGTAAAGGCGCTTCATCACTTTGCGGGCACGCTCGCTTTGAGTGCCAATGACCACCCTGTCAGGTTTCATAAAGTCTTCAACAGCAACGCCTTCCCGCAAAAATTCTGGGTTGGAAACCACATCAAAAAGGTCTTCGTCCAGGTTTTGGGCCAGAATGGCGTGTACCTTTTCAGCGGTGCCTACCGGCACGGTGCTCTTGTCCACAATTACGGTATAGCGGGTTATCAGCCTTGAAAGGTCATCGGCAACACCGAGGATGTATTTCAGGTCGGCGGAACCGTCCTCGCCCGGAGGCGTAGGAAGGGCCAGGAAAATGACCTCGGCATGGTCAACGGCCCGGGCAAGGTCAGTGGTGAACTTCAGGCGCCCCTGGCGGGTGTTTCTTTCAAAAATGACGTCGAGGCCAGGCTCGTAAATGGGAATCTCTCCATTTTGCATCCGTTTGACTTTGTTCTCGTCAATGTCAACACAGAGGACGTCATTGCCTGTTTCAGCAAAGCAGGTGCCTGACACAAGCCCTACATATCCGGTTCCAATTACTGTTAATTTCATGTTCGTTTGGTTTTTGTGAAGCGCAAAAATAGCGGCCTCAGCGTTCACAGATCAGTGTATTTTTAAATTTGATTTCAATTCCCTGACAATTGCGCAGCATCCCGGAAGTTTTTGACCTTTGGAATTGCACGGCGAATGAAACAATCACCTCAGGTAGAGGTTTTACCTTCGCTGCGCAATTTGTTTGTTCATTGATGAAATACTTCGAAATGATCCGGTTCAATGCTGCTTTCCTGTTGGTTTCAATGCTCGCATTGGTCTCGTGCAATGTGAGACCGGGGAAATTCGAGTCAACTTCCGTGCCGTCCGCCCCTGACTACGGTGACCTGTATTACTGGGCTGCCCATCCGGCCAAAGAAGACCCTTCTGACCGCGTGCCCGATTCCGCCCTCACAAATGGTTCTGCCAGAACCGATGTGGACGTCTTTTTCCTCCATCCAACCATCTATTTCGGCAAGGCCAAAAGCTGGAACGCAGACCTCCATGACCAAAAGCTGAATGCCGAAACCGACAACAGCACCATCCTCCATCAAGCCAGTATTTTCAACGCAGCAGGGCGGGTCTTTGCACCCCGCTACCGCCAGGCTCACCTGAAAGCATTTTTTACGAAGGATAAAAAATCAGCAAGGGAGGCCCTTGACCTGGCCTATTCCGATCTTGCTTCGGCATTCCAATACTACCTCGACCACTGGAACCAGGGCCGGCCCATCATCATCGCAGCACACAGTCAGGGGTCCCGGCATGCCGTGCGGCTGTTGCAAGATTTTTTTGATCATTCTCCCCTTCGGCAAAAACTGGTAGTGGCCTACATCGTGGGTTGGCCGGTGGCCGTGGATGCGTTCGGGAACATACCGGTATGCCAAACCCCGGAGCAAACGGGCTGCTTTTGTTCCTGGCGCACGGTAAAGCACGGGTTTTACCCGAAGGGATTCCCAAAAGGGGATTCCATCGCCGTGGTGAATCCCCTTACCTGGACAACTGATCCTGCCCCTGCCGGATTGGATTTGAACCAGGGTACGGTACTGAAAAAGTTCAGCCTGGTCAAACCCGGTCTGGCAGATGCCCGCATTTCCAACGGCTTTATCTGGGCGCACAAACCCCGCTTCCCCGGTTCGTTTCTGCTCGTGAAGCGCAACTACCACATCGCCGATTACAACTTATACTACGCCAACGTCCGGGAAAATGCCCTCGGGCGGGTGCAATCCTACCTGCATGATACTTCCAACTGAACCGTAACTCCTTGATCTTTTACGTTTTCCGCAAGGTTTGGGAATTCTTAACACTTCTTTTTTTCCTCGAAAACAAGTGCTTAGTGCTGCATCAGAGGGGTCTGGCCAAATTTTTTTTGCCTTTTCAGGCAGCTTCCCTTGTGTTAATTTGTATGAGATAATTTATAAATTATTGAACACTAACGAGTTGTGACAAAATTCATCAACTTTGCGCCAACAAATCAAGCCTTGAAGCGTTACAAGGCAGCCCCAACCAAATATACTCAAAACGAAGTGGTTTGGGCGGCGTACGCCGCCCAAACTCCCTATCCACACTTGACGTGAGTGGTGGATTATTATCAAACCACTTTGAATTGAGCATAGAAAGCAAAGTTTTTCATTGCCCATGAATCTGTTCCAAAAGGCACAGCTACATAAAAAATTATATGTATTTCTAAATCATGCACTTACAGCATGTTGTGTGCATTTGGAGCGGAATTTGCATACTTTTGAGAATCCTACGTATCCAAAACCGAAAACCATGAACTTCCGACTTAGACCGGCAGTGGTTTTGACCCTGCTAGTTGTGTTGGGCATCACCTTTCACAATTTCACACTGCCCCCACAGCACGAGCCCTCAAAGGCTCCTCCTTCTACTGATCTTCCCACGACCATGGTTCTGAACACAAACCGCTATGGCAAAGTGCACAACGCACATTTGCAAAGCGAGGTGTTCATGAAAACCGACTGGAAAGAACTCGGCTTCCCAAAATTTGACGAAGAACTGGAACTGGCACTCAGGAATCAATTGCGGGTCCTTGAAAACTCCAATTTCAAGGATGGCCAAAAGGTTGGTAATCTGCGACTTACTTACGGACAGTTGAAAGAGACCCTGGAGATATTGCTGCAGCGCGTCAAAGATGACCCCGGTGCGCTGTCCCAGTACCTGAATGCGTACCAGGCATGGGGCGCAGACCGGAAAGGAAATACCTATTTCACGGGTTATTTCACCCCGGTCATGGAAGTGAGCAGTGTTCCCACAGAGAAGTACAAGTACCCCATTTACGCCTACCCCAAAGGGTTGGCCGCTGAGGGTAAATTGCCCACCCGCGCTGAAATAGACGGGGAAGGTGCCCTGAAAGGCATGGGGCTGGAGCTTGCCTATGCTTCCAATCCGTTGGATATCTACATCATGCAGTTGCAGGGGTCGGGCTATGTGAAATTCGTTGATACGGGTGTACAGAGGCTCTTCCGCTATGCCGGCGAGAACCGTCACCCATACCGCAACATCCAAAGGTTTTTTCAATACCGGGATGATATCAGGATTGGCAACCTGAGCCTTTCGGGTATCAACCGCTACCTGAAGCAAAACCCCGGGATGATAGACAGCGTGCTGTTTTTCAATCCCTCATATACCTTTTTCACCCAATCTTCCGGATTGGTGAAAGGCGCCGGCATGGTTCCTTTGATGGAAGGGATCTCCGTAGCTGCCGATGACAATTATTTCCCCCTGGGAAGCGTGTTGCTTGCAGCTTTTCCCGTCATTGAAAACGGTGTGGTTATCCGCCACGAGTTCAAGGTATTGCTGCCGCAGGATGTGGGTGGTGCCATTCGCGGCGCAGGCCACCTCGACGTGTATTGCGGAATAGGAAAAAAAGGACAGCGCAAAGCCTCTTCGATCCATCACTACGGTCAGCTTTGGCTGTTGCTGCCCAAAGACGACACCAGGGTGGCCCTGAATGAACAATGAGTGAGTCCGTCGTAAAAAACAAAAGGGCAGATGAATACACTTTTCATCTGCCCTTTTTTATACTCTACTCGAAGTGGTTTGAGAATAACACATCACTGTAGTCAAGTGTGAATGGGGAGTTTGGGTCCCGAATCCCGTCCCGAAATTATTCGGGATCGGGATCGGGATCGCCGCCCAAACCACTTCGTTTTGAGTATATTCAGGAGCTTCGCTTCGCAAAACGCCAGTACAACTTGATCCCGACTGTCCATTGTATCAGGTAAGTCTTGCCCAGGTTGCCTGGCAATGAAGGATCAACCAGGACCGGAAGATCATTCCATTCCAACGTTGGCACATATCGCAGTCCTGCCATTGGGCCGAAGCCGAATTTTTCAGAGACCAGTATGTTGGAAGTCAGATTGGCACCCAGATGCGAGGTCAGCATGTGGTCTTCAAAGTCCTCGTGTTCGCCGGTGTATTCACCGTCAGAGAATACTGGCCTGTTGTACCGCATGCTGGAATAGCTCATGCCAAACACCAATTCAGTGCTGAGCGAAAACAGGGGGTCAGCGCTCTTTTCTTCCTTTGTTATCGTCAGAAACCTGTATCCGGCAATGCCATTCAGGCCAAATCCGACCAGTTCAAAATGGTGGTAATTGAAATCCTGGGTGTTCCGGTCAATGGCAAAGGCAGGAGCGAAATAAAACTTACGGGTAACGGGCTGCCGGTAGCGGAACATAATCGAAGTTCCAAACCTCATGAACGGGCTGTGTTTTCCGGTCAGGCCGTTTTCAAATGCCACTTGCCAGCCGGGCAGGGAGTTATAGGTGCTGCCAACCTGCACTTCCAATTGCGACCAGGCAAAGGTGGTTGTGAGAAATAATAACAGTGAGAGGAGAAACTTCATGGAACTTGTGCGTGGATGAACTTTTGAACAACGTCAGCATAGAGTTGCTTGTCTGTATCAATTAATTCTTAACCTTGATGCTGATCAAAACAACCCGTATGAAACCCCTTTCGCCGGAAACTTTACACGATGACCCCCGTTACGAACTGTTGCTGGTGATCAGGCACGATGAACTCATGCCTTTTCTGGAAGAATACCTGTTCAGCAGACATCCGGTCATGCGCTTTTTCTGGTTCCTGAATGTTTCCTTGTTGGCTGCACTGATCATCTTCGCAATCGTAGACACCGGAAAGGGCATTATCAGTTGGGGCACATTGCTGTGGCAGTTTGCCACCGGCCTTTTTCTGCTGCTGACAGTGGGTATCGTGCTGCATGAAGCCATCCACGCAATGGCCTACAAACTTTGTGGGGCACCCAGGGTGAGTTTCGGTGTCAACTGGCGGTGGTTTTACTTTTATGCCATCGCCGACCGCTTCGTAATGGGGCGGAGGCGGTTCTTTTTTGTGGCTCTGGCACCCTTTGTGGTGATAACTTTGACGACACTTGTTGCGCTTTTTAACACCGGCGTTGAAACAAGGTGGATGTTGTGGAGCGTTTTACTCTTTCACACAGGAGCATGTGCCGGTGACATCGCCATTTTGACCTTTTACCTGAACTACCGGCGGTTCCCCGACCTGCTGACCTACGATGACCGCACAGAAGGAAAGTCTTACTTTTTTCTGAAGCGATCAGACCACTGAGCATTTCTCTGAAAGACCATGTACAAGTTGCTGAACATATACACGAATCGAAGTGGTTTGAGAATAATCCATCACGCTCGTCAAGTGTGGATGGGGAGTTTGGGCGGCATACGGCGCCCAAACCACTTCGTTTTAAGTATATCCAAACACCTCATGCTGCTGACCCTGGCAGGGTGGCTGCTGTATGGTTGCGGGCAGGAAAAAACGAAGGTACCAAAGGCCATTGAGCCCTTTCAGGGTGTGGCACAGGAGTACATAGACAGCCTGTTGAGTACCCTTTCCCTTCAGGAAAAGATCGGCCAGTTGATCATTTGGGAGAACGGGTTGGCGCCGGATTCAGCACAGCTTGCCGACATGTTGGTTCAGGTGGACAAAGGCAGGGTGGGAGGTATGCTGCTCCACGGCCTTGACCTTTCGGAATACCTCGACTTTAAACTAAAGGCAGATGGCATTGCCGGATGGCCGCTGTTTTGGGGAACCAACCAGAACTTGACCCTTCACGGTGCTTTTAAAGGCTTCACGGCCATGCCGCAACCCCTCACTGTAGCCGCCGTCGATTCCACCGATCTTTCCCGGCAACTCGAAAATCTGTTCTTCGATCAATGTCAGGGCCTGGGGCTGAACCTGGCCCTGGGGCCCAATCTCAACACCTGGAATCCCGCTGATGATCCTGACGCTTTGTTCGCCCTGCCGGGCAACATCGGGCAGCAAAGCCGGCGCATTCTCTCTTTCGTTGAAAAGTCCCGCAAGCACCGGATGCTCAGCATCGGCCAAAGCCTTGACAAGCTCGTTGTGGAACCAAATGATACCATCCGGGACAGCCTGAACTACCACTTCCGGTTGGCGGGCAACGCAGGGCTCAGCGGCATGCTGTTGAAAGATGAAGTTTTCCGTGATGATACCCTGGCCAAAAGCAATCCCGGGTTTTTACAGCGCTACCTCACTGAAGAATTGTCCATGCGGGGCCTTGCCGTGGCCCGTCTTGGAAAGGTGGAGTCTCCGTTTTACAAATTACTGGTAGGAGCTGACATCTTGCTGACCGATGACCCGAAGCGGGCTTTTTACGCCATAGTAAAACTGGTGGAAAGGGGCAGGCTGACTGAGGCTTACCTGGATAAAAAGCTTCGAAAGATTCTGACTGCCAAAGCCTGGATGGAAGGAGGCAAACTGAGAAGTGCCCGCCAGGACCTGCTTTCAATGGGAAGCGGCCTTGCCAGGCTAACCGGCTACGAGCCACCTACGGCTCCATTGCGCAGCGAAGAAGAAAAAGCAAGAGCAATAACACTGGCAGAGGATTGGAAGTGCTATTTCGAAGACCCGGTCTGGGACTCCTGGGCAAAAAATATCTTCGAGGAATCCGTCACCCTCGTTCATGACGAGAAACAGTTGCTGCCGTTGCAGTGGCAACGGGGAACACCACTCAATGTTTGGTCGGTTTCAGGTGAACGGATGAAGGTCTTTCTGGGCAAGCTTTCAAAATACGCTGACTACTCCAGCCGGCAGGTCCAACCGAAGTATGGTGTGGTGCCGGCGCTGGATTTTCCGCCGGTTTCTGTTGGAGGAATCAACCTTGTGGTGCTGGATCATGTGGATTTGAGCGACCCCAGGAATGAGCGTTTTCTCAAGTCGTTGAATGCCGAAGCCGTTGCCCGCCCGATGGTGGTGGTGAATTATGGATATCCTTCCAATTTGGGCTTGTTGGCGAAAAGCATTTCCGTGCTGCAATCTTATGAGCGGAATGCCATTACCGAAGCGGCCTGCGCCCAGATCATCTTTGGAGGGTTGCCTGCAAAAGGCAAATTGCCACTGAGCGTGAGTGCCCAACTGCCGGCGGGCAGCGGCATTGCCAAACCCACCACGCGGCTGGGTTTTGACGACCCGCAGGCGGTTGGTATTGCACCCGAACGCCTCACAGCCATCAATGCCATTGTTGAATCTGCCATTGACGACAAGGCATTTCCCGGCTGCCAGGTTTTGCTGGCAAAGAATGGAAAAGTGGTGTATTCGAAAGCCTTTGGGGCGTATGACTACCAGAAAGGGCAAGCTACCAGCACCATATCGTTGTACGATGTAGCTTCCATCACCAAAGCGGCTGCCACCACACTGGCCGTTATGAAACTGGCCGAAAAGGGAGCTGTCAAAGTGAGTTCGGGCTTGTCAGAGGTGTTGGACCTTGAAGAAGGTGCAACCATTGGAAACATCAGGATAGGTGAATTGCTGCAGCATCGCTCCGGCCTGCAGGCCCAAATGCCCATTGGCAGGTATTTCAACAGCCGCAGTGTTCCCGGAAGGGGATGCAACAAGTATTTCTGCCGCTATCAGAAAGAGGGGTATGGGATTCAGGTCTGCAATGGTTTGTTCTTCAACAGCCTGTACCGGGATTCCATTCTGCTTCGAACCCATAAGCTGAGGGTTGATTACCGGAAGCGCTACCGCTACAGTGACGTAAATTTTGTGCTTCTTCAGCAAGTGGTTGAGAAAAAGGCCGGCAAACCACTGGATGTGTTTGTTGACAGTGCTTTTTACCTGCCGCTGGGATTGCGCTATACCACTTTCAACCCCCTCCATCGCTTTTCAAGGAAATACATCGTTCCCACCGAAAACGACCGGATCTGGCGCAAAACATTGGTTCACGGTTTTGTGCACGACCCCACTGCCGCCCTGCTGGGAGGGGTTTCGGGTAATGCAGGTTTGTTCACAACTGCAGAAGACCTGGCGGTCATTTTTCAGATGCTGCTGAATGGAGGCACCTATGGCGGCCGGCGGTATTTCAGCCCGGCAACGGTGAAGTGGTTCACCGAATCGAAAAAGAGCGACCAGCGGGCACTTGGATTTGACAAGCCGGCATTCAAACGCTTTCCCACCTATTCTGATCAGGTCTCCGGCCGGGCTTTTGGCCACACCGGTTTCACCGGTACCTGTGTTTGGGCTGATCCGGAGTCCGGTCTCATTTACGTTTTCCTTTCAAACCGGATCCATCCCAGCGCCCGGAACAGCAAAATGAGGACTGAATCCATCCGGGCCCGGGTGCACGATGCGATCTACGATGCGCTCAATACCTTCCAGGCAAAACTTCCCACCTTGCCAGCCAGTGTAAAAAAGGATTAGTTGAAGAGGGGCATAAAAAAAACTACCCCTCCGCCCTTGTGCAAAATGCTGCAGGGTTTCGGGGTAGTCCCACACACTATTAGAACACCCACTATTGAGTATACTTTTTCGGGGTTCTTGCAGGTCTATTGTTAGATACAACTGAGACCTGGCGGGGTTTAATAAAACCAGCCCTACTCCCTTGCGGTTTCGGGCTGGTCCCACACACTATGAGAACACCCAATTTCTTTTTGGTTTTTGAGGCCAGTGCTCGTTTGCACCGGATTGGAGCTTAAAACCTACCCGCGTCCCGGATTGATATTTCCGGGACGGGGTAGCCCACACACTATGAGAACACCCAATTATGTCTTTCTGGAGAATGAGTGGCGCTTCGGGAAAATCAAAGAGCCATTGAAGAATGGAAGCAAAATTCATGGGCATCGTGATGTGTTCGTTGTTCGTCAAAATGTGTGAACGGGTATTAAAACACACTTATGAGCAAACTATTATGTAAACTTCACAAGACTTGAATGTTATAGTTTTTAACAATGTGTGCGTTGGTGTTTCGTGGCGGGGCGAAAGCTGTGTGGGAAAGAATCAGTTGGCGTAATATTCAACGGTGTTGGTGTTCTTTTTCGCTGCGCAATTCACTAACGCTCATAAAACCAAAGTATTTCACAAAAGTTTGGTATCGGTTGTTGGAATCGTCAACCTGGAAACACTTAAGGGTAAGAATGGACACGGTGCTGCTCACAACGGGGAAAATTCGCAAATTTGCCTTCATCCAGGAACAGATCAGAAACTATGATTCCTCACAAGACAGTTGAACAGGTATTGGAAACGGCCCGCATCGAAGAGGTGGTGGGGGAGTTTGTTCAATTGAAGCGAAGAGGCATCAATTTGATTGGCCTGTGTCCTTTCCATTCCGAAAAAACTCCATCGTTCACGGTTGCACCTTCCAAAAACTTTTTCAAGTGTTTTGGGTGTGGTAAAGGAGGTTCTGCAGCCACTTTTCTGATGGAGCACGAGAGTTTTACCTTTCCCGAGGCCATTCGCTGGCTGGCCAACAAGTACAACATCGAGATCGAGGAAGTTCAATTGACCCCGGAAATGCTGGCCGCCAAACAGGAGGAGGAATCACTGTTCATCCTGAATGATTACGCACGCACATTTTACGAAGATCAACTCTTCAATACAGATGTCGGGAAGAGTGTCGGACTGAACTATTTTAAAGAACGGGGTTTCAGGGAGGAGATCATCAAAAAATTCGGGTTGGGCTTTGCACCGTCCGAACCCGATGCCCTGACCAAAGCGGCTACGGCCAAAGGCTTCAGAAAAGATTATCTTCTAAAACTGGGCCTGACCAACCGGCACGGCAAAGACTTCTTCCGCAACCGCGTGATGTTCACCATTCACAATCTCTCCGGCAAGCCCGTGGCATTTGCAGGCCGCATCATGAAAAAGGATGCCAAAGCGCCCAAGTATATCAACTCGCCGGAAACGGATATCTACACCAAAAGCAAAATTCTGTACGGGGCCTGTTTTGCGAAGAAAAGCATTCAAAAACAGGACGAATGCATTCTGGTGGAAGGCTATACCGATGTGATCTCCCTGCACCAGGCCGGTATTGAAAACGTGGTGGCAAGTTCCGGCACTTCATTGACCGAAGGGCAGATAGGTCTGATCAGGCGCTTTACTCCCAACATCAAGATTCTTTATGACGGTGACCCGGCCGGCGTGAAAGCCGCCCTCCGGGGGCTCGACATGGTGCTGGAAAACAACATGAATGTGAAAATTGTGTTGTTGCCGCCAGGCGAAGACCCGGATAGCTACCTGCAGAATGTTGGTGTTGAGGAATTTGAAAGGTACCTCCGCGAAGAGGCCAGGGATTTTATCTTGTTCAAAATACAGCTGCTGCTCGAAGAAGTTCAGGACGACCCGGTCAAGCGGGCGGGGCTCATCAGGGATATCGTTGGGAGCATTGCCAGGATACCAGATCCAATCAAGCGATCTGCCTATATCCGGGAGTGCTCAAAAGTGATGGATGTGGAGGAAAGCATCCTGCACGCTGAGACAAACAAGGTGGTGCGCAGCATCCTTGAACAAAGGCGACGGCAGAAAGCCAGAAAGGAGGGCACGCAGCTAAACATTGTTCCCGAAGGAGAAACACCTGCCGAAACCACTCCCACACCACCGCCCCAACAGGCAAGGGTTACTCCTCATGAATTCAAGGAAAAAGACCTGGCCAGATTGCTGGTTGCCTATGGGGACAAGATTTACGACGAAAAGGAAAATATCTCAATAGCTGAATTTGTGGTTGCACAGTTAGAAGGACTGCTGTCGGAGTTTAAGTCAAAAAAATACAGGAAGATCGTAGAGTTGTCCTTGCAACGGCTGGAGGAGGGAAAGAGCGTCAGCCCGAATTTTTTCATTGGTCATGCTGACAAAGCCATCAGTTCAATGGCTGTGGACCTGCTGCACCAACCCTGGGACTACAGCCCCGGATGGGAAGAGAGGGGCCTCTTTCTCAACACCCAGAAAATGCCCGACGAAAATGTTGTGAATGATGCCGAAAGCGCACTTCACCGTTTCCTGTTGAACCGCATGATTAAACTTTGCAAACAAAATCAGGAACGAATTGACAAAGCAAGCGAAGAAGGCAATGAGCAGGAACTAATGACACTGCTGAAAGTGCAGGCCAAATTGATTCATCGGCGAAATTCCCTGGCGGACAAAACCAGGACCGTGGTGCTGAAAGGGTAGGGGCACAGACCTTTTTCGTTCCGAAACCCATTGCATTGCTCAGGTTGAAACTACTGCATGGGTTTTCACTTCTGAAAAGACAAACCATATCGTAATCATCAAGCTGAAAGCCAGGTAAGCCGCCACCACCCAGGTGCCGCCCGGCAGTAGCTGGTCAATTCCGAACCAACCCTCCTGAATGGTGATGAGAAACCACCCGAATGCCGCTCTGATGAGTTCGGTCAGTAGAGCCCATTTGCTCTTGTCCAGCAAGGTGGTGTAACTGTAAACACTCACAAACAAAAACAGCCCGTAAAGCAGCAGCAGGTTGAAAGGTATGTTGGCAATCTGGTTGAACATGTAGAACATTAACAGCAGGGTCGTAGTCAACTGAAACCAGGACCAGTAAACCAACGCCGTGGAGGGGTGATTGTCGAACTTGCGGAAGTGTTCAAAATCTTCCACGATGCGGACGGGGTATTTTTCAGCCACATCCGGTGGGCGCCAGCCCGTGGGTTTGAACCACAACAGGAATTTGTGCTTCCAGTTTTTTGTGCGCCAGGCGTCCTGCAACAGCAACCAAAAGTGCTGGAAGTTGATCAGGATTGGGTTCCAGGTTCTCACAGGTCGTTTCACTCCGTAAACGGGTTGTACATCGTCCCTCTCGGGTTGAAAGGTGCCAAACAGCTTGTCCCAGATGATCAGAATCTGGCTGTAATTTTTATCTATGTACTCTGGATTCATTGCGTGGTGGACCCGGTGATGTGAGGGTGTGACAATGACCTTTTCCAGAAAGCCGAGCTTGCCAATTACGCGGGTGTGGTACCAGAACTGCATGAACAGATGGATGGGGGCAATGACCGCAATGACCTCCGCCGGAACACCCAGCAACGCAGCCGGAAACATGAACAGCGCTGCAAATGAAAGCACCGAAGAGATACTTTGCCGAAGGGCACAGGACAGGTTGTATTCTTCACTGCTGTGGTGGATGATGTGGCGGTTCCACAAAAAATTGATCTCGTGCTCCAGCCGGTGTACCCAGTAACCGGCAAAATCCCTGGCAATAAAAGCAGCGAGAAAAACGGCCCAGGTCGCTTGCAATTCCACCACCTGGATGTGATCCACCAGCCAGCTGTAGCTGATGATGACCACGCTGAGCCCCAGCACGTCTTTGACCACGTTGGTAACCCCGGAACTAAGACTGGAAATGGCATCCGGCCCGCGATTGACCTGCATGCCTTTGAACCTGGCAACCAGTGCTTCAAGAATGATAAGAATTATAAATACAGGTATGGCGATATTCAACGCCTGTGCGTATGCTTCCATGTTACCGTCCATTTTTTACGGAAAGCAAATTTAACAGACTATGATTGAGTACACGGTAAAAATTGCCCTGAATAGTTGATCTGGGAGGTTAAGAGAAGTTTAGAGAAGTTTATCCCGAGTCAAGCTCGGGAAGTTCCATAACAGGTTGCAACTTCCAGTTGGGGCCTCGATTGCAAACGCTGGCAGTGGTTCCGAACCCTGCCAGCGTTGGGCACCCAAAAACCAGAAAAAACCAAAGAAAAACCTCCCAATCCCGAGACAAGCTCGGGACCAAAAAACACCGAGAAAAACCTCCGTGAACTCCGTGGTCTCCGTGAGAGGAGAGAGGTTTAGAGGAGTTTATCCCGAAGACTTTTTATGGGGATTCCGGTTTGAAGTGGGCTTGCGGGAGATGAGGATGAGTTTGACTACTCGGTTGAAATCAACCATTTGATGGCTTCTTCACGTTTTTCGAAGAAGGCATTGAAGATTCCGAAGTTGTTCATCATGGTCGTAATCAGCTCGGTGTCAGGAGTGTGTTTGAAGCCGGGGAGTACGAATGCCATTCGAAGGCCTTCCGGCGCCTCATTGAGCAGGATGTCTTTCAATTCCAGCCAGTCTTTCATCCTCATGCGATGCCGGAAGCCTTTTGATTCAATCAAGATGCGGTGTTTCCCGATTTCCCGGGCTTTTTGCATCATGGCCGGCCATTTGATGCGCACCACCGAAGGCAGCATCACATAGCCTGGTTCGTTGAGGACCAGCAGTCCCCAATCTGTTTCTGTGAAGGTGTATCCGGTAATGTCCACGTTTCTCAATGTTTGCACCAAATAACCTGAAGCTTCAGGATACGGACAGCTGTCATCCATGTTGGAAAGTGCTGCCCGGGCAATGATTGCTAAATGTAAGCAAAATGTTGGGGAATCGTCTTGTTTACCGCAACAGCGGGCACTTAACATTTGTTTTCCGTGGTGAGATTGGGAGCGCAGTTTTGTAAAGGCGGCAATTTAGGAAAGAAAATCCGGTTGCTGATGAAGATCAATCAACAACCGGGATCATTTATTGCGAAATATCGAAATGAGCCATTTAGGGCTTCAATACCTGCAGAAGGGCGAATTGTTCCCCGCTTTTTACGATGATGTTGTACATACCTGCCGGCAGCCGGCTGTTCGGAATCCAGGTGAATTGGTGGGTACCTGCGGCGGCATTTCCTTCGTAAATGTTTTCGATCAACTGGCCAGTGGAGTTGTACACTCCAATCTTCAAATTGAGTTTTTCTTCCAAAACCATGTTGAATGTGGTCTGGCTTGCTACCGGATTGGGGTAGGGGCGGCTGATCTGCCATTTGCTGTTCACCAACCGGTCATCCACAGCGGTGAAACCCTCCCCGGCAAATGACACGGCGATGGGGAAAGTGCCGCAGGTAATGCTTTGTTGAACGGACAGGCTGCCCAGATCAATGGCGGTGGAGGTTCCGGCTCCGTTGTTGGCGGTAAAGGCCTTGTTTACCGAAGGAACAACGGCGATGTCAATGGGAGAGCCGGAAACAGGGATGGTTGACTCAACGGAAAAGGCATCCAGGTCAATGACGGAGACGGAGTTGCCGGCGGTGTTGGTCACCAAAGCCCTGTTGTTGTCAGCGGTGAAGCTGACGCTGGTTGGGAAGACACCCACCGGGATTATGGCTTCGATGGATCCGTCGCTGGCATCGAGGATGGTGACCTGGTTGTTGAGGTTTTGAACCACACAGATGCGCTCGCCATCGTGGCTGACAGCCAGCCGCTCGGCATTGGTAATGCCGGTGGCAAAAGTGGTTGAGACGCCGCTTGCCGTATTAAAGCTCACTACCGTGCCGGTGATCTTGTTGCTGCTGTACAGGGTGCTGCCGTCGGGGCTGATGGCCACGCCGTTGCCGCCGCCCATCCAGGTGGAAACCACGGCATCGCTGGTGAGGTCCAGCACTGAAACCGTTCCTGCGTTGGCATTGCCGACGTAGGCTTTTGTCCCGTCGGGCGAAACGACCACATCGCTGGCTCCTGCGCCGCAGGTCAGGTTGGTGAAATTGAAGGGGTCAGTGGGGTCAATGATGGAAGCGGTGCCGCTGCCGGCAAAGGTGATCACCCCCTTTGCCCCGTCAGGGGTGAAGGCAAGGTTGGAGGGCATGTTGAAAGGGGCCAGCGTGCCCACAACAGCGTTGTTGTCGGCATTGATGATGGTGATGTCGTTGGTGAGCTGGTTGGCCACGTACACCTTGGTTTGACCGAAGGCAGAAAGGCAGAAGAAGATGAGGAATGCGGCCGTGTACACGCTTTGAAAAGTAGAATTTTGAGTCATAATGAAGTGGGTAAAGTTGAGGATTAAAATTGCCCGGAGGGCGAAGGATTATTTGATTTTGAAACTGTAGTCAACAGTAATGGGGAAGAAATAGTCACTTTCCTTTCTGAGGACTTCGGCTGTGGTGGCTTCGAAAGCAGCTACCTCTACACGAATGCCGTCACTTTTCAGGTGCCTGACCAACTCCACATAATCGGCATCGCCGGAGAGGATGATGATGGTGTCAACTTTTGAAGCCACCTGAACGGCCTTGATGGTGAGCGGGATGTCGGCAGACTTGTAACAAGGAACCACCGATCCGTGGAAGTGCCTTTGCAAACGCTCCGCCAGTTTTTTCGAAATGCTTTTTCCTTCCCGGAAATAAATGAGCCTGGACAAGGCCCTGTTTTGCAACAACGCCGGCACCAGCTTGTCGAAGTTGATCATGGCGTTTCGGCCGGCTTCTTTGTGCAGGCTCATCTCGATGTTGTTTCCGTCTATCAGGATGGCGACCGACTGGTCGAGCAGGATCTGGGGTTGTTGAGGTAGTTGGGCTTGTTGTGGTTTTTCTTCGGGGGCTGCTTTTTTGCCACCGTTTTTACTTTTTCCACGCATGATGTTTGAGTTTGGGGATTTTTTTGAGGTTTTTAGAGGTTTTTAGAGGTTTTGGAGGTTTTTGTCCCGAGGCAAGCTCGGGATTGAGACCCCATCAGGCGCTGACTTTCGGTCAGCTCCTGAATTCTCCTTGCGGTTTATTAGAGGTTTTTAG
>JALWSS010000029.1 GCA_026993525.1 Saprospiraceae bacterium
CGCCAAAGCCGCTGCCAACCAGGTTGCCGCCAGCCTCGATTTTGGCGTCAGCGGTGCGGTACATTTCAATCGCTCCGAAAAACAGTTGAAAGAAGACCAGCCGCTGACAGTCAAAAAACAACGCCTCATCGGCCTGGCGCTGGAACTGTACCCACCCCACCCGGACCTGTCCATTCACTACCAGGCGATGGTGCGAACCCTCGGGCCTTCGGAAAAAGCTGCCAACGGGGATTACTCCGGCACCACCGACAAAAGGCGCTCCCTCACCGGCATCCGTATCTGGCTGGAAGGAAAACTGGCTTCGGATTTCGATGTGCATTACGAAGTGAAACTGAAAGGCCTGAAAAAATGGGCCCCCTACCGCAACGGTGCCTGGGCCGGCTCCAACAAGGCAACAAAAGGCAAAACCGTGGAAGGCTTGCTGGTGAGCGTGGTGAGGAACTGAGGGAGCCGTGTTTGCTGCCGGGGTTTTGTGTTTTCAGGAGGGCCTCCGGCTTTTGTTTTACACCTTGGTAGAAGTTGATAGATTGTTTGAGAGAAGCACAGTATTCCTGAACTTGTTTGTCTGGTGTATTTGACTCTGTTAAATCCACGAGTTATTGGGCAATGATTTGACAAGAATCCGTTGACGTTGGGTTCAGCAAATACTTTTTCCAATCTTGTAAACCTGAAATTCTATGAAAAATCTGCTTTCCCTCCTCGTTTTTTGTTTTGCAATAACAGCTAATATCCAGGCACAAGTTTCTTTGAGCCTGTCAGGTGGAGCTAATTACAGCAATTACAAGTTCTCCAATTCTCAGGAGTTCGACGAAAATCCTTTGATTGGCTATTTCTTCAACGCAAATCCGGGTTATCAGATGTCTGAAAAAATAAAACTTTACCTGGGCATTCAATACAGCGAGCGGGGTTACGAATTAGTCTCCAAGCTTCATCCTCCATCCTCCAATTCAACCGAAAATAAATTCAGGTATCTGGAATTTTTACCAGAGGTCGAATACACTGTATCCTCGCCCTTCTCTATTGGATTAGGTTTCAATTATGCGCTCAAATTGTCGGAACAGATCAGAAATGGCGATGGTCCCTGGATTACATCCGGTATTTACGATATTGTAAAATCAAAAGATATTGGTTTATTCGCTAACGTTAAATTCAACTATAAATCGACATTTTTATTTATCCGGTACACAAAGGGTTTGGTAAATGTATCAAATATCATCCTTACCGATGAAAATGGCAACCCTACAGAAAACGGCAATCAATACAGTAGTTGCTTTCAATTCGGAATCGGTGTAAACTTGTATCGCAATACCAATTGAAAAACGAGATGAAAAAGAATTTCTATTCAGCGCTCTTTCTGCTGTTTTCCCTCCAGGCTTTCGCACAGCAACATGAAATATACCTCAATGACAACCTTCACCCCATCAGCAAATCGGAATACGACGCCATGTCGGATTGGCAGGAGTTCTTCGGCATCCAGTTCACCGCCGGCGACACCCTGGTGAATGTCAAGGTACAGCGGCTTCGGGAAGGAATGATCGATCCGGAGAGGCTGGATTCCATCAGGTCAGAAATTGCCGGGCTCAGTGGCGAACCCATCCCCGAAAGCAACTTTCTGCTCATCAAATACCATTTTGGAACAGACCCCTGTCTGGAAACCGCAGATCCTATAGCCATGAAAACCGGCTACCGGAAATTTGCGAAGAAACTGAAACAGCAAGGAAATGTCACGGGCATCTTCATGTACCAGTCACCGGAAGGAACTGCGATTTACGGAGAAGGGCTCCAATGGGTGGAGGATCGTACCGGCATTGTGGCCATGACATTCTTTCCCATTTCCTACCCCTGTGGAGGCCTGGTGATCATTGATCCCAACGGCAAATATTACCTGGTGAAAGGCCCGTATTCAAGCGCACAGCCATTCAAATTGCTGAAAAAATTGCAGAGCGGAAAATAGCCTGGAGAAGATTCAAAGTTTATCCACTAACCCCATAACCCTCCATAATCCTCAATTAACCACAGAGTTATCAGAGTTAAAAAACAGAGTTGCACAGAGTTTTGGCATGGAGGATGGCTCTGGCTCCCCTCCCGAGGTCTCGGGATCGGGGCAGGCTGTAGCTCGTAGTAAGAGCTAGCACCTCCAAACTCTACACCCTAAACTCTACACCCTACACCCTACACTCTAAACTTTTTTAACCACAGAGTTGAACAGAGTTATGACACAGAGTTTAGCAGAGTGTTCCTAAGAACCGTCAACCGTCAACCGTCAACCGTCAACTGCCAATCGCCAACCGCCAACCGCCAACCACCAACCACCAACCGCCAACTGCCAACCGTCAACCGCCAACCGCCAACTGCCAACCGCCAACCGCCAACTTCAATCCACCAACCTCCAGTTGATTCCAAACCTTACGCCGCCATTGCTGAATCCATAGGGCAGGGGGTAGTCGAGGGTTTGGAAGAAGTGGGTGTTGAGCGGCAGGCTGAGCACGTTGTCAATTCGGAGGAAGAAGCGGAAGGTCTTCACTTTGAAGCTGGCAAAAACATCCACGAGGGGGGTGAAGGGCAGTGTTCTGTTCTGTTGCACCAGGAACTGCCCGATGGCGGGTGAATAGGCGGGTGCGTTGTAGGATGAAGTGAAGCGCCCTTTCAGGCCGAACCGGGCCAGCATCACTTTTTTGAAAATTTTTCCTTCCACAAACAGGTTGTGGTGGGTGTAAATCTCCGGCCCGGTAAAAGCTTTCGTATTTGTTCGTTGCAGGCCCACCCAGTTTTCATTGTGCAGGGGGCCGAGGGAGAAATCCTTTCTGAACACCAGTTGCCAGACGCTGAAGGTGCCCGACTGTGCCGGTCTGGCATTTTCGTCGTAATAGATGTACCCGTCGGCCAGGTGGTAGCGCAAGGTGGCGGAGGCTTTCAGGGCGGGCAGCGCATAGGTTCCGGAAAAAGAGGTTTCAAAGGTGCGGCCGAAATCGTTGTTCCAGATTTGCTGAGTGGAGAGAAAGTATTGCTGCGACAGCAGCGAAGGTGAATACAACTGATTGACCACTTCGAACCGGAGATGCCCCAGTTTGCGCAGGTTGATGAGCAGCTTGCCCGACAGGCGGTAGTCCCCGGCATCGGCGCCGATGCCCAGGTGGCCGTAAGCCCGTAGTTCCATCCGGTTGCCGGCTGAGAGCTGCAGCCGCCCGGTGAGGAAGAGGTCGTTGCGGAGCTTGCGGATGAGCGGTTCCTGGTCAATGAGGTAAAGCGCATGGAGCAGGCCCACTTCCAGCCGGTCCGCCGGTACGATCTGGCCCCCGGACTCGCGGAGTTTGAAGGTTTGCAGCGAGAAGTTGTTTTGCAGTCGCCGCACTTCCAGGTAGTGCCGGAGCCCCCGGTCGTCCACGGCCAGGTCGCCGTAGAAGGTACTGTCGGCATCCGTTTCGGCAAACTTGTAGGAGCTGCTCTTCCAGCTCAGTTGGTGGTAGAGATTGAACATTCGCTTCGCAACGGGCGGTCTGGCCAGGATGGGCAGCGGCTGTTGCACCTGCCCTGAGTCCCGAGGGGGTGCCGGCGGCTGGTTCTTGCCGGTTGGTGGCTTTTGTTTCAGTTGCCGGCCTTGTTGCAGTGGCGGGCGTCCGGTTTGTTGCTGAGCGGGGCGGTTTTGTTGTCGAAGGCTGTCTGGTTGAGGATTGCGTAGTTGCTCCTGCCGGCGTCGTTTTTCCTGTTCCCGTTGTTTTTTGATCAGGGCTTTTTGTTCCGGTGTCAGCCTGTTGAGGTAGAAGTATTGGGTGTAGGCCAGCTCTGTGTGTGCATGCCTGGTGAAGGGCGTTTGCCGGTTGATCTTTACCCGGAAGGGCTCGATGATGGTGTCCGTAAGGTTTTCGGCTGCGCCGCCGTTTTCTTCCTGAAAATGGGAGTTGGTGGTGAGGCTCAGAAAACCGTCGTAACGACCGTAGGGGTCGTGGTACCAGAGCCCTGCCGCCACTGAGGAGTTGGTGGCCCGCTGGTAATCGTAAGAGCCGCCATTGTTGATGCGCCGGTGCTCGATGCTGAAATTCATGGTGCGGGAGAAGTTCCTGCTGAAGCGCACCAGCATTTGTGCATCGGTCTGGAGGGGCCCCTGCGAATAGGCCGCCTGGGTATAGGCCTGGGTGATACGGTAATAGCGGATGTCCACTGTGTTCAGTTCGTAAAGATCGAACTGGTGTAGCCCCACGTCGAAGCCCCGACGCATGGCCGGAGCGAAAAACAGGGGCCGGTGGGCAGAGCCGAGGTTGCCCAGGTGGGCGTGGTGAAATTCCTGCTGCCGGGCCGGATCGTACACGGCAAAATCATCCAGCAGGCTGTCGCTGAACGGATAGATCAGGTTGGGGTCGTTGGCGTAGAAATAGTGTATTTCTGAGGTGTCGTAGGTGACCAGCCCCAGCCGGCTGCTGCCCCCGCCACCGGAAAGGGCACTGCCGAAGTTGCTGCCAAAGCCCCCGCTTCTGCCTTGCGAAAAGACCGCCACGGTTTGCGACGCAAACAAAATCAGAAAAGAGATTTTCAGAATGGTGCGAAGGTTCATGCGGGCGGATTCAGAAGTTCTTTTGTCTCAACGAAAGCAATGCCGGCCTCCATCCTTTGTTTACCCGAAGGTAACAGAAGCAAAAAAAGGCCAGCAAAGGTAACCACCCTGAGGCAGTTGATCTGCTGGTTTTTGTTGCTGCTCAGCAGCTACCTTTACAGCCGGCAAATCCAATTCCGATGCAAATCAACTTTACAACTCCTGCGCTGCTTTTCCCGGCCATCTCACTTTTGATACTGGCCTACACCAACAAGTTTCTGGCCATCGCCAACCTTATCCGCAACCTGCACTCGCAATACCGGAAAGAGCACGAAGTGGTGCTGCTTCAGCAAATCGTGACCCTTCAACGGCGGGTGTCTTACATCCGCATGATGCAGTTATTTGCCATTTTGAGCTTCCTGATGTGTTTTGTTTGTATGTTCATGCTGTATTTCGAAAAGCAACACCTGGCCACCACAACCTTTGCCCTCAGCCTGTTGATGATGATCGTTTCACTTGGTATATCACTGGTTGAGATCGCCGTTTCGTCAGGCGCCTTAAACTTGTTGCTCAAAGGGATTGAAGATGACCTCAAAGCCAAGGTGAAGGAATAACGATTAATTTTTCCATTATGAAGCTCAGCATCACTTACACCTTTCTCATTTTGTTTGCCTTCGCAAACTGCAATTCCGTCAATTTCCCGGACAAAAAAGCGGCAAAGGAAATAGCCGCCAATCCGGATGTTCTACAGGCGCACCTGAAAGACATCAAACTGCCCGATGGATTCAAAATTGACATCTATGCCGCCAATGTACCCAACGCCAGGGCCATGTCCCTGTCGCCCTCCGGCACCCTCTTCGTCGGAAGCATGGGGGAGGGCAAGGTCTATGCCGTGCGGGATGAAGACGGCGACAAAAAAGCCGATAAAGTTTACACCATTGCCGAAGGCCTGAAAATGCCTGTCGGGGTGGCGTTCCGCAACGGGGACCTGTATGTTTCGGCCCTCAGCAAAATCGTCAAACTGGAAGACATCGAGAACCACCTGGCCGATCCGCCGGAGCCGGTGGTGGTTTATGACAAGTTTCCCGACAAAAGCCACCACGGCTGGAAGTTCATCGCCTTCGGGCCCGATGGAAAGCTCTACGTTCCCGTGGGGGCCCCCTGCAACATTTGCGAAGAGGAAGCCCCCATCTTTGCCAGCATCACCCGGATGAACCCCGATGGAAGCGGTTTTGAAATCGTGCAGCACGGTATCCGCAACACGGTGGGCTTCACCTGGCACCCCGACAACGGTGAACTGTGGTTCACCGACAACGGCCGCGACTGGATGGGCGACGACCTGCCCGCCTGTGAACTCAACCACGCAGCAAAAGACGGCCTGCATTTCGGCTACCCCTATTGCCACCAGGGCGATTTACCCGACCCCCGATTTGGCGGCAAACGCAGTTGTGATGAGTTCATGCCTCCGGCACAAAAGCTGGGCGCCCATGTGGCTCCGCTGGGGCTGGAGTTTTACACCGGCAGCATGTTTCCGGAAGAATACCAAAAGCAGATTTTCATCGCCGAACACGGCAGTTGGAACCGGAGCAAAAAATCCGGCTACCGAATCAGCCTGGTCAGACTGGAGGGTAACAAAGCCACCAGCTACGAGCCCTTTGCCAGCGGCTGGCTCAACGAAGAAAGCGACGAAGTCTGGGGCCGCCCTGTGGATGTGGAACTGCTCCCCGACGGTTCCATGCTGGTGTCTGATGATTTCGCAGGGGCCATCTACCGGATTTATTACGAAGGCTGATATGCAAGGGAAGGACGAGGTGGTGGGTGGTTGCGAGGGGTTTAGAGGGGTTGATCCCGAGACTCCCGAAAGCTTTCGGGATCGGGAGGTTCCGTATCAGGTTGCAACTTTCAGTTGCGGCCTGAATTCATGTGCTGATATTCCTCTCACTGAGCCCCCAAAGAACACAGTGAAAGACTTCTGTGGGCACCGAGGTCTCAGGTTGCAACTTTCAGTTGCGGTCTGAATTCATGTGCTGATATTCCTCTCACTGAGCCCCCAAAGAACACAGTGAAAAATTTCTGTGGGCACCGAGGTCTCTGTGAGAGGCAATAAAAGTTTATAGAGGTTTAGAGGGGTTTAGAGGGCTATCGATTAACCACAAGTCCACCATTCCGGTTCTGAGAGCTCTGCAAGCGTAGTACACTCATGAAGTAACCGGGCTTGAAAAACATCCCTTACCTCATCAAACATCTTGAAACCCCTTGTTTCAACGAGGGGTTAGCGGATTAACCCCCAATCACATCCAACATCTTTGCAGAGCATCAGCATCAATTTCAATTCACATCCCGAATTTGGTGCTAAAGCTATTCCTGATGTGATGTTTTGAATAGAAGTTGGATGTGTGTAGGGGTACTGGCAAGATTCCCGCCGTTGAAACAGCGGGTTACAAGATGGCTGATGTTGCCACAGCTTTTGCCACAGCTTAGGCAACAGGGTATAAAATGTTTTTTTTTACATTCAATGAAGTCGTGTTGCAGAGGCACTTCCCGATGGGGTTGGGATTTGTGGGTAATCGATAGGGTTTAGAGGGGTTGATTCCGATCCCGAATCCCGAAAGCTTTCGGGATCGGGACGGGAGGGTTTTTAGACGTTTACTAAACCTTTGGAGGTTTAGTAAACGTGGGGTAAAAGTAAACGTGGGTTAAAAACATGGTTCCTTCGGGAACGGGGCACTCAACCTTCGATTCATTCCTGGTCAGACCAGCAAGCGCATGGGTTCTTCAAGGATGCCTTTGAGGGTCTGGAGGAATTCGGCGCCGGTGGCTCCGTCCACCACGCGGTGGTCGCAGGACATGGTCACTTTCATGCGGTGGCCGGGTACGATCTCACCGTTTTTGACGACGGGTTTCCCGATGATGGCTCCCACGGCCAGGATGCAGGCATCCGGCGGGTTGATGATGCCGGTGAACTCTTCGATACCGAACATACCCAGGTTGGAGATGGTGAAGGTGTTGCCGCTCATTTCTTCCGGTTGCAGCTTGCGCTGGCGGGCCTTTTCGGCATAGGCTTTTACCTCCCGGTTGATTTGCGACAGCGACTTCATGTCAGCATGCCGGATGACGGGCACGAGCAAGCCTTCGTCCACGGCTACGGCCACGCCGATGTTCACATGCCGGTTGTAGCGGATCTTGTCGCCGAGCCAGGATGTGTTGATGGCCGGGTGCTGGCGCAGGGCCACTGCTACGGCTTTGATGACGATGTCGTTGAACGATATTTTTACCGGGGAGAGTTCGTTGAGACGCGGGCGCATTTCCACCACGTTGTCCATGTCAATTTCCATGGTGAGGTAGAAGTGCGGTGCGGTGAATTTGCTCTCGCTGAGCCGGCGGGCAATGGTTTTGCGCATCTGGCTAAGCGGCTTGTCTTCGTAAGCCTCCTCGCCGGGAACGGCAAAGACAGGTACCGAAGGGGCTCCGGCGGCAGCGGGTTCAGCGCTGCGGGTTTCGAGGAAAGCCTCCACATCACGTTTGACGATGCGGCCGTTGTCGCCGGTACCCTGAATGGCCGAAAGGTCAATGCCTGCTTTTTTGGCGATGGATTTTGCGAGGGGGGAGGCTTTGATGCGCCCCTCGGATGGGGTGGCGGCCGGTGCCTCCACCACAGGGGCCGGAGTAGCGGGGGCAGCGGAGCTTGCCGCCACTTCAGTGTTTTGGGTGGCCGGGGCAGGCTGCTCGGTCTGGCTGTTGGCAGTGCTTTGCTCAGCGGCCAGGGCAGCTTTCCAGTCCTCGTCTTTGTCGCCGATTACGGCAATGACACCCTCCACGGGTACGGCACCTTCTTTCACGGCGATGTGGAGCAGGTAACCTTCCCAGAGGCTTTCAAAGTCCATCGTGGCTTTGTCGGTCTCGATTTCTGCCAACAGGTCACCGGGCTCAATTTTTTCGCCCTCTTTTTTGTGCCAGGCAATGATGTTGCCCTCTTCCATGGTGTCGCTGAGGCGGGGCATTTTGATGATTTCGGCCATTTCGTCTTCCTTTGAGTTGGTAGTGGTTTGTAGATGGATACCCGTTCTGAATGGGCGTTAATTTGGCAGGGCAGTGTTTCACCGGGTTTCGGTGACGTGAGCTTCTTCGCAAAAATGCAATAATTTCGCCTTTTGCTTTTACCCCCTTTTTGCGAAGAGGCGCAAAAATATGTTTCTGACTGAAAACAGGGAACCAACACCCACAATACAAAAGAGTTCCAACAGTAATTGATGAACTATTCCTCCAAATTGATAGAAGAAGCCGTTGAGGCCTTTGCCGGTTTGCCCGGTATCGGCCGAAAAACAGCCCTGCGGCTCACCCTCCACCTGGTGAACCAGTCGCCGGAGAAAACGGTGGAGTTTGCCGAAGCCATCCGCAAGATGCGGCAGAACATCAAGCACTGTTCGGTGTGTCACAACCTTTCTGACGAGCCCGTTTGCCAGGTTTGCGCCGATAAGCGGCGCGACCGCAGCCTCATCTGTGTGGTGGAGAGCATCCGGGATGTGATGGCCATCGAAGATACCGGGCAGTACCGGGGCCTGTACCACGTTTTGGGCGGGCTCATCAATCCCCTGGAAGGCATCGGGCCGGATGCACTGACCATTGACTCACTGTTGCAGCGAGTTGCCGCAGGCGAAGTGAAAGAGGTCATCATGGCCATTTCTCCCACCATCGAGGGCGATACCACCATGTTTTACATTTCCAGGAAGCTGAAAGACAGCAGCGTAAACGTCAGCAGCATTGCCCGTGGCGTGGCTTTCGGGGGGGAACTGGAATACGCCGACGAAGTGACCCTGGGCCGCAGCATTGTGGGTAGGGTGCCGTATAAGCTTTGAAGTGGTTGTGAATTGGCTTAATTCAGACCGCTCTTGTCATTAAAACAAACCGCTATGAAATTGGTAGCGCTCGAATTGGTAAACTTCAGGGCATTTGAAAAACTTCACATTCAGTTTCCTGAAAAGGAAGGTGGGCTCACTGTATTGTTAGGAATCAATGGGAGCGGAAAAACCAGCATCCTCGAGGGCATTGCAACTGCTCTAAGGCCATTGCAGGGGATATTTGCCGGAAATCAGCATCAGACCGGGCAATTTAATAAAGAACAGGTAAGGACCCATGTGCATTCCTTGGGCAGTAAAATCACTTTTGAAAAAGAGCAAGTCTATAAATACACCGCACACTTGACGGTAAATGGTAAAAATATATCCTGGTTTTACACCAACAATGGCGGCAACCTTCAGGAAATTACCGACTATGGAAATCAACTGGTGCGACAGGTAGTCAATGGTGCCAGGATTGAGTTGCCACTATTTGTATTTTACAGCATTAAAAGGTATTGGTCAGCCAACATTGGAAAAATTGACCCGCTTCCATTGGGTTCCAGATTGGATCCATACAAAGATTGTTTGGATCCAAAGCCCGAATTGGAAACGCTTTACGAATGGTTCAAACGGATGCACCTCATTCTTTTGGAAGATGGAGATGTTCCGGAAGAATTAGCCGCTGTAAGAAATATTTTTAGTGATTTTCTCAGTGTCTTACTGGAATCGAAGGATTCCGTAAAGATCAGGTATTCAGTCAAGCATGATGAGTTGTTGTTGCAACTGCATAAAAATCAAGATTGGCAACCCTTTACGATGCTTAGTGACGGTTACAGGAATTTGTTGGGTATGGTAGGTGACATAGCATTTCGATGTGCAGAATTGAATCCTCATAATGTTCAGAAAACCAGTGGCCTTGTTCTCATTGATGAACCTGAGTTGCACTTGCATCCAAAGTGGCAGCGAAATTTGATCCCGGCATTGAGGAAAGCTTTTCCAAATGTACAGTTTGTGTTGGCCACTCATTCCCCTTTGATATTGGGTGATGTCCGGAAAGAAAATGTTCTTGTTCTGGAGGGCTATAAAATAGTGAATAAATCCTCACCTTACGGGAAAGATCCAAATTCGGTGTTGAGTGAGATATTTGATTTAAAAAAATATCCGCCAGAAATGCAAAGAGAATTTGACAAATTATACCGTTTGATGGATGATCCGGCACATATCAAAGAAACTGAATCCCTTCTCCGGGAATTGGAAGAAACTTATGGTTATTACCACGAAGAGGTTGTCAGGGCAAGGGCTCATTTCAATACGCTGAATACCGTTTAAGAAAATGAAATTCATCAAAAAAGATCCATCAAATGAACCCCGGGAGGTACAAGAAAAAAGGCTGACACCCGGTTCAACTTTCGATTCACTGCCTAAGGAACCACTTCGCCTTGCCTTGTTGAAAGAACAGGGATATATATGTGCTTACTGTATGAAAAGAATTGATAACGATCGAAAGAAAACCCGGATAGAGCATTGGGCACCCCGCACTCCTGAAAATGAAAAAAAATATTCTAACCTGTTATGCACTTGCGATGGCAATGAGGGAGATAAAGGAAATGAACATTGTGATGTTTTGAAAAAAGATCGGGCTATTCGGGTGTCGCCACTTGATAGGGAATGCGAAAAACTTGTTCGTTTTGATCCCGGAGGCAAAGTCTATTCAGTTGATGATCAAATTGGCGGGGAGTTAAATGAGATACTTGGACTCAACAGGTATCGCATTGTTGAAGATAGAAGAAACTTGTTGGATCATGTTAAATCCCAGCTGCATTATTTAGCCGGAAGAAACAGGAATAAAAAGCTGAAAAAGAGTCAGGTCAATCAACTTCTCAAGGAATGGGGGGCGATGAAAAACGGTAAATATGAGCCCTATTGCCAGGTAGCAATCCAATACCTTCAGAACAAATTGCGACGGATGGCGTAACAAAATATCATCACCCATGGAGCTCTCCGTCATCATTGTCAACTACAACGTTCGCTACTTTCTGGAGCAGGCCCTGCAGTCTGTGCAGCGGGCTGCCGTAGCATTGCCGCCAGGCGAAGTGGAAATCTTTGTGGTGGACAACAACTCCGTGGACAATTCCGTGGCCATGGTGCGGGAAAAATTCCCGGAAGTGAAGCTCATTGCCAACCAGCAAAACACCGGCTTTTCCACGGCAAACAACCAGGCCATCCGTCGGGCGGCCGGCCGCTATGTGTTGCTGCTGAACCCCGACACGGTGGTGCGGGAAGACACCTTCATAAAGTGCATTCAGTTCATGGATGCCCACCCCGAAGCCGGGGCTTTGGGTGTGCGCATGATAGACGGCAGCGGCAAGTTCTTGCCGGAGAGCAAGCGCGGCTTTCCTTCTCCTTTCGTGGCTTTCAGCAAAACCTTCGGTTTGTCGAAGCTCTTCCCTAAATCAAGGCTGTTCAACCGCTACCACCTCGGTTTTCTGGATGAGCACCAGACCCACGAGGTGGATGTGCTGGCGGGCGCTTTCATGTTCATCAGAAAAAGCGTGCTGGATGAAATCGGCCTGCTGGACGAGGCCTTTTTCATGTATGGCGAGGACATTGATCTGAGCTACCGGATCGTGCAGGCGGGCTACAAAAACTACTACTTTCCCGAAACCACCATCATCCACTACAAAGGCGAGAGTACCAAAAAAGGCAGCCTCAATTACGTGCGCACTTTTTACAACGCCATGCTCATTTTTGCCCGCAAGCACTTCTCCGGCAGGCAGGCCACCTTGTTCATCGCCATGATCTATGCGGCGGTATATTTCCGGGCCGGGCTGGCACTGGTTTCGGGTTTTTTCCGTCGCAGTGCCTTTTTCCTGGCCGATGCCCTGCTCATCAGCGGGGGGCTGGTGTTGCTCAAAAACTTTTGGGCCAACTACTACTACCACGACCCGGACTACTATCCCGACAGTTTTTTGTACATCAATGTGCCGGTTTACACCCTGTTCTGGCTGGGGGCGGTTTTTTTCAACGGCGGCTACGACGAGCCCTTCAACCTGAGGCGACTCATCCGGGGGCTGCTCACCGGCACGGTGCTGTTACTGGCCGTTTACGGGCTGCTGCCGTTGGAGCTGAGGCCCTCACGGGCCATCCTGCTCATGGGAGCGGTGTGGGCAGTGGCGGGCACCACGGCCTTTCGCACATTTTTGCACTTCGCCCGTTCGGGCAATTTCAGGGTGGGAAGAACCCGTCCATCGAACCTGGTCATTGTGGGCTCCGAAAGGGAAAGCGAGCGGGTGCGCCAATTGCTGGCACTGGCGCAGGTGCCCAAAAACTACATCGGCACGGTGGCTCCCGGAAAAGACTTTGACCCCGCCAAATGCCTGGCCGGCGTGGAACGGCTGGACGAAGTGGTGAGCATCTTCAAAGTGAATGAGGTCATCTTTTGCGCCGCCGATCTCAGTTCCGATACCATCATGCGCTGGATGACCCAACTGGGCCCCGGCATCCATTACAAAATCGTTCCGAAGGAAAGTCTCAGCATCATCGGCAGCCACTCGAAAGACAGCGCCGGCGAACTGTACACCATCGAAATAAGCTACCGGATCGCCTCGCCGGTTTCACGAAGGAACAAACGCATCCTGGACCTGCTCCTGCTGCCATTGGTGCCTTTCTTTTTTCTCTTCGCAAAACGCAAGACGGAACTGTTGCGCAACAGCCTGCTAATCCTTACCGGCAAAAAATCCTGGGTCGGCTATGCCACAGGGCAACCCACCCAACCGGCCAGGCGTTTTCCGTCCATCAAACCCGGACTGCTCTCTCCCGCAGATGCCCTGGCAAGGCCGGTGAAGGATGATCACACCCTGCGCCACCTGGACTTCCTCTATGCCAAAGATTACGACGTGTGGCTAGACCTGGAAATAGTGTGGAAAGGGTGGAAGCGTTTGTGAAGGGTGATTAAATCGGTGCAACCAGGGATTAAAAAAAAACCTCCAATCCCGAGCTTTCATCGGGACCAAAAACCTTCAGAAAAACCTCCCCAAAAAAACCTTCAGGACGAATTCAGGAGCTGACCGGAAGTCAGCGCCTGATGGGGTTTCAAAAGCCCTCAATAACCCTCACCTCACCCCTCCCGCTTCTCAATCTTCTCCAGCAGTTCTTTGGCCTTTTGGCTGTAGTCGCTGTTGGATTTTTTGGACATGGCGCTGAGGATCTTTTTCATTTTTTCGTTGTCCATTTTCCCGGTGGCGAAATCGCAGAGCAACACGGTCCATTGGGCGCTTTCCAGGTAGAATTGGCGGCTAAGGGGGTCGAAGGCATCTTTGTTGTTTTGCACGGAAGTGATGAAATCCCTCAGTGCTGAAGCGGCCTCTTCGTATTTGCCTTCCTGAAACAGGCTGTGGCCCTTTTCAAACTGCTGCACCAGCACCTGCCCGTCGTCGTTTTGGGCGCCCATGGTTTTGGCGCTCATGGGGGCTACGTAGGCCTTTTTGGCGAGTTGCACATTGCTCTGGCTGCTGCCCTGGAAGTACATCCAGGCTGCAAAGGCGATGACCACGATGCTGGCTGCCACGGCAATTCTTTGCCACATGGGATTGAGCTGGCGGGTTTTGGCTTGCCTGCGTTTCTGCTGTTTCATGGAACCTGTTTTTGAACTTTTGACTTTGGATGATTTAGCCCATTGTTTCACTTCTTCGGCAAAATTAGCATCCTGCAAGGCATCGAATCCAGTGAACAACTGCCGGTAGGTTTCCACTTCCTTACGAAGTGTCTCATCGGTCTTCATCCTGGCCTCGAAAGCCCGGCGGGTCTTCTCTTCCATCTGCTTCCGCAGGTAGGCTTCGATTTCCGATATGTTGAAAGAGTTGGGCATTTTTTTTCAGTTGGCGGTTGGCGGTTATCGGTTGGCGGTTGTCCCCGATACCGAAAGCCGATAGCTATCGGCTTCGGTATCGGGGTCGGTTGTCGGTTGGGACCAGTGCGAAAAAAACCAAAATCTTTTTCCAGATTGATCGGATTAAAGGAGCTCACAGATCCACAACAACCTCCATAATCCCCAAGACCCCATAATCCTCCATAATCCTCCATAATCCCTATAAACCTCCGTTCACTCATTCCACCAGCTTTCTCATTTTCCGAAGGCAGTCGAATTTGCGTTTTCTGAAGGCCTCCTGCGAGGGTATTTGCATGAGCTGGCACACTTCAACGGCTTCTTTTTCTTCGATAAACACCAGAGTGAGAAACTGCCGGCACATGCCGCCCAGTTTGTTCAGCATGCGGCTGACCAGTTCGGCACAGTGGTGCCTTTCGTGTTCTTCTTCAATCGGGTTTCCGGGGATGTCCGGCTAGTTTTCCGGGAAGGTCAGTTTTGAGCGTCCCCTTTTCCTGCACAGGTTTTTGCCGATGGCAAAAAGGTAGGTACGCAGGCTGCTTCGCAAGGGTGTTTGCAGCTTGTCTTCCCGGATGTTCCGGTGCAGCAGGACGACGGCTTCCTGGTACAACTGGTCGGCCTCGACGTTGTCCACATGGCCGTATTTGATCAGGAAGGCCGCAAACGGCTGGCGGTGATCGTCAAAAAAGCGGTGCCACCGATTCCGGTCGCCGTTTTTCAAATCTTTCAGCAGTTTTTCGTCTTGCCGGTATTTGCTCATTGATGTTCGGGCATGGAGGTTCGTTACCAGTTGGCCGGGTAAAGTTGCATTTTTTTTCGCCTCCGGCAATGCGGTATTGCGCCAGCGAAAGGGGACCTTGTGAAGTTGGCAAATCGTACTTTTGCGGCAAATTGAAAGCATGACAGAAGAAATTCATCGCACAAGAGCGCAGGAATCCAGGGCTGCCATTCAGCAATTGTACATCTCCATGCGGCACCTGTTCATCCGGGGCAGCTACAAGCCGCTGGGGGTCAGCGGCGAGGCCATGATAGAGGCCTTGCAAAACCTCTCGCCGGAAATTTACGGCGACATCAACGACCCCGAGAAGGTGGAGCTGGACGGCCTGCTGTACATCTTCCAGCGGCTGCCGCAGGGCATCGAGGAGTGCCGCTATGTGCGCCTCATTACCAAAGAGGGATTTGAGCATTCTGAGTTTGACCCCATTGTGCCGGCCAAGCGCCGCCGCAATTGCTACCGCATTGACGAAGAGCAGATGTTTGTGGAAATGACCAATGGCCGGGGCGATATCTACGACGTTCTCACCCACCTCACTTTCATGTACATCGAGGCGGAAAAGATACGGCGCAATGCCCTGGACCAGAAAAACCGCCGGCGTCGAGACTGGCTCAACCTGGAAAAGATCATCCAATTGGAAGATGCCGGCCGTGAGTTTGACGAAGAAGTGGCGGCTACTTACCTGAGTACCATCCTCGGCCGGACATTTGCCGAAACCCTTGAAGCAGTGAGGCGCTTTGAAGAAACGCCCAAGGTGAACAGCCTTTTTCACATCGCCTACTGGCTGGGCAAGCTGAGCATTGAGGAAGAACTGGACAAGAACGACAGGGAGATCAGCTTTTCGGCAGCCCTGCGTGAGCGCATCGGGCACCACGTTTACGGTGAGCTCTGGGCCAACCAGATCAAGCGCTTGCTGCATCGCAAAAACTGGCTGCACCGGCCGCTGCACATCATCAGCTCCAACCCGCACAGCGTCATGAACTCGCTGTTTGCACAGGCTGCCCTCCGGGATACCCATGAGTTTGAGTCGGTGGAAGCTACTGCCCGGGAACTCAGCCACGACGAAAATGAAGAATTGCGCCACCTGGTGGAGGCTTTTGCAATGGAGCACGGCATGTACCAACTCACCGATACCAGCGGCACCAACCTGCTGGTACAGCTATTCGACACCACCCGGCTCAGCGAAAAGATTTTGCCGAAGGAAATAAAATGGGATTTTGATTACATCCGGCAGGAACAACCCATCCTGCTGGTGATGGACTACGCCTTCGGCGAACAGGCCTTCGAAGTGATGGACGAACTGCTCAAACCCCACGTGCATGGTGAGGAGCGCATCCCGCTCAACGTGGCTTCCATTTCCATCATGGGCAAGGCCGGCATCCTGTGTGGGGACAAAGGAGACATCATGGTACCCACCGCCCACGTTTTCGAGGGCACGGCCGATAACTATCCGATTGACAACGATTTTTCGAAGGAGGATTTCGAGGGCTTCGGCCTCAAGGTTTTCGAGGGCACCATGATCACCGTTTTGGGCACCTCGCTGCAAAACAAAGACATCCTGCGCTACTTCCTGAAATCCTCCTGGCGGGCCACCGGGCTGGAGATGGAAGGTGCACACTACCAGAAAGCCATCCAGGCGGCCTCCCGCATCCGCAACAGCGTGAATCCCAACCTGGTGGTGCGCTACGCCTATTATGCTTCTGATAACCCGTTGTTGACCGGCCACACCCTGGCCTCGGGCAGCCTGGGAGAAGAAGGCGTGAAACCCACTTACCTGATCACCCTGAAAATTCTGAACAGGGTAGGGCAGCGGCCTGCCCGGCCGGTTTCGGATGAAAAAGTGGTGTTGAGGGCTGATTGAAGATTGAATTTACCGAAGGAAAAATGGACCAAAGAACGAGCAGCATTCTTGAATTGGGTTTGTACGTTTTCGTCGGAATAACGCTGTTGGTTTTACCCGCCGATTTTTTCGACACCGGGCCCGCCATTTGCTTTTCACAAACCTTTCTGGACCGGCCCTGCCTGGGCTGCGGCATGACACGGGCCTGTATGCATCTCATCCACTTCGATTTTGCAACGGCCATTGATTACCACCCTTTTTGTGTGGTGGTGGCCCCTCTGCTGGCTGGTATCATCGCCTTTCGATGCTGGAAACTGATTCGCCGGATTGGCTGGCATTGGTAGCTTTTTTTTGTTCGGGAACGTTCCGGTTGAGCCTGCCTCAGTTGGGTTGTCCAACAAAATGGCCGGCTATTCGTTTCCATGCGGCGATACAAAATCAAAACGCACATGCGACAACTGACAGCAATTCTTTTCTTCTCAATTTTCACCATCATGGCGCCGGCCCAGACTCCTCACGTGCTCAACCCCGCTTTTCACGAAGAACTGTCCAAACTACTTTCCTTCACGGTGAATACCATGGACGTTGACCAGCTGAAAAAACAGTTGGGGAAGGTGGTGTTGCTGGATGCCAGAGAACCCCGGGAATACGAAGTGAGTCACATTCCGGGGGCCTTGAACATCGGTTACAACCACCCCGATTTTTCACTTTTGAACGGTGTTCCCAAAGACGCCACCATCGTTGTTTATTGCTCTGTGGGTTACCGGAGCGAGAAGATCGGGGAGAAACTGGCAAACCTGGGATTTGCCAATGTCTTCAACCTGTACGGCAGCATTTTCGAATGGGCAAACAGGGGCTATGCCCTGGAAACCAGCCAGGGTAAACCGACTACGGAATTGCATACCTTCAATGAAAACTGGTCAAAGTGGGTGGACAACCCCAGCGTGAAAAAGACCTGGTGATCCAACGATCTCCACGGGTGTTGCAAAAAGCCCGTTTTGGGGGCAGCCCCGGTTTTTAACTGTTTTTGTTGGGTGTTTTTTGGTTTTTTAGATACGTTTTTAACTGCATGTCAGTTCTTTAAATATTCAATTATACATCAGCTATTTCAGTATATTCTTTTGCCTCCCCGGGGTACCGGAACGGGGTCCGGCCATTGGACTTTTTGCAGGAGACTCACATCTTGCCACCTCATTTCCATCACGAGCGCTCAAAAACTGCGATGGAGCCATTGGCGTAATTGGCCACAAAAAGCTGCTTTTTCCAGATTACGACGTCGGAGGGATTCCGGAGGCTGTCTTTCAATACCTCGAGCAGTTTTCCCTTCGGTGAATAAAGCAAAACCCTGTTTCCTTCAAAATCGGTTGCGATAAGCTTTTTGGCGTCTGTGGCAATGCCTGTGGCGGTCCGGATGTTGTCGTTTTCACCAATGATTTTCAGGAAGTTCCCGGAGAGGTCGAAGACCTGCACCCTGTTGTTGTAGGCATCGGCAACGAGTAAATTCCCTTCAGAAAAATCTACATCAGTGGGGTAGTAAAGCCGGCCCGGCTCATGCCCTTGCCCGCCAACGGAAAGGGTCATGGAATCCTTTTGCAACAGGATGCGGTGGTTGTAAAAATCGGCCACAGCCAACCAGCCCTTGTTGAAAGCAGCACCGGCGGGGGCGTTCACCTGCCGGTTGAGCGGCCAGGCTGAACGCCGGCCATTTTCAAGCAGAACCACTTCGTCGGTCAGGTAATTGGCCACCAGCACAGAATCCTCACCAGCGAGCGACAAGTGCATGGGGCGCTGAAACCCTTTGAGTTCCTCAAGTACATCACCTTCGTAGGATATTTTGAGCAGGCGGTTGCTGGCAGCGTCGGACACCCACAGCCCGCCGGACGTTGCTGCGATGCCCACAGGCGAACACCCTTCCAGCCGGATCAGTTTTTTGAACTGCCAGCGGGATGGTGGGCTGCAGGCGACACAAAGTGTGAAGAGTGCAATTGCAAGATTTCTAACCTTTGGTTTTATCACTTTTTTCTTCTTTTTCATAAACAACCGACCTCGGTGTGAATCCCGCCTTCTTCACCGTTTTGCGGATAAGTGCTTCGTTGATCTTTGCCGGGTCGTCCACCTGAAAAGTCAACAGTCCTTTCTTGATGTCAATCACCACGTCTTTCACACCATCCAGGTCGGTGAAGTGTTTTTCGAGGCCATAGGCACAAAATGGGCAGGACAGGCCGTCCACCTCCACACGCACCATGGTGGGTTTTTCCTGTGCTTGCAATGCTGTGGTGGCCAGGCCAATCAGCATCATAGAGATCAGTAATTGTTTCATGTTGAAAAAATTGTTTGCTTCCTTCGTAGAACAGTATTTACCGAAGGAAATAAGATTAAAAGATCAATACCCGCAAACCTGCCAGCAATACAAAATTGGTTTGGGGTGCCCCCCTCAACGGTACTTGCACACCCGACTCCAGCAACAATTTTCTGCCGGTAATCCACTGCAAAGCTGGAGAAAGTAACAGCACATGGTTGCCGTTGCGGGTGTTTACACTGCCGTTGAGGTCCACACTGAGGTTGATTTGGTGTGGGGGGTATTGCTGCGGTAACAACGGCACACTGGCCGCCAGGTTGTAGTAGAACTGGCCGGGCAGATCATTGGTTTTGTAGCGGTAGCCGGTTTCGGCATACAGGCCCAGAGCGGTAGTGATGTACCCCGTAACCAGCCCAAGGCCGCCCTGCCAGGCTCCTGTGCCCAAAGGCGGTGCCTGGTCGGTATTGCCGGTAGGCATGGTCAGGGTCGTTTTTAGCAATGCCCGAAGCGTTTTGCCCCGGCCGTCTTTTTTAAATACCTGTTGTTTCAAAAACAGGGTGAGGTCTCCCAGCCCCCCTCTGGAATCAAGTCCGACGGGAGATTTCCAGACCAGCGGAATCACAGCACCCACCTGAAACTTTTCATTGATATTGTACGGAAATGCAATGATGTGGGCATAAGTGTTGCCATTGTCGGTGTTGGTGAATTTTCCGAAGGTGCGGATGCCACGGCCCTCTAAACCGAGCATGATGGGGGTTTCGGTGAATACCGGAGGCCCCTGGGCAGTGGCTTGTACCTGAGCAACACCAACAATGAATAGCGGGAATAACCAAATCCTGAAATTGCCTTTCATGGGGGTATGGGTTTTGGTAATGAACGTTCAAATCCTGCGCTTCTGTCGCAATCCAAAGCAAAGGTAAAGGCAGCCATAGGGGGGTGCAAAGGAAATTGGGGGATGAGTGTATTGCAAAAAGCCCGTTTTGGGGGCAGCCCCGGTTTTTAACTGTTTTTGTTGGGTGTTTTTTGGTTTTTTAGATGCGTTTTTAACTGCATGTCAGTTCTTTAAATATTCAATTATACATCAGCTATTTCAGAGTGTTCTTTCGCCTCCCAGGGTATCGGAACGGGTTCAGGCAATTGGACCTTTTTGTAACCCCTCTAAACCCCTCTCACCCCCCCCTCAACTCCTCTCAACTCCTCTCAACCTCCCGAGCTTGACTCGGGATCAACCCCTCTCAACCTCCCGGTCCCAAACTTGATTCGGGATCGGGATCAATCCCTCTCAACCCCTGAGCGCACTTTTTGCCTTGCACTCATCTCTTAAATAATCAACCTGACGCCTCCCAACTCCTCTATGCGGTAAGGAAACCTTTCGGTTGGTGAGCCGATGAACATGAAATTGATGGGGATGTTCCATTCTTTTGAGAGCTTTCGGATGATCTCAGGCCCAAACTCACCTTTTACTTCCATGAAATTGATGTGGATGTCCGGGTATTCTCTGTCGAGCACTTCAATGTCGGATTTGAGGCGTTCCGGTATTTTTTCTCCTTCTTTCAGAACGGAGACAATGCGAAGGCGGTTGGTGTGTTCATTTTTGCTGATGTAGAGCATTACCCTGTTCAGGGTTGCCACATCGTCGTGATTGGTAAAAAAGACGAACTCTTGCGAGTTGATCTCATCAATCAATTTCAGTATCCGTTTATTGGTTTTTTTGACCCATTTCTGGATGGGTTCAAAAAAGTACTTGATTACTTCCAGAACTCCCCATAGCAAGGTGGTGCGGTTGAGCATGATCATTACGAAGACAATGGCAGGAATAAAATATTCGAGGAAAACCCCCAGATAGTGTGGGTTCATAATGGCATTGCCCACAATGGCAGAAACCACAGCGCTGATGGCCAGAATGATGGCGAATGGGGAAGCTCTTTCTGGTCTGGGCAGCCGTCTTCGCTTGATTTTCAGCAGGATGTTGCCAATGGCGAACAGGGCCATTACCATCAGAAAAGAGATGGTGTAAACACCGGCCAGGGCTCCCAGGTGCCCTTCCGTGATGAGCAAAATGGATACACAGAGCACAAAAAATACGATGATGATACGGTAGGAGGAGCCTTTTTTGTTTTTTGCCAGCAAGACATTGGGCAAGACCCGGTCGAGGGTCATCCGCTCAAGCAAACCGCTAACGCCCACATAAGATGTCAGCACAGCACCGCTCAGCACCAGGGCCGCGTCAACAGAAATCAGCATGGAAAGCCACTGACCTCCGGCTTCATGGCCCATGTAAGACAGCAAGGCCTCCTGGTTTTCGGCAACGTTGGGGATGGGAACTATGGACAACGCCAGAAAGGCCATCAGCGGGTTGAAAATGCTTACCACAATCCACATATTTCTCAGGGTCTTCGGAAAAACCCCATCGGCTTGTTCCTCTACAAAGTTGGCAGAACTTTCAAAACCCGAAATGCCCAGCATGGCGGCGGCAAAACCAAAGAACAGCGCCTGTTTGAGTCCACCTTCCAGGGGCAACTGGTAATTGCTCATCAGCGTTGACAAGCCGTGTTGCATCAAATAGATGCCACATACTATGGACAACAACGTGAGAGAGGCGAGGTGAAAGATAAATATGCCGATGGCCACTTTTGAAGACTCTCCAATACCCATTATGGTCAGGCCCATAAATATGGCCAGCAAAACTATGGTGGCCAATATCACCGGCATTTGTTCCCAAATGCTGTGAACGTAATGCATGGCCTCACTGGCAGAGATCACTGCGGTGGCCATATAGGATAGCAATGTCAGGGTGGCGGCCAGCGAAGCAGTTGACTTGCTGGTGGTGTTCAGCAACGCATTGTATGCGCCACCATTCAAGGGCAGGGCACCCACCACTTCTCCATAGATTTTCCGGAACAGGTAAAGAACGCCGGCTACGATGAGCAGCGCCAGCCAGGCGTATTGCCTTGCGTAAATGATGGCCAGCGCAGAAACATAAAGGCAGGATGAACTGATGTCGTTGCCACAAATGGCGGTAGCAGCCAGTTCTTTGAGTTTTTTAGTTGGTTGATGCATTACGGCAGCAAGTTCGATTTGTCAAATCCACTCCACGTTAGCAATGTCCCCAGTCTGATGGATTGCGAAGGTGCATAACTAATCATAATACCGCAGCAATAATAAAATACCCCCTGTTTTTTGCAATTTGTTTGAATACACTGGCCTTTCAGGAATGAGGGATGCCCCGATACCGAAAGCTTTCGGTACCGGGGGAGGGATGAGGGATGAGGGATGAGGGATGAGGGATGAGGGATGAGGGATGAGGGATGAGGGATGAGGGATGAGCTTGCCCGGCTGAATAGACGGGGGATGAAAGGGCTAGCCCACCCTACACCCTACACCCTACACCCTACACCCTACACTCTACACCCTACACCCTACACCCTACACCCTATAGATTATTTCTTTCGGATATGGCCCTCAAAAGGCACTGTCATTTTGAGCACGAAATTTCTGCCCATGTTAAAAATTCCCTGTCTGCCGGTGGCGGGGTTCTCAGGGGCGTATTTCAGGCGGCTGAGGTGGTATTGGTAGGCCTTGTCAAAAATGTTTTGGGCGATGAGGGCAAATTTTGCGCGGGTTTTGCCCCGGGCATTGGTCAGCTCAAAGCCCAGGCTGCCGTTCATAAGGATGTATGCCGGGGTGGTGGTTTCAAAGTTGTTGGCGCTGAGGATGCGGTGTTGCCGGTAAAAATACTCCAGGTTGAGTTCCGCAAAGGAGTTTCTGATGACCTTGCTGTTGAGTGGCAGGTCAGCTCTCAGCTCCATCTGGTATTTGGCCGGTGGAATAAAAGGAAGGTGCCTGTTTTCGCTGTCCAGTTGTTTGGCCAGGACCAATGACACGGTGTTTTTGAAGTGGAGCCAGTCGTATGGGTGCGGGTGGATGTCCATGGTGAATTCACCGCCCCAGAGTTGGGCCTTGCCCTGGGTGTATTTAAAAGTTGAATAAGGCGTTCCGTCAGAAATGGAGAGGGAATCTCCGCCATTTACCGAAGCCAGTTTTTCCAGAAAGATGTAGTTGTTGATCCGGTTGAAAAAGGGATTGGCACTGAGGGTGATGTGTGTCAGGTCCAGTTCAAAACCGGCGTCGATTTCGAGATTTGTTTCCGCTTGCAAATCGGAATTTCCACGTTCGTAGCGAAAGGTTCCTTCGTGCACGCCATTGGAGGCGAGTTCGGCAACGTTGGGGCTTCGGAAACCCCTGGCCAGGTTGAGCTTAAGCGCAATTTTTTCCGAAGGGAACCAGCCAAGACCGATACTGCCTGAAACGTTGCCGAAATTCCGGCCCAGGGCTGCAAAGCGTGTTTCACCATCCTCGACGAGTTCTTCTGTGGTAAAATACCGGTGGTCGTAGCGGATACCGGCGCTCAGTTCCCATTGCTCCAGCGGGCGGCGGGCGTAGGCAAAGCCACCGAGGTCGTTGACGGAATAGTCAGGCACCAGAAATTCAGTTCCCTTGTTCTTGCTGTTCTGAAGCATTCCGGCAAACCCGTAGGTAAACTCCCAGTCATCGCTTTTGACGATGAAATGCTTTAGGTCATAGGTGAATGTTTTCATGTCGAAAATCAGCCCTGCATTGCCAGGTTCCTCAAACTCTTTCCGGATGTTTTGCTGAAAGCCGATGACGGTTTTGAGGCTGGAGTGCCGGAAGATAAAATTGTTGTTCCAGCCTATTTTGTGGTGGCTGATTTCCTGGAAGGGGGCTTCATCCACGGCAAAGCTTCCGTCCGGATTTCTTTCTCCTTCGGGCAATTGAGGCCGTTGGAAAAAGCTGCTGAAATGCAGGTGGGAAAACCCCCATTTGCGGTTCAGTCCCAGCATACCTGTGGCATTGCTTTCTTCAAAACCTGAATTGAAGACCTTGCCATCGTAGGCGTTTTGGTAGTCATCGGCTTTTTTGAGGGTGCCGATGAGGTAGCCGTTCCACCCATTGGCGTTGGCTGCCAGAAAGCCGGAAGCTTCTCTTAGGCTGTTGTTGGTTTGGTAGCTGCTGCTCACGGAGCCTGCAATGGTTCCTTTCACAACCGGGTGTGGAGACTCGATGTGTATCACACCGCCCAGGCCGTCGGAGCCATACATCAGGCTGGCCGGGCCCCGGTAAATTTCCACGCGGGCCACGGCATTTCCGTCAATTTCCAGTCCGTGCTCATCGCCCCATTGCTGGCCTTCCTGGCGGATGCCATCCTGCACCACCAGCACCCGGTTGTAGCCGAGCCCCCGGATGATGGGTTTGGAGATGCCTGGCCCTGTGCTGATGGCGCTCACTCCTGCCACTTTTGTCATGGCATCCACCAGGTTGGTGCCGCCGTTCTGAAGCAAAAAATCCCGTTTCAGCACATCGATGGAAACCGGGCTGCGCCTTTTCTCTTGCGAAACACTGAGGCCCGTAACCACTACCTCTTTGGCTTCCAGGTGGGCTTCCTCCAGCACGAAATCCATGGTTACGTCTCCCGCAATGTCAATGGTTTTTGTGAGGGTGTTGTATCCTACATAGGTCACCTGTACCAGCATTTTTTTTGCCGGAAGGTGTTGCAGCTCGTAATGGCCGTCCAGGTCAGAGGTGGTTCCCGTTTTCAAATCCGGGATAAAAATGTTGGCTCCGATGACGGGCTGGCCGGACTGGTCAGTTACAGTTCCGGAGAGGGAGTTTTGAGCAACGAGGTTCAGAGAAAGGAATAAAACCGGGAGCAGGAAGAAAAAGCTTTTGCGGTTCATCATTTTCGTCGGCAATGGTTTGGTTCTGAGAGAATTGGCCAAAGTTAGACATTTGATGACTCTTGCCCGGTGCAAAAGTTCGCACCATTCGTTGCAATGTATAGGGCCGGAACTTTGTTCAGATGGGCACGACCCCATGCCAGGAGTTTCGGAGTTTAGGTTGTTTATTTGTCTTCGGAAATTTCAGGGACGATGAGGGCCATACTGATTTACAACCATTTTGCAGGCAATGGCAGGGCGAAAGAATTGCAACATCGCTGCGAACAGTTGCTCAGTGCCAGGGGCTGTGGCGTAAATCCGGTTGCAGTCAACCGCCTGCGTTTATCTGAGCAGGTGGGCAGTCTTCAGCTCAACAACTACGACGCCCTCCTCATTGCCGGAGGCGATGGCACCATTTACGAAACCGTGAATGGATACCTGGCCAACCCTTCGGAAAACAAGCCGCCCATCGGTGTCATCCCCGTCGGAACGGGCAATTCCTTTGCCCGGGACCTCGGGCTGGAAAGTGGCAATTGGAAACAAGCCATCGAGGTCATTGCCGACGGAAAAACCAAAATGGTGGATGTGGGGCTCTTCGAGGAGAACGGGCGCAGCAGATATTTTGCAAATATTCTGGGAATGGGATTCGTGGCCGATGTGGCCAAAAAAGCAGCCGGGCTGAAATGGATGGGAAATTTTGCCTACACCGCTGCCTCCCTGCAACGCATAATATACCCAAGTCGAAGTAGTTTGGGAAGATTTCAGCTTTGAACTTCAGGAGGGGTTGGGAGTTTGGGCGGCGGAGCCGCCCAAACCACTTCGTTTTGAGTATAGACAACCGCCCGGTGGCTGCCACACTGCACTTTGACGGCCGGAAACTGGAAAGGGAATGCACCTTCATCACCATCTCCAACACGCGCTACACTTCCAATTTTCTCATCGCTCCGCAAGCCCGTTTTGACGACGGCCATCTGGATCTGCTCGTCCTCAACCACATGCGCCGCAGGGATTTGATTCGCAATTTTCCGAAGGTGCTTTCCGGTAAGCACCTGGATTTGCCGCAAGTGGAGATGTTCCGGGTGAAAGAGGTGAAGATATCAACCTGCCCATGCGTTGACCTGGCACCTGACGGAGAGTACACCGGACGCTCACCATTGCGGGTGTCGTGTCTGCCCGGAGCGGTACCTTTCTTTTACAATTCAGGTGTTGAATAACAAGCGCAATTCATTGTTAAGGAACCTCAAGCTACCGTACTTACATCTTCTTCGAGCTTGTAGGTTCCATACATTCCCAGTACCTCATTCATGGCTTCCAGTGGAATGGCATCAGTCATTGATACCACGGCCCGGGGTGGTTCCAGGCTTACGTTTGCCGATGTTACACCCTCGATGCTTTCCAGGGCTTTCCTGACTTTCATCACACAATGCTGGCAGGTCATGCCGGTCACTCGATAGGTCTTTTCCATTTGTATTCAGTTTTTATCTTTTTGCAACAGTGCCTGAACAACCACGGCTTCAAAGTCCTCTGCCAGTCCGGGCCAGGGAGGATCTACGCCAAGGTCGCCAAGGTTGAGGTTGAAAGTAAGGCCCATCAGGTTGGTGTATTCGGCTGAATTGGCGTTGAAGTGCAGTTCTCCTTTTCCGTTCACCCAGGTTTTAAGGCCATTGTGCATCAGCCAGCCTTCCAGGGTAAATTCCAGGGGTGGATGTTTTTCGGTGCTGATGTAGTCCAGGCTTAGCTTTGCTTCGTAAATGAATTCTGTATTGCTTTGCCTGAGTAGTTTTTGCAAACTGTCCACCTCGCATTTCAAATCACTGACTTTCAGCCGCATCACCGCTTCTGCGGTCTCGTAGTCCAGCCTGATGATCAAATTATTGGTTTTCACCTGGAGGGCTTGTCCGTTTAGTTCGCCATTTAATTGAAGGGTCGCTCCCCGGGTATAATACACATCCTGGGCACTCAGGTTCATTGCGACGAAAAGAATGAAAAAAGGAAAATATTTCTTCATGGCTGGATTTGGTTTGTGCTTTCAGGATGTTCATTCGCCAAGTTCCGGATGTCCGATTTCAAATCAAATAACAAAAATCACTTTGTGCCCAAAACGCTTCGTTTTGGGCACAAAAAAATGCTGTAAAGCCAGTTTGTGGGAGCGCTGCCCCCCCCATTTTCCGACGGAACCATGTTTTTAACCCACGTTTACTAAACCTCCAAAGGTTTGGTAAACGTCTAAAAAACTCCTCTAAACTTCTCTAAACCACTCTTCTATGTTGAAAAACAAGCCTTCAGCCAATTTTTTTTTAGATTTTTCAAAACCTTGCCTAAACCTTTCAACTCAACTGTCATGCAATTGAAAGGCTAATGTTGCAAGATAGACTTTCATTCATTCATCTATTTTTTTTCTTTTTAAAAGCCCTTCAAAAAAAAAGGGGGCTTTTTAAAAGAAAAAAAATAGCCTCGACACAGTATCAACGAGCTTTGTTTGCCTTTGACTACTCTTCTATCAGCGATCGAAGTGCCGCAAGTTCCAATTATTCAAAGGGAGGGGCGCAAACTCAACGAAACGGTCTTTTAGCCGCAGGAGGTTTATAGCGTTGCTACCCCTTTAATGTCATTTGTGCAAACAAGGCTTTATATGTCTTACTACACAATGCCGCATTGGTAAGGTTCGCCCGTGAGCATTACCCTGCGGATGCGGCTGAGCAGTTTTTTCTGTATGCGTACAATGGCTTTGTTGGCATTCATGCGTTTGGTCAGTTCACCGAATTTCAATAGTAGTGCCGGATCACGGTTTTTGGCTACCCAGGCACTTTGGAGCAGCAAGCGCCGCAATAGGGAATTACCCCTGCGGGTTTGATGCCCAACACGTTCTTTCTCATCGGAGGCATAGACATTGGGAACCAGGCCCACGTAATGGCATAGTTTATCCAGAGACTCAAAACGGTCCATGCGGTCAATTTCCGTGAGGATAACCATAGCGACAAGCAGCCCAATGCCTGGCACGCTGCGCAGTAGTTCTACCCTGTCACGGTAATATTCCTGGCGGCTCAACTCTACAATTTGACGGTTCACTTGCCGGAGCCTGGCCTGGACGAAGGCCAGTTCTTCCAACAGGTGTTCCAAGGCTTGCTGGCCACTGGTGTGGGCCAGTTGGATGCTGTGTAGCCAGGCTACCCAAGCTTTTGACCAGTGCGAGGGGCCTGTTTTAAACTCAGCCGGTATGTCAATGCCGTACAGATGCAAAAACGATTTAATCTGGTTTTTGACTCTGGTTAGCTTGGGTGCCAGTTTGTCGCAGCGGTAGCGTATCAACTCACGGTCTTGCTGCACTTTCAGACTGGGCACGTACACAGCGCTCAAGTCACCTGAACGCAGAGCCTTGCCCAGTTTCTTGGCGTCTGATTTGTCCCGTTTTTGTCTGCGTTCTTTGTCCATCGTCGGTACGTCTGCCGGATGCACGACTATGTTATTAAAGCCTTCGCTTTCCAGTTGACGGTGGGTACTGAAGCCGGTAAGCCCAGCTTCGTAGACTGTCTGGTAGTCTGCATCGGGAAAGTTTCGTCTCAGGTACTTGCCTAATACCGAAGCATCTGGCGGTTGCTGAAACACCTTATGGAAACTTTTTTCCGTGTATATTGCAACGTTCCATTGTTTTAGGTGTACGTCTATGCCGACGTAAATCTCTTGCCCTTTGAATGATAATTCTTTCATGAGCTTTGGGTTTTGGTTTAATTATCTTCCGAAAGATAATCGCCCGAAGCTCATTTTTCAAACATAGGAACTCAACTCAACTTTTATTGCCTCTCACAGAGACCACGGAGCCCACCTTTAGGTCGTCAGCGAAACGGCATGCTGGCTTACGGCCGGCGGCCGGGAGGCCGCCACTTAGGTT
>JALWSS010000030.1 GCA_026993525.1 Saprospiraceae bacterium
ATCAACGACAACGTGCGGGCTTACCCCGGCCCCGTCATCCAGGGCGATTACGACGAGAACATGACGGTGGGAGTGGTGCGGTAAATTGGAAACGTAAACCCAGGCAGGGTTCCCAACCCTGCCTGGGTTGTATCTCTTGCGCTATTTTTTAATGAATTTTTCGGTAAATACTTCATCCCCTATTTCTATCTCAATAAAATATAATCCATCGGCCAGGGAGGAAACATTGAGCTGGGATTTATTGTTAGTGTGCATCATGAGCTGACCTAAGTAGTTGAAAATATTGACGGAGAATTCCGGTTGGTTTTTTACCTCGATATTTAAGAATTCAGCGCCAGGGTTGGGGTATATTTTTGGAAATGTTGAAAGGTGTGTCTCATTTGTCCCGTCAGCAAGGTCGCATTGGTTTATCAAAAAGTCTATGGTTCTTTTGTTGTGTTCACTGAAAAATTTATGGCCTGCATTTGTTACATCCATCACACTTCTGACGGCTATGTAAACAGTCGGATTTCCATTTTTTAAGGCGTATAAAACAGGGTAAGTCGGGTCAACGATGGAAAAAAGCTCCTCTGAAAAAATGTTCATATAAGTGTAACCATTGATGGTGTCAAGGAATCCAAAATTGGCCAGTTCATTGTAAATGGCAACGGATTGTGGCAATGTGAGATAATTTGTTCTCAAAAATATCTGCGGATAAATCGGCGATCGGTCGTGCACATAAGTTTCTTTGGTACAAATGCCCCTGTCGGCGAGTAAATTGCTGAGTCCCAAAGCATTGTTGTACCCCGATACACCCACATTTGGATTGTCGTCGTATTTGGCCATGCACCACTGGGTTGCTGTTGAGGTGTTGACGTAAGCGGCCAAAACACCACTTGCACAATAGGGCACCGCAGCTTTGAATCCCAGCGCATTCGACACCGTGCCTGAAAAAATAGCTCCATTGCTCATTCCGATGGCAAACTTGTCAAGGGTAGGGGAGATAAGGCCTCTTGCCTCGAATGTGTCCAGCAGGGCATGTATATTTTGAATGTCAACGTTGAAATTTTCAAAAATATAAATGGAGTCCGTCAGCCATCTCAAATTGTTGTCTTGAACAATTTCTGTTTGCGTTGTCACTTCTTCTGCCTCGGTGATGATGATGGCGAAGTTGTGGTAAACGAGGTCTTTGACCATTTGCAAATAATCAGCACTTTTTACCCAAATATTGTAACTGGCTCCGGTGCCGTGAAAGAGAAAAACCACTCCAACGGGGTCTTGCGGAAAATGGTATAAAACGGGTTTCAGGGTGTCAGCACCCATAATGCTTTCAAAAGACAGTGAACCGCTGATGGTTTCGTAATTTGCCTGAAAACTTACATCATTGGCCGGCATTACAAAAGAAGTGTGCCACTCGTTTGCATGAAACAGTAGCGAGGAATCACCTGTCCAATTGATGAAAACGGTTGATTGATCCATTTCCCTGGCCCAGACATGTACGGTGTCACCGGCACTGAAAGTACCACTCCCATATCCGTCCATAACCGTTACCGTAAATGATTGTGCAGTGCAAACGGAGACAACTTGTAGCAATAGCAGGAAAGCGATGATGTTTTTCATACCGGATAATACTTTGGTTTTTCCAAAAAGTTTAAAACTCACTGGTCTGGATACAAGACAAGGTAGGGATAAACATATTTCTTACCAAATGCGATCTTTAGGATTGTCCGGGGGGCGAAATGGCAGTATGTCCATTTTACCAAGCCCCTCTTTATTTTTTCGTACGGTCATTCCGGAGGCGAAAATTATCCGGCAGTAAATTGAAGCATGGGAGGGTTTCCGAAGCTTGCCGGTGTTGCATTGCCATGAGGTTGTGAGATGTTCTGAATCTCTGGGCTTTTTAGGTATTTATGGGTATAAATATGAGTCCACTGCAAGAAGGCTATATTCCGGTTAACGCTTGTTTTTAAAAGTTTTTTTTAGGATTTCACAATACGTATTTGGCTGTAAATGATCGGTTTAAAGAAACACGAACAATCAACGACGCATCTCAATCCCGAGAAAAGCTCGGGATAAAAAACCCATTTAACCCCGAAGCCGATACCGAAAGCTTTCGGTATCGGCTTTCGGGACCAAAAACATGGTTCCCTTCGAAAATGGGGGTTTTTGCCCCGATCCCGAAGAAATTTCGGGATCGGGGCACTCGATTCCTCGATTCCTCAAATCCTCGATTCCTCGATTCCTCAAATCCTCGATTCCTCACTTCCTCAAATCCTGAGTCCACTGCAAAAAGTGGTATTTTCGTCAAAAGAGGTTATTCCTTCTGGAAAAATGTCGGACAGAGTCCGACAAGATATGGTCCCGGACAGAGTCCGGAACCAGCGTCACTGCTGGCGCCGGACTCTGTCCGGTGCCTCTTCCAGCCGGACTCCGTCCGGCATGTGAGCATTCAAATTTCCGTCGGAATTAATGAATTGGGGGTTTTTGCAGTGCACTCATTCTTCAATTCTTCAATTCTTCAATTCTTCAGTTCCTCAGTTCCTCTCCCGACGAATGTCGGGACTCAATTCCTCTCCCGACGAATGTCGGGATCAATTCCTCCCAAACCACTCAGCCGAAACCCGATATACTTGATGGTCTTGCCGGCAGCGAGGTGCTGTTTTTCGTAGAAGGTTTTCAACTCCAGTTCCGGTGTGGGCAGGGCTTTGGCGTAGATGTCATCATCGTGGTAAAGCAGCTCGTAATCGCTGTTTTCCGAAAGCACCTCCAGGGTGAAATGGTACAGGTTGGGTTCGTCGGTTTTGAGGTGAACCAGACCGCCACTGGCCAGGATCTTTTTGTACTGTTCCAGAAATTGGTGGGATGTCAGCCGCCTGTTGGCTTTGCTTTTCCGAAGGAAAGGATCCGGAAAGGTGATCCAGATTTCGGCCACTTCTCCCATTTCGAAAAAATGGGCGATCAGTTCGATGCGGGTGCGCAAAAAGGCGGCGTTGGACAGGCCTTCTTCCAGCGCCGTTTTGGCCCCCCGCCAGATGCGGGCCCCTTTGATGTCCACACCGATGAAGTTGCGTTCCGGAAACTGGCGGGCCAGCCCGAGTGTGTAGTCACCTTTGCCACAGGCCAGCTCGAGGGTGATGGGATTGTCGTTGCCGAAATGCTGTTGGGCCCACCTGCCTTTAAGGTCAACCTCCACTCCTCCGGTGCCGGTGAGTACGGGTTTTTTGGCGTCGAAGTTTTCGTACACGTTTGGGAAGGCGAGTACTTCGGCAAATTTTTGCAGTTTGTTGCGCCGGCTCATTGGCAGTAGGGCTTTTGTGAAAAGGGCGGCAAAAATCTGCAAAGCCCGTCAAAGTCACAAGCGTTCGAGCTGTTCCAGAAGCCATTTTCGTTCGGTGAGGGGATTGGTCTGTTCTATTTCGGTTTTCAGTTTTTGTTTCTGATCTTCGTCATAAGGCGCCACCCGCAACAGTCTCCGGGTGTAGCGTATGATGTTTTTGTAGTTGGACTGGTGATAGCCCATCACTTTTTTCCTTTGCAGGTAGGTGCGCATGCTCCCCAACAGGGAGTCCAGGGTGTCAATTTCGTCCAGTTCGTAATAGATTTTCAGTAACATGGTTTTGGCCACCAGGGTCAGCAGGATGTCGTCGTAGTCGGCCTGTACCAGCATTTCCATGGCGGTTTTGTAATCTTTCTTTTCATAGTAAAGGCGGGCCAGGTTGATGTGAACCTGTCCTTCGCGGTGTTTCTCATCCAGAAACGGGCTGTAATCGTGAATGAATTTTTCTACCCATTCGAATTCTTTCAGGCCCAGGCCGGCAATGACGATGTTGTTGTAGGTAAAGCGGGATAGCAGTCCGTTTTCGAGGAAAATGTCGTTTTTCAAACCTTCCTGGTACAGTTCAAAAGTTTCCCGAAGGAATTCGGTGTGTCCGGCGTTGAGGCGGCCGATGCAGTAGTTGATGGTGAGCAGCATGATGACCCGCATCTCATGGGGCGGGAACAATTTGCCGTGTTTGTTGATCTGCTCTTTCAGGTGCCTGAAATGGTCTTTCTCATCCGGAAGGGTGATGGCCTTGAAGCTGTGGTAGTAAATGGCGATGGCCGGAATGTCAAGGTAGCCGGGCTGGCTTTCGATTTCCCGAAGGAGGGTGTCCAGCAGCCGCATTTTGTACTCACTCTTGTAAACCGTCTGGTGAGAAAGCATAATGCAGCTGAGTTGCAGTTTGTTGGCCAGGTAGGCCACATCGTTGGCATCTGAAACTTCCTGCAAATTCAGCGGGACCGTTCTGCTCAATCCGCTCAGATATGCGTAATTTTCGAGTTGCAAAAGGTACTCATTCTCAAAGTACAGGTGGTTGCGGTAGGGCTGCTTTTGTTGAATCTTGCGACCAGCCTCGAGCGCCTTTTGAAACAGTTTTGGCAACTGCTTTTGACGATACACCCTGCCGAGAAGCGCCTGGGCACGCACTTCGTCACGGAGCATTTCCTGGTAAGTGAGGAAGGCCTCCACCGCTTTGAACAGAAAATGGATGACTTGCCGCATGACGGCATCGTCGTATTTTTTACCCTTGTTGAGATGCTGAAAGGCGGTTTCCTTCGTTAAAGCCCGGCTTGATTTCAGGTGATTGCCCATGACGAGGTACTCGAATAAATCAATCACATCCCGCCGTTGATTATGGGCCGGAGACTGCAACCATTTGCGCAAATCCCGCACTTCTTTTTTGCTGAAAGTGCGCAGAACCTGAACCAGAGCACTTTTTTCCATGATTTTTTTTTCGTCTGAAAATAAACTTGCTCAACAAAGTTACATTAGATTATGCACCGTAACTACTTGCAAATAAAGGACTTTTGCTCACAATTAGCACAAGTATTGCCTAAAGTTTTGCTCAACAAACGCCGTTTTTTGTACTTGGTCTGGGGCATCAATCCTCACACTTTTGTACCGTCATCAAATAGCCGCATGAATCTTCTACCCATGAAAAAAACGCACAACGGTTATTCTAACCCCATCAGGCTGAAGTGCCTGTGGTGTGCGCTGTATGTTTTAGCAGCATTGACATTGGGTAGCCACAAAGCCGTTGCGCAGGGTTGGGAGATTTATTTCGGTGGCAACAAGGAAGACATCGGTCAAAGCGTGATTCAGGCCAAGGACCTCGGCTACGTCCTCACCGGATTCAGCGAAAGCTTTGGCAACGACAATGACCTCGACATTTACGTCGTCCGAACAGATGTTGACGGAACGGAAGTCTGGTCAAACGTTTACGACGATGGTTTTGCAGAGCACGGCTACGATCTCATTGAAACAATTGACGCCGGTTTTCTCGTCATCGGTGATATCAAGCCCACGCCCAATTCCAACGCTGATGTCTATTTGCTGAAGATAAACGCCGCAGGCCAGAAACTGTGGAGCAAGCAGTACGGCGGAGACAGCACAGATGTAGGCCTGCGCATTATACCCACAAGCTCAGGAGGCGGTTACCTCATCGTAGGAAAAACCAACAGCCAGGGCGCCGGGCAGGAAGACGTTCTGCTCGTAAAAATTGACAACAATGGCAACCAGGTGTGGCTCAAAGCACATGGCACTGCCGGAAACGACGAAGGAAGAAGCGTAGTCGAACTCGACGATGGCTATCTCATAACCGGTACAGCAGAAAATCCCGACAACGGGACCTCAGACATTTTCCTCCTTAAAGTTGACCTCAACGGCAACGAAGTATGGAGAAAGTATTTCGGCAACGCTTCCGACATTGACCAGGGCTACGACATCGTTTCAACAGGTGACGGAAACTTCGCAATCACGGGCTATACCGGCTCCAACAGCGATGCCATCCTCATCAAAGTTGACGAAGATGGAAATGAGATCTGGCAAAAAACCTTCGGAGATACCCTTGGCGATATCGCCTTTGACATGGTACTCACCAACGACAACAAGCTGGCCATCACCGGCATTACCGAAGTGAGTGTTTCCAACGTCAACGCTTTCATCGCCGAGTATGACCTCGACGGCAACCAGGTGTGGTTCAACAACGCCATCGGCCAGGACACACACATTGATTTTGCAAACGCCATCCAGCAAACCCACGACAATGGATTCATCGTTGTCGGTTACAACTCGCTCTTTGGCGCTTTCATCAACGACGTGACCCTGATCAAAGCCGGCGGCAGCGGCCAACTCTACACCAACCACATCACCGGCAAAGTATTCTTCGACAACAACGACTGCATTTACGAAAACGGTGAACTGGGATTGAACGACTGGGTGGTTCAGGCCACCTCCGGCAACGCAGCCCAGGTTTACTACGGCACAACAGATGCCAACGGAAACTATGATATCGTCGTTGATACCGGCGACTTCCAGGTGCAGGTTTTGCCGAAGAAATACTGGCAACCCTGTGTGGCAGCTTTCAATGTGAACTTCGACGCATTTTACGACACGTTGGTGCGCAACTTCCCGATGCTGCCAATTGCCACTTGTGCCAACATGACGGTGGATGTTTCGGCTCCGGCTGTTGACAACTGCTCAAACATCACCTACCATGTCAACTACTGTAACTACGGTACAACATCGTCAGGTGGCTCCACGGTACGGCTGATTGTCGACAACGATCTGACACTCACCGGATCATCGATCCCCTGGATACTCAACATTGACAGCCTCTACCTTTTCGATGTTGGAGACCTCGGAATCAATGATTGCGGATCGTTTACAGTAACAGCCACCAGCACCTGCAGCGGATTGGATGAACAGGCATACATTGTCACTGCCCACATCCTTCCCGATCAGATTTGCACACCTGCCTCGCCATCCTGGGATAAATCCAGTGTCACGGTAGAGGGCAAATGCGACCCCGATCAGGATTCAGTCCGCTTTATCTTGCGCAACGACGGCATTGGTGCCATGCAGCAGGCGCTGAACTACATCGTGATTGAAGACCAGATCATGATGGCTCAGCCGACGCAGTTCCAGCTGGGTGCCGGAGAAAGTATGCAAATCGTTCGCAAATCAAATGGAAGCACTTACCGGGTCATCGCTGAACAGTCAGCAAACCACCCCGGAGAGAGTTATCCCACAGTAGCAATTGAAGGTTGCACCACGAACAGTGACTATTCCACGGGATTTGTCACCATGTTCCACGAAGATGACAACGACCCCTTTGTGAATATTGACGTACAGGAAGCCACTGCCATTACCGATTACATCCTGATGAGAGGCTATCCCAAAGGCTATCAGGCAAGTGGCGAAAATCTGGTTCCGGCAAATACGGATGTTGAATACCACATCTACTTCCGGAATCCAACGGCGGACACCATTTCGAGGCTGGTCATCAGAGATACTCTTCCAGCCAGCCTCGATCTGGCAACCGTAACACCGGGGGCCGCCAGTCATGACTTTGACTTTGAAGTTTACAGCAACGGCGTAATCAAGTTCATTTTTGACAACATAGGTTTGATGCCGGACGGAAGCGAAGGTTCAGAAGGATTCGTCAAGTTCAAAGTAAAGCAAGTAGCTGACCTTCCCGATGGAACGCTGATTCCAAACCAGGCCCAGCTTTTCGTTGGGTACGAAGCACCGGCAGCCACCACTACCTACACGCACAAGGTCTGCACAATCTTTACCGATTGTTTGATTCTGACCGATGTGAACGAACCGGAAATCCCGGGTGTAGAGGTGAAAGCATACCCCAATCCATTTGCTTCTTCAATCGTGTTTGAAGTGAAGGGGATGCAAAACTCAACTTTGAAAATTTGTGTGTTCGACAATCAGGGGCGCCTGATCACCGAGCAGGAAGCGCAGGGTTCATCCCTGACACTGCAAAGGGGCAACATGCCGGCAGGCCTTTACACCTGGAGGCTCGAAGCCGACGGCGTCATCCTGAATACTGGGAAAATAATTGCCCATTAACCGATTTACGATCCCGGAGAGAATTGGGCGGGGCTCGCCTCCACCAATTCTCCCGATTTCTCCGGGTTTCGACCGATTACAAACTTGAAACCGAACCGATTACAACTTTTTTTCCCAAAAAACGATTACGATTTGAAACCGGCTAAAGTGCCAGTTTTTCCAAAGACCGATTTTATCCCAATTTCCGATTCCCCAAAACGCCGATTGTGCGAGGGAATCACTTAGAGATTCTAAGTATCCCACGAACGTATTCTGCAGTTCCCCCGTTTGCGAAAGAGGGGGAACTCTTTTCCCCCGGGAGCTGAGGAGTTGATAGCGGGGAGCGGGGTTGAAAAGCACCAAATTTGAATTCGTTTTTTTCATGAGATTATAGCTTGTCAGGTCGTACCGCTTTGCGGTACGACTTTTTTTGTGCCCTTGCCGGTATCCCGGCCTAAGCTGCTAAAATTCAAGCCTTTCAGCTTGCAAACGATACTTTCAGGTATTACCTTCGTCGCAAGAGCGAATTTTCACTACTCACAAAACAAAACAACCATGCTTAAGGAATTCAAAGAGTTTGCGATGAAAGGCAACCTGCTCGACATAGCCATTGGCTTTGTCATGGGTGCTGCCTTCGGAAAAGTGGTAACCGCTTTTACCCAGGGTATCGTCTCTCCTCTCATCGGTCTGTTGCTGGGAGGGGTTGATTTTTCACAAATGAAGGCCGTTCTCAAGCCCGCTGAAATTGGACCGGATGGTGCCGAAATAGCTGCCGAGGTTGCCATTACCTATGGTGCTTTCATCAACACCATCATTGACTTCATCATCGTGGCATTTGCCATGTTCCTCGTCGTTAAAGCTGTGAACAAGATGAAGAAGAAAGAGGAGGAAGCGCCTGCCGCACCACCGGCACCTCCAGCTGATGTGGTATTGCTCGAAGAAATCAGGGATTTGCTGAAGAAGAAGTAAACCACCCACCTTTGCAAAGTGAAGCCTGCGCCCATTGTCTTTGGGCGCAGGCTTTTTTGATGTCACCGGCAATTGTTCCCGGAATCAGGCGCCTGTTCAAAATCCCGGCCCTGAAAAGGAAGGCCTGGCCCAGTGCCGGTAAATGTCCGGAAAAGACAATCTAATTGATCCTCCCCGACTGCCATGCCACCAGCTTCCATTTGCCTTTTTCTTTGAAGTAGGCATTGGTGTAGCTCAGCCTGATGTCAAATTCTTTCCCCTGGTAAAGCCCCTTGACGTGCACGACACCGGTAATCACCGCTGACCTGCCATGAACCCTCACATTCATGGCCTCTGACTCCATACTTTGGTACACAATCTTACCTCCGGCAATGTTGTGCAGATGCTCGGCTTTGTTTTCCGTCAGGCCGTTGGAGTGGGTGTAGGTGAGCCCGTCCGAAAGCAATGGTGACAACCTGGCTGTGTCACGGGTGGTCATGGCTTCAAACCGCTGAAGCTCTGTCTGACGGAGTTTCTCTGTTTTTTTTGACTGAGCCAGTATGGGTGAAACTGCTAAAACAGAAAAAGCCAGGGTCAAGATCAGGTATTTCATGTTGCGTTGTTTGTGAATAAAGAAAACCCTGAAGGTTTGGGTCTTCAGGGTTTCATTCCGATAGTGTTTGATTTTATTTCTTCACCTTGATGGTGCAGCCTATGGCTTTGGTGTAGTTCGGGTCCGGTTCCTGGCCGGCCTCCAGCGCAGCAATGGCATCGGCTACGTAGTGCTCTGTGGCGGCCTCAGCATCCTGCGGGTTGTTGTCAATGGCACCAATGTAACGAACTTTCAGGGCGGCATCGAGAAGAAAGACGTGGGGTGTACGGGTGGCACCGTATTGCGGAAATACCTCTTGTCCTTCGTCAAACAAGTAAACGAAAGGAAACCCTTTCTGCTCGGCTCTGATCTTCATTTCCTCAAAGCTGTCGCCGGGTCTCACTTCCGGATCGTTGGGCTGAATGGCCACTACCGGCCATCCCTGGGGTGCGTACTCGTTGTGAAGGGCGATGAGCCGGTCCTCGTACATCACTGCGTACGGGCAGGTGTTGCAGGTAAATGTGACAATGAAACCTTTGATGGAGGAATCGGCCTCTTTCAGCCCTGCCAGTGAAACCATACTGCCGTCTATGTTCTTCAGGTTGAAGTCAGGAGCGGTATCTCCAACCTGAAGCCCGGCAACTTCATCATTTCTTCGCGAATCGGTGGCTTCTGAAGAAAAACTGAGAAGAGCGGCAGCTCCAAAGAGGAGGACCGCAAGAAAGATTGCTTCCTTTTTCATGACTTTGAACATTTAGCAGTAGTCAGACGGATGATAGAGTTTCAGAAGGACAAAGGTAAGATGCTGTGACAACTTGAGTGTAAACGGCATATTTAAGACCGTGAACGGCACATTCGGGTGATCGAACGGAATTGTAACAAAGTGAAAACATGAGACGGCAGGCTCCAAACACCCGTCATTGCTGCGTTGACGACGCTTCAATCGTATTTGAAAAATTATGAATTGGCATCATTGTTGAAATATGGAAAAAAGACTAAAATGATGACGGTCTGTGACCTGAAAAGTCAGAGTCACTTTAGAAAAAAATAAATTCGTTTGCGAAACCAGAAGCCGGGTTCGCCGTAAACCACATGCGTTCCAGGCTTTCAAAGATATAGGGTGAGTGTTTGTTCATAGTTTTTGTTTTTTATGTAGCCCCCGGTACCACTGGGGGACTTTTTTCACCCTTTTTTTCGACATAAGAATAGTGTTTGTTCATAGTGTTTGTTTTTTGTTTTGTCCCTGTCAATGCTTTTTTGACAGGGTTTTTTTTGTTCGCTCCTTTCGTCGCAAATCCTCTTGCTTTTATCTTTCCCTTCGGTTAACACTGCAACGCCAATGGCAGGAATCGCTTACCTTTCAGCATTCTCATTGGAATCAAATTGTGTTTCATTTTCAAAATTGTAAGTCATGTCCATTTTCAATGATCTGAAGAAGTTGTTTTTTGGTGCCAAAGCCGTGGGAAAGTCAGCTGCTGAATCTGCAAAAGAAAAAGGCAAAGACGCACTGGAAGACCTTGAACATACCGGTGCTGAGGCCATGGAGAAGGCGAAAGAGGTGGCAGAAGATTTGGGTGACAAGGTGGTGGATGTAGCTGAAACCGTCGGGCAAAAGATTTTGGATGTCACAGGCATGGCTGAACAGAAAGCCCCGGAAAGTGACAACGATGTAATGGACGATATTTTGAAAGAGACGGGAATGGAGACCGCCAAGCCGGATCCGGAATTGGAATTGCCACCCCTTGAGGATTTAACTTCTTCGCAAACAGAAACTCAATCAGATGAAGCATCCCAAACACAGGGTGATGAGCCAGGCACCCCTCCAATTGAAGAAGCCCGGGAAAAAGTGCTGGAGCAGGGGAAAGAGGCCATGGAAAAAGCCGGGGAGTTTGCCGGGAAAGTAGGTAGCAAGGTGATGGAGACCGGCGATGAACTCCTGGAAAAATTTGGCGAGAAGGCCGATGAAATTGGCGGGCAATTAATTGACAAAGGAGGAAAAGCCATGGAAAAGGCAAAAGAAATTGCCGAAGACCTCGGTGCCAGGCTGCTCAAAGCCAGAGACGAGTTGGTAAAGAAAGCAGAAGAAGAGGCAGCCAAAACAGGCGAAACGCCAAAAGACCTGGCAGATAAACTCGCAGAGATCAACCAGCGAATAGAAGATGCCATTAGCGGTAACAACAAAAAGTTTGCTGATAAACCCCTGGACCTGGGCGGCAGTGAATTGGAAAAACACGAAAGCTTCTTTGATAAAGCCAAACGATTTGCCGAAGGTGATTACCAATCGAAAAAGCCGAGAATTGTAAAAGACCAGCCTGATGCAAAATCTGGTTCCGGAAAAGTAAAGGGCTTCGACGACCTGGACGGAGACGGTGACGAGATCATAGACGATGCCATTATAGATGAGTGAGGGGTGCGGGATTGTAGCATCTCCTTTTCCGGTTTTTCTCTCCGGTCTCCGGCAATTGTTCCCATTATTGGAACTTGCCCCGGCTGGTAGTACAACAGGAATTATTGGACTAACAGTAAAATTCCGTGCAATCTTTCTTTGCTTTGATTTCAGGCCCGACACCAAAGAGCAAGCAAGTGATAAATATTCTTTTAATGGGTAACTGACAGGTATTCAGTGTCAGGGCCCTGGCGTCTTTCATGGTCTTTACAATTTCGCAATACAATTGCCAATTTGGTTATCTTCGCATTCGTGTTTTTTTCATCAACCCCATTCAGCCGGCTAATTGACTTTTTGGGGAAGTCAAATGGTGAGTGGTACAAAGTTGGAAGTGACATTGGGGAACAAACCAATCACTCACCTCTCAGAAAAAACGAAATAAACTATGACCAACAGGTTTCAGCCCTTTGAAATCCCCTACCAAATAAACCCCAGGTACAACAAGAAGACGGCCTATTTTTGCATGGAGTACGGTATTGATTCCGCCCTGAAGATCTATTCAGGAGGGCTCGGATACCTGGCCGGCTCTCACCTGCGCTCCGCCTATGCCCTTCGGCAAAACTTTATCGGAATTGGCATTTTGTGGAAATACGGTTACTATGACCAAACCCGCAAGGCGAATGGTGAAATGGACGCGCTCTTCATGGAGCGGAATTACAACTTTCTGGTTGACACAGGCATCGAATTTCAAATCCCTGTAAACAGCCATTCCGTCATGGTAAAAGTGTGGTACCTGCCACCCGAAGTGTTTAAGACAGCCCCGCTGTTTTTGCTTTCCACCATCCATCCGGCCAACGATTACCTGGCGCAAACCACCTGCCATCGCTTGTATTCCAACAATACCGAAGCAAAAATTGCCCAATACCTTTTGCTGGGTGTGGGGGGTGCCAAATTGCTGGATATTCTTGGATTCAATCCGGACATCTACCACCTGAACGAGGCCCATGCCCTGCCGGCACTTTTTCACCTGTACAACAAGACCGGTGTGCTGGACCAGGTCCGGGAGCGGGCGGTTTTCACCACCCACACTCCGGTGGAAGCCGGCAACGAAAAACACGACATTCACATGCTGGAGCGGATGGGGTTCTTCGGAGGGGTGCCGTTGCACGAAGTGCGAAGGATAACAGGTATGGATGGCAGTGTTTTCAACATGACACTGGCTGGTCTTCGCCTTTCCGGCATCGCAAACGGCGTGTCGAAAATCCACGGAGAAGTGGCTCGCCGCATGTGGGAACCCCACGGCGGAACTTGTCCCATTACCCACATCACCAATGCACAGAACAAAGCTTTCTGGCACGATGGGCCGCTGACGGCTGCCATGGAAAGCGGTGATGCGATTGTTTATGACGAAAGAAAAAAAGAACTGAAGAAGCAGCTTTTCCAAATTGTGGCCGACCAAACGGGAAAAGTCTTTGACCCGGATGTACTCACAATGGTTTGGGCCCGCCGCTATGCCGGTTACAAACGGGCCGATCTCATCACGAGGGACCTGGAGCGCTTTGAGGCATTGGTGAAGAATCAGGACCGACCCATTCAGATCATCTGGGCCGGCAAGCCTTACCCGAACGATGACCACGCCATCGGAATATTCAATGGCCTGGTTCATTTGTCAAAGCGCTACAAAAACGTGGCAGTGGTTACCGGCTATGAAATTTCTCTTTCAAAGGCCCTGAAGCAGGGTAGTGATGTGTGGCTCAACAACCCAAGGCTGCCCCGGGAGGCCTCCGGTACCAGCGGCATGACGGCAGCCATGAACGGCTCCGTCAACCTGAGCACCCTCGATGGGTGGATTCCCGAATTTGCAAAACACGGCCACAATGCTTTCGTTGTGCCACAAGCTGACCTGAACTGGCCAGTTGAGCAGCAGGACGAGTTCGACCGTGTCAACATCATGCGGGTGCTGGAGGAGGAAATCCTGCCGGTGTTCTACGACCGGACCGATGCCTGGCGCCAGACAGCCTGGAACAGCATGAGGGAGGTGGCGCAGTACTTTGATTCCGACCGGATGGCAGACGAATATTACCAGAAACTGTACGCCATGGCGCCTGTACCCAATTTGCAGGAATCTTATTGAGAAGGTATTTCTCTCATTATACGGGATGACCTTTCATAGAAAGTTTTTCCTTCTTTCCTGATCTTTTCTTTCAGCGCTTCATCCTGGATGTGGTCAAAGATGGAAAGGTCAGCGAAATGGGGAATCCAGGTGTCTTCAATATCCGACATTATCAACAGCAAAACATCGCGGTCCAGGCTTTCATCGCCGAACAGGGTCAGGTCAATATCTGACCCTGTTCTGTAGGTGCCGGTGGCCCTGGAACCGTAAATCACCGCCTTGTGTACCTGCGGATAGCGCTCCAGTACCTCCATGATTTCCTTCATGTTTTGATCGGATAAGCCGAATTCGTTCATAATGGGCGGCTGAGATCTTGAATTTTTTTGGAAAGTGCATCGAGTACTTCCAAATACTGCTTTTGTATGGCACTCGAAATGTTCCTTGCTGTGTTTTCATCGTAAGTATGCGAGGTCAGATTCCAGTCCTGAATCATCTTCATCCAAATGTCGCCGTCTGAAACCAAACCTGATCTGAAAGCTTCCTTTGTGGTGTCTTTGGAGCCAAAAAGGCCTTTAACTCCTTTTTCTTCCAAAAAAGCTTTCATCGTTTTCCAGGCCAGTTCGTGGGTGAACTGAAATGACTGGATCAGCCCCTGTTCCTCGAGATCCGAAAGTTCCCTTGACCTGGCGAGTTCAACGGCATCTCTGAGTCGAGCCAGCACTTTTTCAAAATTTCGGAGTTTGACCTGCCACCTGGATTCTGAATTCATGCTAAAATCAGTTTGATTGGCACTTAAAAGTAGCAGTAATTTTCAACTGCACCAGTCCAACACCTGATCGATCAGCTTTTGCTTATTGTTTCTCTTTCCACCATCACCCTTGCCTGTTGCTCGATGGATTCCTGGTGAACGGCCCGCAGGAAAGTTTCCACGAAGGCTCGGCTAAGTTCGAGTTGCTGCCCTTTTTCCACTGCTTTTTCCAGGATTTCATTCCAGCGGGCAGCTTGCAGGATGGCGATGTTGTTGCGGGCTTTCAACCGGCCAATTTCACGGGCCACCCGCATCCGGGCTGAAAGTACCTGAAACAATTCTTCATCCAGTTCATCAATGAGGTGGCGGAGTTGCTCCAGCGAATGGCGGCAGCTTTCATCGGCAGTGTTTTTTTTGCGCACAGTGAGGTGATGGATCAGGTTGCCGTACGCTTCCGGAGTGATCTGCTGCCGGGCATCGCTGAGGGCTGTATCCGGGTTTGGATGCACCTCGGTCATCAAGCCGTCGTAGTTCAGGTCCAACGCTCTTTGGGCAACCATTTGCAGGGTGTCCCTTCTTCCGCAAATGTGGCTGTGGTCGCAGATGACCTGCAAGTCCGGGAAGCGCCTTTTCAGCTCGATGACGAACTCCCAGCGGGGCACATTGCGCCAGCGACTCTCACCGTGGTAGCTGAAGCCCCGGTGGATGACTGCAATGCGCCCGATGCCTGCTTTGTGGATGCGTTCGATGGCACCCAGCCAGAGTTTGAAATCGGCATTCACAGGGTTTTTAACCAATATGGGTATGTCAACCCCTTCCAGTGCGTTGGCAATCTCCTGCACCGAGAAAGGATTCACGGTGGTGCGGGCACCAATCCACAGCACATCCACGCCAAACTTCAGCGCTTCAAAGACGTGCCGGGTATTGGCCACCTCGGTACAAACGGGCAATCCGGTTTCGGTTTTCACTTTCCTGAGCCAGTGCAGGCCTTTGGTGCCGGCGCCCTCAAAGCCGCCGGGCCGGGTGCGGGGTTTCCATATCCCGGCCCTGAACAAGTCAATGTTTTGCGCAGCAAGTGCCCTGGCAGTTTCCAGTACCTGTTGTTCGCTCTCGGCACTGCATGGGCCGGCGATCAGTACCGGCCGCTCCTTTTTTTCGAATACTGGTTTGAATTGCATGGTGTTGAAGGTTTATTTAATGGTTTAGAAGGATTATTGAGGATTATGAAGCCTGTCTGCCGCCCCGTCTGCCGCCGGGCAGGCAGGCAGGGATTATGAAGGATTATGAAGGATTGTATCCCTGGGCTGTACCCGGGATTTTGTTTTTTTTCGGCAGCTTCAGTTCCTCAGTTCCTCAGTTCTTCAAAAAAATCAAGGAAGCATTCTCCGTATTTCATTGGCCTGAGCCATGAGTTGGTGCAGTTTTTCGAAATCCTGTTTGATCAGCAGGCTTCGGAATTTTGAAAGCACGGTGATGTGTTCATCCAGCACGTCCAGTACCTGGTCGCGGTTTTGGCGGAAGATGGGCGTCCACATCTCCGGAGAGCTTTTGGCCAGGCGCACGGTGGAGGCGAAGCCGCTGCTGGCCAGTTGAAAGATTTGCTGTTCGTCTTTTTCCTTTTTCAGCACCGTGAGTGCCAGCGCAAAGGAGCTGATGTGCGAAATGTGCGACACATAGGCGGTGTGCACATCGTGGGCTTTGGCGTTCAGCCGGGTCAGTTTCATGCCCAGTGCAGTGTACATTTCCTCCACCGTTCGCACGGCATCTTCATCGCTTTTCGTCGCTTCGCAAATGACGGTGTACTTGCCGGCGAACAGTTTGGGAATGGCCGCCTCGATGCCGGAGAATTCGGTGCCGGCCATGGGGTGGGTGGCCACCAGCCGGGAGCGTCTGGGGTGCTGATCCACAGCGGCCAGGATGTGCCCTTTGGTAGAACCCGTTTCCATGACCACCTGGTTTTCCACCCTGTCGAGCACCATTGGCAGCAGTTCCAGTATGGCATCCACGGGTGTGGCCACGATGACCAGCTCTGCCTGTTGGATGCCTTCTTCCAGGCTGCATGCCTTGTCGATGATGCGGCGGCGCAGGGCTTTGTCGAGGCTTTCCGGGCAGGCATCTACGCCGATGACTTCCGACGAAAAGCCGCTTTCTTTCAGGTCAATGGCCATGCTGCCGCCAATGTGTCCGGTTCCGATGATGCAGGTTTTCATGGGCCTGTTGTTGTGGTTTAGAGAGGTTTAGAGGGGTTGATCCCGATCCCGAATCAAGTTCGGGACGGGAGGTTGAGAGGGGTTTGGCTTTGGGCGATCATTGCCGAAGCGAGTTCAAAATCCTCTACGGGGCTGCACAGCGAAATGCGTAGCCAGTCCTTGCCCTGGCTGCCGAATATGCCACCGGGTGTCAGAAAAACACCGGCTTCCTTCAACAGTGCTTCGCTCAGTTCGAATCCGTCATTCCAGCCTTCAGGTACACGCGCCCAGATGAACATGCCCGCACCCTGTGCCGTTGGGTGGCAGCCTATCTGTTGCAAGAGGGCCAGCGCCGCTTTTTTGCGAAGCGAGTAAACAGCGTTCAGTTCAGCATACCACTCCGGGCCGGCTTTCAGGGCCTCGATGGCTGCCTCTTGCACGGCCAGAAACTGCCCGGAATCCACATTGCTTTTGAAACGCACCACCTGATCGATCAATCCGGCGGCTCCCGCCAGCATGCCCACCCGCCAGCCGGCCATGTTGTGCGACTTGCTCAGGGAGTTCAGTTCCAGACAACCGTCTTTTGCACCGACAGTGGCAAGCAGGCTGCACGGCTCCTCGTTGAGGATGAATGCGTAGGGATTGTCGTTGACCAGCAGGATGCCGTGCCTTTTTGCGAAGGCGACGAGTTTTTCGAAGAAAGCAGGCGAAGCCGGCGCCCCGGTGGGCATGTGTGGGTAATTGACCCACATCAGCTTCACCCTGCTGAGGTCCTGCTTGTCGAGCCTTTCCAGATCGGGCAGCCAGCCATTTTCTTCACAAAGGAGGTATTCTTTGGGTTGTGCTTCTGTCAGACGGGTAGCAGTGCGGTAAGAGGGATAACCAGGGTTGGGAACCAGGGCTTCATCGCCTGCCTGCAAAAAGGTCATGGCGATGTGGAAGATGCCCTCTTTGCTGCCGATCAGGGGCAGCACTTCGGTGGCGGGGTCCAGCTCCACCCGGAAGTGCCGGCCGTACCAGTTTGACATGGCCGTCCGCAGCCCGGGAATGCCCCGGTAGGGCTGGTAGCGGTGTGCTTGCGTCTGCCGGGCTGAGCTGGCCAGCCTCTCGGTAACAGCGGCGGGCGGCGGCAGGTCCGGGCTGCCGATGCCCAGGTTGATGACTTTGCGGCCACGGCTTTCCATGCCGGCAATTTCCCGTAGTTTCTTTGCGAAAAAATACGCGTTGATGCCATCCAGGCGGCTGGCTGTCCGGATGGGCTTTTCACGGGGTGCCGGGCTTGTTTTGGCTTTTCCTTCGGTAAAAATACCGACGACTTCCAACGAGCCTGTCATGGGCCTGACCGCCTCCAGACATTGGCGCCAGCCGATGCCATTGCCGAGGGTGAAATCAGTGAAAAAGAAGTACTCCCACGGCTTGCCGACGATGGGCATGGACTGGATCTTTGTCAGGTTGGCACCCAGTTCGGCCAGCTCGCCCAGCAGCCGGTGCAGACTGCCCACCTCATGCGAAAGGGTGAAGCACACCGACACTTTGCCCGCTTCATCCGGCAACAGCACTTCTGCCTTGCGGTGCAGTACCAGAAAACGGGTGAAGTTTTCCGGATTGTCTTCTGCGTGCTCATGGATGATCTGCAGGCCGTAGTGCTGTGCTGCAAGCTCAGGTCCGATGGCCGCCACATTTTTCAGCTCACCTTCGGCAATGCGGCGGGCGCTCAGGGCCGTATCTTCGGTTTCCACCAGGCGGAGCCGGGGGTGCTTCCTCAGAAACCTGCCACATTGGGCCAGCGCCATGGGGTGGGAGTGCACTTCCTCCACATTTTCAAGCCCGACGCCGGGCCACACCATCAGGTGCTGGTGGATGGGCAGGTAAACCTCGCCGGTGGCGATGAGCCCCGATTCCAGCAACAAGGTGTAATTGGGGGCGATGCTGCCGGCCAGTGAATTTTCAATGGCCATCAGCGCACAGCCGGCCTGGCCGCTTTCCACCAGTTCAACGAGGGTCCGGAAGTTGTCAGCGGGCAGCAACTCAATGGACTCTTCGCCAAAATATTGCCGGCTGGCCATGTGGTGGAAAGAGCCTTCGTAACCCTGAATGGCCACCTTTACGGGATTGAGGTAATTGAGTACCTGCCGTGGCTGTAGTGAGGGTATGCTGTCGTTCATCATTGCTGGATTTTAAAACAAAAAGCCCCGCCGGAGCGGGGCTTTGATGGATGTTGCAAGTCGAGATAACACGCCGGCAGCCCCGCTATGGTTGACCATAGAAGTAGAAAAAATAAAAGCTGAAAAAGCAGCTCCCGGATGTGTTGAGATTCAGTCTGTTCATTGCACTGCGGTCAAAAAAAAAGCCCCGGCGATGCGGGACTTTCCAGTTTATTTTTCTTTCTCAGAACAACAAAGCGGCAGTCCCCCTACGGTTGACCGTAAAAGTAAAAGCCGTAAAAAAAGCTGTTCTGATGGTGGTTCATTGTCGTCGAATTGAGGCGCAAGTATAAAGGGACATTTTTTCAGATACAAGTTTCGGGGTGGATTTTTTAAGGATTTGATTGTTCTCCTTCGGAAAAAATCCCCGGCACCATCCTGCTTCAAAGCATAAGTTTGCGGAACAAATACCATGCAACTCACCAAAGAAAATATCCTCCAACTGGCCCCCGATGCCGGCACTGCCCGGCGGGCCCGGGAGGTGGCGCATTTCCGCCGCTGGCACCTGCTGGCCGGCAACGGCCGCGCCATCTGGGGGGAGTACGGCAACCCCCATGATCCCTTCCTGGTAGCTGCCGATTTTGAGAACCTGGCGGTGTACTGCACCTGCCCCGTGCGGCGCAAACCCTGCAAACACGGCATCGGCATCCTGCTCACTTTCCTGCGACACAACGGTGAGTTCAGCGTGCAGGAAGCACCGGACTGGGTGCAACAATGGCTGGACAAACGGGACCGGCGTTTTGCGAAGAAAAAAGAAGAAAAACCACCGCGCAGCGCCGAGGCCGAAGCGGCCCTGGCCCAACAACGAAAACGCAACCGGGAACGCCGCATGGCCGACATGGAGGCCGGCCTCGCCATTCTGGAAAACTGGGTGCTGGACCTGTTGCGGCAGGGCCTGGCAAGCCTCGAGGGCCGGGAGGAAGCCTATTTTCAGGAACTGGCCACCCGCATGGTGGATGCCAAACTGGGCACCCTGGCCCGCCGCATCAGGCAACTGCCGCAACTCATGCCCGAGGACGACTGGCCCTCCCGGCTTTTGCAGGCACTGGGTGAGATTTACCTGCTGGTGAAGGCTTTTCAAAAACTGCCGGCCCTGCCCGATGCCCTGCAGGACGACCTGCTCTCCCTTGCCGGTGTCAACTTCAAAAAAGAGGACATCCTGGCCAATGCCGGTGTGAAAGACCACTGGCTGGTAGCCGGGCAGTTTTTTGCCGAAGAAGACAGCAACCTCCAATCACGCCGCACCTGGCTCATAGGCGAGCAGACAGGCAAGATCGCCATGCTGCTGGATTTTGCCTGGGGTGGCAACGACTATGAAACCGGGTGGCGCCCCGGCAGCATCCTGGAGGGTGAAGTGGTCTTCTATCCGTCTGCATGGCCGCTGAGGGCGTTGGTCAAGTCCCAAAACCTGTGCAAAGACCGCCCATTTCATTTACCCGAAGGGCTGGCTGATTTCAAGGCAATGGAAAGAAAATGGGCTGCCGCCGTTGGCACCCTGCCCTGGATATGGCCCCTGCCGTTGCTCCTCGATGGCGTAACACCGGTGCACGACAGCGGCCGTTTTCTGTTGCTGGATGAAACGGGGAAGGCCATCCGGCTTGCATGTTCTTCGAAAAACGGCTGGCAGCTGATCGCTGAAAGCACTGGCAACCCCATCCGCATTTTCGGGCAATGGGAAGGGGAGGCCTTCCGGCCATTGAGTGTCGTTTCTGACGGAGGGATCAACTTTTTGAAGGAGTGGGAAATCTGAAAACAAAAACAGCGGCAACAGCCATGAGCCATTGCCGCCGTTGCGGACGTACTTTATACGTTCTTAGGGTTTGTCCACTTTTTCAAAATCACCGGCCTTGATGATGACCAGTTTGGAAGGATCAATGTGCCGCTTGACAGCTGCATTGATATCCTCCACTGACAACGACATGATCTTGTCTTCCAGTTTTTTGTCCCACATCATGGTGCGGTCCAGGTCGAGGTAGCTGTTGAGGGTGCCACTGAGCGAGCGGTCGTCGGCACGGCTCATGCCGCGGTTTTGGAGGTAACCGGATTTGGCGGCTTCCAGTTCTTCGGCCGTGAAGCCTTCTTCCAGCACCTTTGCGATCTCCTCTTTGAAGGCAGCCTCCAGCTTGTGGACATTCTCCGGTGCGTAAATGGCATAGGCCACGAAGTTTCCGCTCTTGTCCCGTGAGCTGGCGTTGAATTGCGAGCCCACACCGTAGCTCAGGCCTTCTTTCTGACGGATGCGCACGGCCAGGCGGCTGTTGAGGAAGCCCCCGCCGAGGATGTAATTGCCCATGACCATGGCTGCGTAGTCCGGATCATCATCGCTCATTGGCAGTGGCATGCCTGCAATGAACATGGCGTTGGCCTTGTCGGGCGTATTCAGGCTTACGTTGGCAGGTTCAGCAGGGTGGTATTCTGAAGGGATGCGCTTGTAGGGTTTCGGACTTTTCCAGCCAGCAAAGTGTTCCAGGATTTTGGCTTTGGCAGTTTCTTCGTCAAAATCCCCCACCACGCTGGCGGTGGCATCGCTGGCCCCGTAAAACTCCCGGTAGAAATTTTTCACATCTTCCAGGGTGGTGTTGTTGTACGCCTCCACCTGCTCGTCAAAATCCATCACATAACGCACATCGCCTTTCGGATAGGGCGACAGACGTTTGCGGTACTCCAACACGGCGATGGCGGTCGGTTCGCTCCGCTGTGATTCCACGCCGGCCAGGTTTTCTTCGATAAGCTTCTCAAACTCAGCTTCCGGGAAGGAAGGATTCTTAAGCATGTCAGCCACCAGGTCAATTACAGCCGGCAGGTTGTCGTGCTCGGTTTCGATGTTGGCAGTAACGCTGGATGCCCCTCCGAAAAAGGAAACACGGGCTTTGAGCTGGTCCAGTGTATCCTGTATCTGCTGGCGGGTCAGGCTGGTGGTTCCTTTGTTCAGCATGGCGGCCACCAGCTCGCCGGCGGTGGCTTTTCCTTTCAGGCTGTTTTCGTCGCCAAAACGAAGGGTCAATCTGGCAGAGACGGAATTTCCACGGGTTTCCTTCGGTAAAAAGGCAAACTCTATGGTGCCATCGGGAGCTTCGCCTTTGTGGGTGCGGTTCTCGATGTTTTCGCAGCTTGGGTCAAAGTCTTCCCCTTCGGCAATGGCCTCTTTGCCTTTGTAGTTGCCGAGCAGGGTTTCGAGGTCAGGCGCATCCGGGATATCGGCGCGGTCGGGATTTTGTTCCGGAATGAAAATTCCGACGGTGCGGTTGCTGGGTTTGAGGTATTTTTTAGCTGCGTTAAGCACGTCCTCTGCCGATACTGCTTCCACGTTGTCTCTCAGCAGAAAGGCCAGGCGCCAGTCGCCCTGGGCAATGAACTCGCTGAGGCCAAGCCCCACAGAGGTGCTGTTTCGAAAGCGAAGTTCCCAATTCTTGAGGATGCGTTGTTTGGCCCTGTCCACCTCTTCCTGTGTGGGAGGGTTGTCGGGGAGTTCATCCAGGGTGGTCAGCAGGATGTCTTTTGCCTCATCGATTGAGTTTTCCATCCTGACATCTGCATTGATGTAGATGAACCCGCCTTCTTTCAGGCCCGGTGCAAAGGACCAGACGGAAGAGGCCTTTTTGGTTTCGACCAATGCCTTGTAAAGGCGACCGGAAGGCTGGCTGGTAAGCACTTCGTCCAGAACGGATACGGCGGCGTATTCGGGGTGCGGTCCCGGCGGGGTGTGGTAAGCACAGGACACTACCTGCACATCGCCAACCCTTCGGAGGGTCACCAGGCGTTCGCCGTCCTGGGTGGGTTCTTTGGTGAAGGTGTGGGTCAGCTTTCGCTCCGGTTTTGGAATGCGGCCAAAAAATTCCACGATGTACTCCAGGGTCTTTGCTTCGTCAATTTTGCCGGCAACCACCAATACGGCATTGTCCGGCTGGTAATACTTCCGGTAAAAAGCCTGGAGGTTTTCGATGGGCACGTTCTCGATGTCAGAACGGGCGCCGATGGTGCTGTTGCCGTAGTTGTGCCACAGGTAAGCCGTTGACAAAACCCGCTCCATCAGGATGCCGGAAGGGTTGTTTTCTCCGGATTCAAATTCGTTTCTCACCACGGTCATCTCGCTCTCGAGGTCTTTCTTCGCAATGAACGAGTTGACCATCCGGTCGGCCTCCAGGTCCAGTGCCCAGCGCAGGTTCTCGTCGGTGGCATTGAATGTTTCAAAGTAATTCGTGCGGTCGTACCAGGTGGTACCGTTGGGTCTGGCTCCATGTTCGCTTAATTCCTGAGGTACATTGGGGTGATTGGGCGTGCCTTTGAACACCATGTGCTCCAGCAGGTGCGCCATTCCGGTTTCTCCGTAACCTTCGTGCCGGCTACCCACCAGGTAGGTAATGTTGACGGTAATGGTAGGCTTGGACTGGTCGGGGAACAACAGAATTCTAAGTCCGTTGCCAGTGAGCTTGTACTCGGTAATGCCTTCAACAGAAGTAATTTTTTCGATGCCTTCGGGCAAATGGTCTTGTGCGGTCATAGTAGCTGCTATGGTAAACACTGAGAGTACCAAACACAGGCCCCGGGTGAACAGTTTGTTTAGCATAAGTTTGGAAAGTTTAGTTTGAAAGATGAGGCCCCGGTCAGGGCACCTGCGAATGTACCCATCCGACTACGGATTACCACCGCTCATTGCTCAATAACAGCTTTCCATAGACAAATCTGACGGCTGGCTGTCATTAACAACCGGACTTGGGCGATCTTTGCCCGAAGGAACTGATTAATGCTGTGCTGCGAAATTTTGATCAATGAAACAATTCCTCGAAAAACTCATCTCCCTGATACCCAGAGTCGGTGCCTGGCGGGCTGCTTTTTTGAAGCACAGCACGCCCGGGCATTTCTACAGCCCGGTGCCCGACCTTGACGAAGTCAGAACAAGGGAAAAAGAGATTTACGATTTCAGCAGGCCAATTCCCGGCATTGACTTCAACGACCAGGTCCAGCTCGATCTTCTGGGCAAAATCAAACCCCTGCTGCCTGAGGCCCCCTGGAGCGAGCAGACTCAAAGCGGTCTTCGTTTTTGTTTCGACAACATTTATTACACCTGGAGCGATGCCCTCACCCTTTACGGACTGATGAGGGTGTTGATGCCCAAACGCATCATCGAGGTGGGGTCGGGTTGGAGCTCAGCGGTGATGCTGGATACCAACCAACTTTTTTTCGACGACAAGATTGAACTGACCTTCATTGAACCTTACCCGGACCGACTCAACGCACTGGCAGCCGATGTGGCCTCCACCAGGCTGGTGCAATCCATCGTGCAGCATGTGCCACTGGAACAGTTCGAAAAATTGAAAGCCGGCGATTTTCTTTTTATAGACACCAGCCATGTGTCCAAAATCGGCTCCGATGTGAACCACCTGTTGTTCGAAGTGCTGCCCCGACTGAACAGCGGCGTTTACATCCACTTCCACGACATCTTCTATCCCTTTGAATACCCGAAAGAATGGATCTACAAAGGCTACGCCTGGAACGAAAACTACATCCTCCGGGCTTTCCTGATGGACAATCCCAACTACGAAATCGTGTTCATGAACACCTGCCTCGAATACAAATACCCGGAGCAGTTGCCGGAGCAGCTATTCACCCGTTACAAGGGAAGTATCACAGGGGGGATCTGGTTGAGGAAGCGCTGAGGTAAACCCTAATCGCAGCCTGCCCAGACGCTATTAACCCTGCAATTTTAAAATCCGATTTTAAAATTGCAGGGATAATTCTTTATTTTAGGTGAATTCAGGTCGCAACTCCAAGTTGCAACCTAATGCCGTGTCTGCTCAGTTCCTCAGTTCCTCAGTTCCTCCCCCGATGGCTATCGGGGCTCACTTCCTCATCTCCTCAATCCTCTCACCGTTTATCAATCTCCACCACCGTGGCCACGGCATTCTTGCCGTTCAGGCGGCATCGGAAGTGTACGGCATCGTCCACATTGAAGCGGGTGTCGGGGAATTCCTGGTCGGAAATGGCATCCCTGACTTTTTCGATGTAGGTGCCCCGGCGGCTCTGGTTGATGCGGCTGTTGATCACATTCCAGTCTATGGGCTCTTTGGTGACGACGATGGCAATGCGGTCGCGGTTGCCCAGTTCATCGGGGGTCATGGAATAGTCCTTCGGGAAAAGGCGGGTGCCGGTGATGCCGCAGTAGGGTGAGTGCTTTTCGGTGTATGGAAACAGCACATAGCTGGAGCCGTCGGTTTCTTCGCCAAAAACGTACACATAGCATTCCACGGAATTCATGATGGCCACCTTGAAGTGGTTGCGGGGTGACAGGTAAGCTTTAGTTCGGAACACCTTGTTGCCGGCAGGTTGCAGGGGGATGAGTTGTTGGGTTTCGTTGTCAACGAGGCCGAAGGTCACATCCAGGATTTCCGGGTCGAACTTCTCAGCTTTGCCCATGGGGTAGAGCCCGTAGGCCTCTTTGGTGAAGTGTTCAAAATCCCGGTAGCCAATCCAGGCCACTCCGTTTTGCCCCCATTCGGAACCCCATGAGTTCATGAGTTGGAAGGCCTGGCGGTTGTCGTCGTATCCGATGACGCACATGGCGTGGCCGCTGAAGCCGTACCCGCTGTAATCCCGTTGGGTAGGGTGCCAGGTGCTGCGGCCCACCATCTGGTGCATGAAGGTGCCCCCCACCAACATGCCGATGACCACGGGAGCACCCTGTGCCAGGTGCTGTTTGATACCCTGGATGTCAACCCCGTAATTGGAGGCGCCTTGCGTAAGGCGGTTGTAGCCTTTGATGCGGTGACGGGCAGCCTCGGCCAGTTGGTCGCGGGTGGGGGTGCGGTTGCAGGTGCGTTCGTCGTAACGGAATTTTGAGAAGGGCAGGTCACCGGCCTGGTGGAGGGTTTCCATGGCGTTGTTCATGTAGGCCCCCTGGCAGCCGGGCAGTGCGATCTGGTTGTACAAAAACGACGGGCTGTAGGCCACATCATCCGGATTGGCACCGCTGGCCTGTGCCTCCAGGATGGTGCGTGCAGCATAAGAGCTGGCCCAACCCACACAGGAACCCTGCGACCCCTGGTGCAGCCGCTTGGGGGCATACTTCAGCAGTGAAACCGACGCCGGCAGCCGGTTGGTGTAGCTGCCCAGCGGAATAGCTGCCAATGGCTCAAAGACTTCGGCTTTGTCGTATTCTTCTTCACTCAGTTCGGCACCGAAGGAAAAGCTTGCCTGCTGTTCTTCGTAGTTGCCACCCGAGAACATCTCACTACCACCGAAAAAGAAGTACCAGATGGCACCAATGATGAGTACCGGGATGAGCAGCCTGGGTTTTTTGAAAAGAAACAGGAGCAAGAACGGCAGCAAGCGGCCGAGTCCGCCACCACCACCCCGGCCTTCGTTGCGTCGGGGGTCCGGTCTTCTCTGCCCGCCTTTTTGCGGGTCTTTTTCCATTCTGATAGGCATGCTGTCGAGTTTTTAAGGTTTTTGCTTCGCTGGTTTTTTGGAAGGTTTTTGCGGTTTTTAGTCCCGATCCCGAAGCCGATAGATATCGGCTTTCGGGAGCCTCGGGATTGCCCCCCCCCATCAGGCGCTGACTTTCAGTCAGCTCCTGAATTCTACTTGTGGTTTTATGTAAGGTTTTTTTTGCGGGGTTTTTGTGGTTTTTAGTCCCGATCCCGAAAGCTTTCGGGAGCCTCGGGATTGCCCCCCATCAGGCGCTGACTTTCTGTCAGCTCCTGAATTCTACTTGTGTTTTTTTTGCGGTTTTTTCTTGGTTTTTGTGCGGTTTTTCTTCCACTGTAGCACAACCAACGCTGGCAGGGTTCAGAACCACTGCCAGCGTTCGCTCAGTTCCTCAATTCCTCAGTTCCTCAGTTCCTCAATTCCTCACATCCTCACATCCTCATTCAGAAGAATACAATGCCAGCCGGTTGCCTTCGCTGTCCAGAAACAGGGCCATGTTTCCGTGGTCGGGGGAGATCATTTTTTTTGGTTGCAGCACCTTGCCGCCGGCGGTTTCCACCTTGTCCAGGGTGGTTTGCAGGTCCGGGTTGGCATTCAGGTAAACCACGGGGCCATCGGCAGAGGGTTTGTAATGCTCCCCAAAGCAGATGGCTGCGCCCACCGTTTTGTGCGGGAAGATGCCCATTTTGAAGCCACCGAAATCTATGGCCTGGATGTTCATTCCGAAGATGGTTTCATAGAAGGTCTTGGCCCTGTCGAAATCTGCAACCGGTATTTCGATCCACTCACACCAGAGGCGCTCCTGTGTGGGATTTGTCTCTTTCATCCTTCAAGCTTTTTTTTCACCGCCTCCGGCGGCAACAACGAAACCCTTGGCAATGGTTTGACAGCTTTGGCGAAGCGAAAGTCACACCCTGCAAAAAGGGGAATGGCTAAAGGTAGAAACTGACGGGGGATTGGGCAAGGGGGGCAGGAGATTCCTGCAACTGAAAAAAGCACATGGGCTCAGATTTTATCCCGTACTTTTGCAGCCTTTTTTGAAAAGCCCGTTTTGGCTGTGTTTGGGCCGGAGGCCCGAAAATGAAGATAGAAATGTCGTTAGAGAAAGAAATAGCCCGCAGGAAAACCTTTGGCATCATTTCGCACCCGGACGCCGGTAAGACCACCCTTACCGAGAAACTGCTCCTGTTTGGGGGTGCCATACAGGTGGCAGGTGCCGTAAAGAGCAACAAGATCAAAAAGACCACCGTCTCCGACTTTATGGAGATCGAGAAACAGCGGGGTATCTCGGTGGCCACCTCGGTGATGGCCTTTGAGTACCGCGACATGAAGATCAACATCCTGGACACGCCGGGTCACCAGGATTTTGCCGAAGATACCTACCGCACCCTCACGGCCGTTGACAGCGCCATCGTGGTCATTGACGTGGCCAAAGGTGTGGAGCCGCAAACGGAAAAACTGGTCAACGTCTGCCGGATGCGGGATACGCCGATCATCATCTTCATCAACAAGCTGGACCGGGAGGGGAAGGACCCCTTCGTGCTTTTGGACGAAATAGAGCAAAAACTGGGCATCACCGTGTCGCCGCTGAGCTGGCCGGTGGGCATGGGCCGCACCTTCAAAGGGGTGTACAGCATGTACGAACAAAAGCTGGTGCTCTTCCGCCCGCACGGCAAGCAGCAGGAGGAGGATGTCATCGAGTTCAACGACCTGGCTGACCCCGCACTGGAAAGTCACATCGGTGACAATCCGGCTGCCACTTTGCGGGAAGAACTGGAAATGGTGCACGAGGTGTACCCTGATTTCGACAAAGCGGCCTATCTGAAAGGGCAGCAGTCGCCGGTATTTTTCGGCAGCGCCATCAACAACTTCGGAGTGCGCGAAATGCTCGACTGCTTTGTGGACATTGCCCCGGTGCCGCGGCCACGGCCCGCCGAAGAGCGGGAAGTGGCACCCAACGAGAATGGCTTCACCGGCTTCGTGTTTAAGATCCACGCCAACATAGACCCCCGCCACCGGGCCCGCATCGCCTTTTTGCGCATCTGCTCCGGCAGATTTGAACGCAACAAGCCCTACTTGCACGTCAGGCTGGGGCAGCAGCTTCGCTTCGCAAACCCGACCAGCTTCATGGCCGACAAGAAAGAGGTGATCGATGAAGCCTTCCCCGGCGACGTGGTGGGCCTCCACGATACCGGCAATTTTAAAATCGGCGACACATTGACCGAAGGGGAACGGCTCCATTTCAAAGGCATTCCGAACTTCTCACCGGAGCAGTTCAGGTATGTGGAAAACGCCGACCCGATGAAATCCAAACAACTGGCCAAAGGCCTGGAACAACTCATGGACGAAGGCGTGGCGCAGCTTTTTACGAAGGAAAGCAACGGCCGAAAGATCATCGGCACAGTGGGTGCCCTCCAGTTCGACGTGATCCAGTATCGCCTCAAACACGAGTACGGCGCCAGCTGCCGCTACGAACCCGCCAACCTGCACAAAGCCTGCTGGATAACCAGCCAAGACCCCACTGCCCTGAAAGCGTTCGTTGCCCGAAGGGCGAAGGACCTGGCAAGGGATACACACGGCAACCTGGTTTTCCTGGCCGAAAGCGCCTGGTCATTGAAAATGGCACAGGACAACCACCCGGATGTGGAGTTTCATTTTACGAGTGAGATGAATGGAGTAGGGAGTAGGGAGTAGGGAGTAGGGAGTAGAGAGTAGAGAGTAGAGAGTAGAGAGTAGAGAGTAGAGAGTAGAGAGTAGAGAGTAGGGAGTAGGGTTGGGCACCATCTCCGGTTAACGCTGTGATCAAACTCTGTTAAACTCTGTGGTTAAAAAGAGTAGGGAGTAGGGGAGGACTAAGTTAATTGGGCCCCTTTTTTCCTCTGTTGACAGTTCTCCGGCGGAGTCCACTCAGCATTCGGGCTACCTGATCAAATTCCTCTATTAGATTTCTAAGTTTAACATCTGAAATGTATTTCAGATCGTGGGCCAACGTGGCCTGAACCCTTAGTTCAACCAAACTGCCGTAGGATATTTCGTAAAACCGGATTTTGTCTTTATTACTCGTTCTGCAACTCCCTTCGGCGATATTACTGGCCACTGAGACAGCTGCCCTTCTCATTTGATTTGACAACCCAAATGTTTCAGTCCGGGGAAATTCTTCTGTTTCCTGATAAATTAGCTTAACGACATTCCTGGCTTTTTGCCATACTTCAAGCCTCTCATAGTAGTATTCCATGGCGTTAGATATTTCTAACGAAGTTAATGCTTTTCCTTTTCGAGAATGAAAAATCCCTTTTAGAGCCTGTTTAAATTCACATCATTTGGCTGAAAACAGCCAATTTTATCCTGCTCTTCGTTAAATTTTTTCCCCATAGCCATTGGGTCAAATTTTGCCTCATTCAGAATAAAATTTGCTCACCTTCGACAATTTGTAAATTATTTCCCTACTCCCTACTCCCTACTCCCTACTCCCTACTCCCTACTCCCTACTCCCTACACCCTACTCCCTACTCCCTACTCCCTACACCCTACTCCCTACTCCCTACTCCCTACTCCCAACAAAGCGCCACTCAGTTGCAGCAGTTCCAGTTCAAAGCGTTTGGCGTTGTACTTGGCGATGCTGAGGTTGGTGGCGGCTGAAAGGAAGTTCAGTTGGGCCTGGCGGAACTCCACGGAGATGATCTGCCCCAGCCGGAACTGATCCTGTGAGCGTTCAAAGTTGAGGCGGGCGGTGGCCAGGTTGCGGCGCTCGGTGTTGAGTACAAAAAGGGCGGTCTGGTAGTTTTGCCAGGCGTTGCGGACATCCCGTTCCAGGTCCAGCAGGAGTTGGTCTTTGGCCAGTTGCAGGTTGTTGACCAGCACCCGGTTGTTGGCAATGCGGGTGCGCCGGATGCCGCCGTCGAAGAGGTCCCAGCGGAGGTTGAGGCCCAGGTTGAGGCCGCGGATATTTTGCCAGTCGATGGCAGATTTTGTGTCGTTGTCTTTGAGGGCGTAGGCGTAGGTGGCGTTGGTGCTGATGCGGGGCAGGTTGGTGGTTTCGGCCAGCCGCAGGTCGTATTCGCTGAGCAGCAGGTCTTGTTCTGCCAGCAACAGTTGCACGTTGTTTTGGCGGGCCTGTTCCAGAATGGCATCGAGGCTGAGGCCCTGGCCGTACACCACGGTGGTGTCAATTTCAAATGTGGTATCGGCCTGCCGGCCAATGAGGGTGTTCAGGCTGCGGCGGGCATTTTCCAGTTGTGCTTCCAGGTTGAGCAGGTTGACGCTGTCGCGTTGCAGGTCCACCTCGGCATTGAGCACATTGAGGCGGATGCCCTGGCCGTATTCGTACTGGTAGCGGGTGCGCTCCAGTCGTTGCCTGGAGACCTCCAGGGCCTCCCTTTGCAGGGCGACGGTTTCTGTCAGTTGGGCCACCTGGTAGTAGCTGTTGAGCAGTTGCAGGGCGGTGAATTCCATGCTCTGGCGGAGTTCAAGATCAGCGGTGGCTTTGCTTTCCCGGAGGCGCTCGATGTTGAGTGCCCGTGCTTTTCCGTCGTAAATGACGTAGTTGATGCTCAGGCTGGCGTTGCCGCTGAGGCTGGTGGCACCTTTGGCTTTGAGGGAGGTGCCGTCGTTGTAGTCAAAGCGGGAGCCGCCTTCGTCCAGGCCCACTCCGGCATTGGCGCTTACGGTTGGCAACTGACCGGTATTGAAAATGGAAGTGTTGTTTTCGGCGATTTGCACGGCGTTGCGGGCCAGCCGCACCGACAGGTTTTGCTCAAAGGCTTGTTCCACCGCTGCTTTCTTCGTCAAAATGTTTTGCGAAGCGACAACAAAAGAAAAAAAGAGCGGTGTGGCAAACAGCAGGTATTTAAGGCAGTTCTTCATATTCAGCATTTTGTTCAATGATGGCCCGCTCCACTTCCTCACGGGCGGGTTTCTTGCCGGTTGTGAACCACACCCTGGCCACCTTTAGGGTGTTGCTGAAGTAAAGCAGCAAAGGCAGCATCAGCAAGGTCAGGAAGGTTCCGATCAGAATTCCGTAGGAAATAGAAATGGCCATGGGGATCAGGAATTGCGCCTGCCGGCTTTTTTCCAGCATGAGGGGCGCCAGGCCTGCAATGGTGGTGGCGGAGGTCAAAAAGATGGCCCTGAACCTGGTCTTTCCGGCCTCGAACAGTGCCTGTTTGAAGGGCAAACCTTCCCGGAGGAAACTGTTGAACTTGCTCATGAGTACCAGGCCGTCGTTCACCACGATGCCCACCAGCGCAATGATACCCAGCCAGGAGAGGATGTTGATGGGAAAACCGTGCAGCCAGTGGCCCCAGGCCACCCCGATGAGGCTGAATGGCACCAGCAGGAACAGCATCAACGGCTGGCTGTATGACCGGAAGGTGAAGGCGATGATGGCATAGATCAGGAACAGGATGGCCGGTACGGCAAACTTTGCGGAGTTGCTCACTTTGCCGGCTTCCCGGTTTTGCCCTTCGTACAATGCGGTCACAGTGGGGTGTTGTGCCAGAATGTCCGGCATGATGCCGGTGCGGATGTGTTCCAGCATGTCGGTGGCGCTGTCTTTGCGGTCGCGCAGGTTGGCTTCCACCCTGATTTCCCGCTTTCCGTTGAGGTGGTTGATGAGCACTTCGCCTCTGGCAATTTCGTAGTTCGCAATTTCTGACAACGGCACCCGGCTTCCCGTGGGGGTGAGTATCCACATTTCGTCCAGGTCTTTGATGCTCTGGCGGTTGGAACGGTCGTAACGAGCCCATACTCTTATCTCATCCTGTCCGCGCTGGAAGCGCTGCACCGGCTGGCCGAAAAAGCCGCCCCGCACCTGTTGCAGCAGGCTGCTGTAGGTCATGCCCAACAGGTAGGCGCTTTCTTTGAGCTTCAGCTTGATTTCTTTGATGCCCGCGGGGTCGTTGTCGGAAATGTCTTTCAGTTTGGGTTCTTTCTGAAGTTTCTCTTTCAGCATCTTCTTCACGGCTTTCAGTTCCCCGATGTTGTGGCTGACCAGCGAGACGGAAACCGGCTTACCACCAAAGTTGGAGCCGGAACCGTACTCGATGCTTTCGGCTCCGTATATTAACCCAACTTTGTCAGCCAGTGCATTGGCAATGTCGTCAGAAGGAAAATCCCGTGCTTCACCGGGTAAAAGGTTCAGGGTCAGGCTGGCTGTGGAACTTCCCGGGCCAATGCGTTTCACCATGTTCTGGATGACCTGTTGGCCGTCGTGTTGTTTCTTCGTAAAATCCTCGTTGATCAGATTGGCCTGCTGCTCGATGTAAGTGATGAGGCTGTCGGTGATGTTCTCGCTGGTGCCTTGCGGCATGCGGAGGGTCACCGTTACGGCATCGCTGGCAATGGGCGGAAAAAAAGTGGTCTTCACAATGCCGGCACCCACCGAGCCGATGGTCAGGATGAGCATGGCCAGGGGAATGGCAAAACCCAAGACCGGATTGTTGAGGAAAAACCGCAACACCGGCGCATACACCTTGTCGCGAAACCACATCAGCCCTTTGTCGGCCCAGACGTTGAGCAGATAGGGTCTGGCCCGGCGGTTGAGGGCCCGGCTGTGGGCAATGTGCGCCGGCAGAATGATCAGGGCTTCGATCAATGACACCGCAAGGGTGAGAATGACCACGGTGGATACTTCAGAGAAAAACTCCCCGACCCTGCCTTCAATAAAGTAAAATGTAGCAAAAGCAATCAGGGTGGTAAGCACTGCTGAAACCACCGCCGGCAATACTTCCATGGTGCCGTCTATGGCTGCCCGGATGGGCGTTTTCCCCCGTTCGTAATGCAGGTAGATATTTTCCCCGATCACAATGCCGTCATCCACCAGAATACCGATCACGATGATCATTCCGAAGAGCGAGAGCACATTGATGGTGATGAGCTGGCTGGCGAAGATGAACATTCCGAAGAAAGAGGCCGGAATGCCCAATGCCACCCAGAATGCCAGACTGGGTTTCAAGAATAAAGAAAGAAGAACGAGCACAAGCAGAATACCTATCGCCCCGTTTTCCAACAAAAGTTTTGTTCGCTGGCGCAATACCAGAGAGGCATCCCGGGTCACATCCAGGTGGACGTTCTCGTTTTTCAGGTTGAAATCATCAATGTATGCGAGGGTCTCATCAGCGGCGTGCAGCAGGTCCTCACTGTTGGTGGTGGATACACTGAATTCAATGGCCGGATGGCTGTTCATGTAGAGCCGGTCGGGCACTTCGCTCCAGGTATCCCGCACTTCGGCCACGTCCTTCAGGTAGATCATGCGCCCGTTCTGGTCAGCCCTGACCACCACAAAATCCAGTTCATCGCCGTAGTAATGCCGGTTGCGGGCCCTGATGAGGTAGTCTTCACTTTCTGTTCTGATGGTGCCGCCGGTGGATAGGATGTTGCTGTTGGCCACAGCCCGGGCCACTTCAGCAAAAGTGAGGTTGTAAGCCCGAAGGTCGGGTTCTCTGACGGCTATTTCAATTTCTTCGGCAGGAAAACCGGTCAGGTTGACCTGGGAAATGCCGTCAATACCCCGCAGGTCGTTTTCTATCCTTCGGGCAATCTGCTTCAGGGTCTTCAGGGGCACCTGGTCGCCGCTCAGTGTAAAGCGGATGGACTGCGCCATGGGCTCCAGCTTGGCCACTACCGGCGGTTCCATCTCAACAGGAAAGGAGGGCACCCTGTCCACGGCATTTTTCACATCCGCCAGCACCACGTCAATGTCATAATCCTGCAGGGTTTCCACGGTGATGGTGGCCGTGTTTTCCGAAGAAACAGAAGTTACCCGGTCAATGCCCACCAGGCCCCGGAGGTTGTCCTCGATTCTGAGTACAATGCCCTCCTCGATCTCCTGTGGCGACGCTCCCGGATAGGCAATCCGGATGGGCATCAGGTGCGGCTCATCGAGCGGACAAAAGGCTGACCCTGTGCCCAGCACACCCCAAAAACCAAATGCAAATAGCGCAAATAACAAGATGTTGACCGCTACCGGAAATTTGATGAAATACGATATTACTGACCTCATTGGATTTTTTTTCGTGACTCGTGACGGGCCCCCTTGTTTCCTGGGTTAGACGATACACTGCAACGTCTCTATTCCCTATTCTCCAGGGATGAGGAATGAGGAATGAAAGTGCTAGCGAACTCTGCACCCTACACCCTACACCCTACACCCTACTCCCTACTCCCTACTCTCCGCACCCGCATACCGTTGAAAGCGCCGGGCACGGCTTTGGCCAGGATGACATCGCCGTCATTGAGGCCTTTTACGACCACGGATTTTTCTTTGAAGAAAACCGGTTCCACATCTGTGAGGGTGAGTACAGAATCCTGCACGAGGAAAACCTTGTTGCCTTCCTGCAGTAGTTTCCTTTCTATCTCATAAGCAGCCTGTTCGTTTTTGGCTTCCAGTTCAGCTTCCAGGAACATACCCTCCCGAAGGTCTTTGCCACTCACTTCGATGTACACCTGCACCATTTGTGAGGTGGTGTTCACGGTGCCGTTGATGCGGGCCACCCTTCCTGTCCAGCTTCTGCGCTGTTCCAGGTCGTGCAGTCTCACGGATTTGCCCACTTTCAGCAAGTCCAGGTAGCTCACGTTCACCGGCAGCTCCAGTTCGTACACACTGGTGTTGAGGAACTCACCCAGTTTTTGCCCGGGTCGCACCAGGGTGCCAGGATTTACCGAAGCCATGGTAAGGATGCCGGAGTACGGCGCCCGGAGCTCAAATTTGACCAACCGCTCTTCCAGGTTTTTCACCGTGTACCACAGCGTGAAAAAATTGCGGCCCGAGATGAACAGCTTTTCCCGTTCATTGGCTGGTTTGGGCAGGGGAGCCAGGGGGGCCTCCATGTCGAAATTGCGGACGTAGGCTTCCCATTTTCCGAAGGCCTCCGGGTAGTCCAGTTTCAGATCGGGCAGGGTGAGTACGACCAGGTTGTAGAGGTTGCTCTTTTGGGCCTTCAGGTTGGCGCGGTGCTCGTCGCTGTTGATTTGCAGGAGCAGCTCACCTTTTTTGTAATAGCTGCCCGGCCGGTACAGGTGTGCGCTCTTCTCAAAGATGCCCTGCACCTCGGCAAACAGCTCTACTTTGTTGCGGGCCACCAGGCTTCCGGTGCTGGTGATCACAATCGGAATGCTGCTGTTCTGCACCGTATCAGTAAAAACTGCGGTGACGTTCTTTTTGGGCTCCGTGGCCGCTTGCGGCTTGCCCGACATCAGTGATTTGGCACCCAGAAAGGCCACCACCAGCAGGGCCAGCCCCAAAACAGAAGTGATTATTTTTCTCATTTCACTCGGATTATTCATTCCAAAAATTTGCATGGTGCAAATCCTGAGCGCCCCGATCCCGAAGAAATTTCGGGATCGGGGCTAAAAGTGCGCTCAGGGGTTTAGAGGGGTTTAGAGGAGTTTAGAGTGGTTGCGCTCGGTCGCCCCTGTACCTTTCTAAACCTCCCGACGAATGTCGGGATAGGCTCTCGATTCTTGGGACGGGGTTCAGTTCCTCAGTTCCTCAGTTCCTCAGTTCTTCAGTTCCTCAGTTCTTCAGTTCCTCAGTTCTTCAGTTCCTCAGTTCTTCAGTTCCTCACAATGCATCCCCAGGTTCTCCTGCACTTTTTTTATCGTCGCAATGGCGGCCTCGATTTCCTGCTCCGGGATGCCCTTTTGCACATTCCCGATGATCTCTTTGATCACCGGCACGGCGTCGTGCATGGTTTGGCGGCCGGCTTCCGTCAGGTAGATGCGGTTCACCCGGCGGTCAGAATCATCGGTGCGGCGCTCCACCAGTCCTTTGCGTTCCAGGGTACTCACCAGCCGGGTCAGCGACGCTTTGTCGCGTTCCGTAATGTCGGCCAGTTCGTTTTGCATCCGGCCATCCTTCTCCATCAGGAATTTCAAAAAGATCAGTTGCTCGCGGGTCAGGTCCAGTCCCCGGCTTTTGAAAACCTCCGCCACATAAATGCCCAGCAACTTGGACGTTTTGCTGATCCAGGGCAACAGGCTTTTCATGATTTCGGCATCTAACATAGCTCAGCGGGTTCAGAAAGGCGGCAAAAATAAAGCAATTGGTTGCATATACAACTAAATTCAGGATCAGTTCAACAAAGCCCGGAAAAATGTCAGCCAATGGCAGGCTTGTGTAAATGAAATTGCGGTGAAGAATAATACCTTAGCGGCGTCGTCAGGTTGGTGAACACCACAAAACCACATGCCCGCTCCCAGGACCTACATCAGCTATCTGACCTACACCGGACACAGTCTTTTTCTGGTGCTGGCCATCATGTCGGTGGTTTACTTCCGGGAGCGCAGCCTGTTTCTCGACACGGCGTTCCAGTCCTTTGAAATCATCAAAAACGGGGGCTTTGCCATCCAGGTCAACCGCTTTGGGGTGGTCTTTGCGCAGGCCGTTCCGTTGCTGGCCGTCAAGATGGGGCTGCCGCTCAAAGGCGTACTCATTGCGTACTCTTTGTCTTTTGTGCTGGTGCATTGGGCCTTGTTTTCGCTCACCCTGCATCGCCTGCGGCAACCGGCCTTTGCGCTTTGCATCGCCCTTTTCAACATCTTTCTGGTCAACCATTCCTTTTACTGGGTGCAGAATGAGGGCGTTCAGGCCGTCAGTTGGTGCCTCTTCTTTTGGGCATTGCTGGCCCATTGCGAAGCGAGGAAAAAATGGACATCAGGAAACGTGCCGGCAGCCGCCGCGCTGGTGCCCCTGCTGGTGTTCTTCCACCCACTGGTGGTGTTCCCCTTCTTTTTCGTGGCTGTTTTCTTTTCCTTCGGCAAAATGGCGGATGGGAAAAAACCGGACAGTCCGAAGCCTGGCCACAAAACCTTGCTGCTGGCAGTGGCGGCATTCATTTTGGTGTTGGCAGCAAAACACATCTTCTTCAACAACCATTACGACCAGCTCACAGGCTCCCGCCTCAGCTTCGACCGTCTCCGGACCTTTCTCGATGATCCCATCCACCAACCGGGCACCCGGCTCTTTTGGGACCATCTGTGGACCGACTTTTACCTCTGGCCACCGGCCCTGTTGCTGGTCCTCATCTTTTACCTTCGGCAAAAACGCTGGCTCAGGTTCCTCTTCATCACCGGCAGCCACCTGGTCGGTTGGGTGCTGGTGACCGCCGCCTACCAGGAGGGGGGCCACTTCTTCCACATCGAAACACAGTACCTGCCGCTCAGCATTTTCGTGCTGCTGCCACTGTGTGCGGATGTCGTTCCGGCCCTGTTCTCCCACCGCAAATGGCTGCTCCCTGCTGCGCTGCTTTTCGGGCTCATGGCCGGCTGGCGCCTCCACCACATGGCCGACCAAAGCGCTTTCTACACCCGGCGCATCGCCTACCTGGAAGACCTGGTGCACAAGGCCTCCCAAACCGGAAACCAAAAATTCCTCATGGATGCCAGCCTGCCGGACAAAGAACTGTTGCTCCAAACCTGGGCCCTGCCCTACGAAACCATGCACCTCTCCGCCCTCCACTCTCCCGACAGCCTCACCGTCATCTACGCTGTGGACGACTGGCACCGGCAAGCCTGGGTGCTGGAACTCAAAAACCGCATCGCCACCGGCATGGACCTGCTCAAACCGGCCCAACTCAACCCCCGGTATTACAATTTCCGGGATACACTGGCCCCCACCCGGCTGATTTCCGGAGAGGTGATGGCAACGGAAGAGGAGTAAGGGGGCAAGAGATATGGAGAGGATTCTTTAAATGTGTTGTTGGGTGTTTTTTAGTGTTTTGTATCTTAGGGGGAAGGTTTGCCCGCAGGCTACAGTCACTAAAAAGGCTGGATGATGCATGGCAAAATGGTTGCAAATGGGTAACCTGATTTTATAATCACTAATTCCCGACTCGCTGGATCTATACCCAAAACGAAGTGGTTTGGGCGGCTCCGCCGCCCAAACTCCCCATCCACACTGGACGGGAGTGATGAATTATTCCCAAACCACTTCGGATCGGGTATATTAATGTTTTAAAGGGGGGTAGAAGACTTTCGGTTGTTTGGGCGTTTTAGCTCATTTAAGAAAAGAATACAGCTCAAAAAATTGGAATCTTGAGCCGAATTTACTATTTTTGTGAGCTAAATCCACGTCTATGGACATAGAAAACTCAATATTAGAATTTTTAAAACAAAATCCGGAAAGATCTTCCGGAGACATTCAACAAGGAATATCAGATAAAAAAAGTATTGCCACAATAAAAAGAATTTTATCAAAACTTGTGGCAAAGAAATTAATATCGTCAACAGGGAAAGGAAAAGCAACAAGATATAAGCTTTCACCATATTATAATTTGGTTCGTGAAATAGATGTTCAGGATTACTACCAAAAAGAGATAGACGAGAGAACAATAATTCAGAATTTCAATTTTTCACTTTTAACAGAAATATTTCCCACAGTAACGTTATTCACAGAGGAAGAATTAAATCGATTAACTGGCCTGCAAAAAGAGTTTGAAAAAAATATATCAGAATTAAGCGAGTTTGAAGTAAAAAAGGAATTCGAACGACTCGCTATCGATTTAAGCTGGAAATCTTCACAAATAGAAGGAAATACCTATTCGTTACTGGAGACAGAAAGGCTTTTAAAGGAAAAAGAAACTGCGGCAGGAAAATCAAAAGAAGAGGCTATAATGTTGCTCAATCATAAGGAAGCTATTGATTTTATAATTGAAAACCCTGACTATTTATTTCCTCTGTCTGTGTCGAAAATTGAAGATATTCACAGTGTCTTGACAAAAGACCTTGCTGTTGACAGAAACATAAGAAAAAGAAGAGTTGGTATTTCAGGCACTAATTATCGACCAATAGACAACGAATTTCAAATAAGAGAAGCACTATCCTTGACTTGTGATTTAATAAATAAAAGAGAAAATGTATTTGAACAAGCATTGCTTGTACTTATTCTTATCTCATACATTCAGCCGTTTGTGGATGGCAACAAGAGAACTGCAAGAATTTTAAGTAACGCAATATTGGTGAATCACAAATATTGTCCTGTTTCATTTAGGACAGTTGATAGTGTTGATTACAAAAAGGCAATGTTATTGTTTTATGAACAGAATAATATCACAATTTTCAAACGAATATTTATTGAACAGTATGAATTTGCAGTGAGAACATATTTTTAGAATAAATGTAGCGTCTCCTCCCAAACCGGAAACCAAAAATTCCTCATGGATACCAGCCTGCCGGACAAAGAACTGTTGCTCAAAACCTGGGCCCTGCCCTGCGAAACCATGCACCTCTCCGCCCTCCACTCTCCCGACAGCCTCACCGTCATCTACGCTGTGGACGACTGGCACCGGCAAGCCCGGGTGCTGGAACTCAAAAACCGCATCGCCACCGGCATGGACCTGCTCAAACCGGCCCAACTCAACCCCCGGTATTACAATTTCCGGGATACCCTGACACGCACCGGGCTGATTGCAGGGGAGGTGATGGCAGCAGAGGAGGAGTAAGGAGGCAAGAGAAATGGAAAAGTTTTTTAAATGTGTTGTTGGGTGTTTTTTTCGGGTTTTGTACCTTTGGAAGGAAGATTTTCCGCAGGCCTCAGTCACTAAGAAGGCCGGATGGTGCAAGGCAGGATGGTGGAAATGGGTAACCTGCTTAAACAATCTTTAATTTTCGATTTACTGGATTAACGGATGTTTTGAAGGGGGATTAGAGGGTGTTTGTTTGTATGTTAGTAGTAGCAAAAAAACAGACAAAACAAGACAAAAACCCCAGAAAGTAATTACAGCGTGAATTGTTTGCAATAACTTTTCAAAAATCGAATATGAAAAAAAATTTCATTCTAATTTTGGTTTTAACAATTTCTCCGTTGGTGTCTCTTCAGTCACAAGAAGCTGAACCTATTCTTTGGGGTGTTGACTTCCACCTATGGGGCATATCAGTTCACTATGCAGGTGATGTTGGTAAAAATCTTTATGTAGGAGTCGAAGCAGGGATTCTTCCCAATAAGTTTGATTGGGTTCTTCTTGCCGGAAGATATATTTCAAAAGAAAACACCATTTGGTCGAGCGATAAAAGTGAAGCTCATGTCAATGAAATTGACCAACTTGTCTTTGGACATGTATTCACACGCTGGAAACCAAAATTTAATTGGATTGAAGTTGAAGCAGGGTTTAGGTGGTCTGTATACAGCCGTTCGGGCTACGGCGTGGACGATTTAGGTTTAACCCGATTTTTAGGTATTTATTCAAAACAAATGGTTGGTTTAAATAGGGTAAAAGTTGGTACTCAATTTTCGTTTGGCAATATGAAAGGGGATTATTATCCTCCTGAACGGGAAACTGTTGTCATTGCGAGCCTACTTTTTAGGTATAACTTTAAATAATGTTAAAATATGCAATTGATCCCAATATTCATTTTTCTAATTATTGTTATCCCTGTAAGGTGTCAGAGCCATTTGGGAATCAGATATGGAATAAGCTTCTTCAGGTTTTTTAGCCCCTATCAAGTCGGACAAAGATTACAGATAAAAACTGTAATTTTTCGACATGAAGAAGCGCACATGGACCCAGGAAGAGAAGCTGAAGTTTATTGCTAAAGCAAAAAGCAATGGTGTTTCGGCAGCCTCGGGCTGACCATCTACCCCAACCCGGCCATTAATAATATCCAGCTCGCAGTTGACGGCATCCTGCCTGATGAACCACTCGACATCCGGATTTTTGACCACCAGTTCAACCGGGTAAAAGGAGAGAAATTCTTTCTCCAGGGGCAATCCATTGACGTTTCCTCACAGGACAATGGGCTGTATTTCCTGTGTGCCATCACCAGGGAGGGTTAAATGCTGACCAGAAAATTTTGTATCGGACGGCATTGATTCACCTGACCGCCAGGCTGAATCCCGGCTTGTTCCTGTTGTTGACAGGGCTTTTCTTTTCAAGGTTCGCCCTTGCGGTGGGAATGGCAGTGTTGTTGTGCGGCTGACAAATTTTTGGATTTGCCAGAGAGAGAGGAGCCACAAAAAATGTTGTAGTTTTAGGCTCATTTATTATATTACATATCTGGCTTAACAAGCTTGTCATGTAATGCAAATTCAGGCAATCAAAATGAACTTCCTTGAGCCAATAAAACAAATGGGATTATTGGCAATGATATTTCTGGCTTTGACTGTATCTGCACACTTTGTTTGTGGACAAAATTCCATTTCAGACTGGCTTTGTTGTATGAATCCTGCTCAGAAGGAATTGGATTCATTCAACAAATCTAATAGAAAGTAAAATCTTGTTGAAACAACAGAAAAAGGAAATGTGATGAGATGTATTTATTGCTTTATTGTATTTTTAAGCCCTGTTCTTCTATCGGCGCAGACAGAGTTTGGAATAAAGGCAGGGACTTTTGATGCCAGGTTCAGGTACTTCACTGATGATGAATATTTTTTAAATTCCGACAAAATTAAGAGATTAGAGGTTGGAATTTTTGCAACCATCAAAATCGGCAAAAAATTATTTATAGAACCAGAAATCAATTTTTTGGAAAAAGGTGGGAAAACTCCTACAGCCACTGGCTCATCTCCAGCTACAACCATCATGCGACAGGTGGAATTGGTAGTTCCACTTATGTATCAATATGCCCAAAAAGGTTTCTTTGTTTTTGTAAAAGGAGGGGCATCATACGGCCATTTTGTCAGTGGATATAAAGAAACACCAATTACAGGCCGAAAGGAGTTAGAGTTTGATAATTTTCACCTGAGACGCCCAGATTTAGGCTTTTTGGTTGGCGGCGGAATTGGAGTGTTGTTGCAAAAGTCAAGGTTTTTTGTTGAAAGCCGCTATCGCCAGTCAATTCTCTACACTTCGGATGTAAACTTAGAGGATTTCAAGTTTTCAACTAAAAATAGAGGATGGGGTATTTACTTGTGCTACGCAAAAAGTTTCTCAAAAGGATAAAGCAATGGAAAGGGCTGTAAAATTTCATTTAAAAAACATTTATTTAATGGTATTCCGTTTGGTGTTTGCGTCAGTATCACATGACAAATCGCTGCTGCACCCAATTTGTATGCATTGCAAGCCCCTTTATCAGGTTTAATTTTAAATGATTCTCACGCATGAAGCAGGCAATCAAAATAGTCATTTTTACTTTTATCATTGTAAATAATCCCGCCAGCAGTTTACATGATAATGGCGAAACAAGAAAGAGAAATTGTTAGGAAATTAAACCGATATTGGGTGTGAATTTATAAACGATTTTGGCTGCCCCATCCCTTACAGGCGAAATGATCACCAAACCAATTGAAGAGCAGGAGGCATTCAGCAGAGGGCTGTGACCCAACCCCTATGAGGTTTCCGAAAACCCCACAAGGATTAACGCCCCGGAAATGCTATTTTCGCCACACTTCATGCTGAACAAACCACATCCGACTTATGCGCATTGTTTTACTGCTCTCCATTTTGCTGGCATTTTCATGCACAGCCACACAGGAAACTGTTGTCACCACCGCTGCCAGGCCTGCCGCCAAACCCAAACCGGGACTTTCTGAAAAGGTGAAGGGCATGCAGCATTTCCCGGGCTATTTCGATTTTTATTGGGACGAAAGAAAGGGAAAGGTCTGGCTGCTCATTGACAAGCTGGATACGGAGTTTTTGTATGTCAATTCCCTGGCCGCCGGGGTAGGTTCCAACGACATCGGGCTGGACCGGGGGCAACTGGGGCAGGAGCGCATCGTGGAGTTCCGCCGCAGTGGGGACAAGGTCCTGTTCGTGCAGAAAAATTACAGCTACCGGGCTGAGAGTGACAACGAGCTGGAGCGCCAGGCCGTGCAGGAGGCCTTTGCAGAGTCGGTGCTGTGGGGCTTCAAAGTGGAAGCCGAAGAAGACGGCAAACTGCTGGTGGATGCCACGCCTTACCTGCTGCAGGATGCCCACCGGGTTGCGAAGCGACTGAAAGACCGGAAACAGGGCAGCTACAAGCTGGACCAGAGCCGCAGCGCCATCTACCTGCCCCGCACGAAGAATTTTCCTGAAAATACGGAGTTTGAGTCCACGCTCACTTTTGTTGGCGACGCAAAAGGCGCCTGGATCCGTTCCGTAACACCCACGCCAGAGGCGGTGACGGTGCGGCAGCACCACTCGTTTGTCAAGCTGCCCGATCCGGGTTACGAGCCCCGGCCCTTTGACCCTCGCTGCGGCTTTTTTGGCATGAGCTATTACGACTACGCCACCCCCATTGACCAGCCTCTCAAAAAGCGCTTCATCACCCGCCACCGGCTGGCGAAAAAGGACCCTGCGGCCGCAGTCAGTGAGCCGGTGGAGCCCATCGTTTACTACCTCGATCCCGGGGTGCCGGAGCCGGTGCGTTCGGCCTTGCTGGAGGGGGCGTCCTGGTGGAACCAGGCTTTTGAAGCTGCCGGCTACCGCAATGCCTTCCGGGTGGAAATGCTGCCCGCCGATGCCGATCCCATGGACCTGCGCTACAACCTCATCCAGTGGGTGCACCGAAGCACCCGGGGTTGGTCTTACGGAGGTTCGGTCATTGATCCCAGAACCGGAGAGATCATCAAGGGCAAGGTGACCCTGGGCTCCCTCCGGGTAAGGCAGGACTTCCTCATTGCCCAGGGCCTGCTGGCAGCCTATGAAAACGGCGACGAGCCCGATCCCCGCCTCATGGAAATGGCGTTGGCTCGCCTGCGGCAACTGGCAGCCCACGAGGTGGGGCACACCCTGGGACTGGCCCACAACTTCACCGCCAGCGTTGACGGCAGGGCTTCGGTGATGGACTATCCGCACCCGTACATCACCCTGAACCCCGATGGCAGCCTCAATTTTTCCGAAGCCTATGACACCGGCATTGGCGAATGGGACAAGCGAACCATCTTGTACGGTTACCAGGATTTTCCCGAAGGAACTGATGAAAAGGCTGCCCTGAGCGCCATCCTCGAAGAAAACATGGACCTGGGCCTGCACTACCTGTCCGACCAGGATGCCCGTCCGCAAAGCAGTGCCCACCCGCTGGCCCACCTCTGGGACAACGGCACCTGGCCCACCGATGAGCTCAAAAGGTTGATGCAAGTGCGCAACACCGCCCTGAAAAACTTCGGCCCCGACAACATCCGCAACGGCACGCCACTGGCCGAACTGGAAAGGGTGCTGGTGCCCCTGTACCTGGCGCATCGCTACCAGGTGGAGGCGGTGGCCAAAGTGATTGGCGGAGTGAACTACACCTATACCGTAAAAGGCTTTGAAACCAGCGCCGGCGACCAGTGGAAAGTACGCCCCGTCAGCGATGAAAAACAGCAGGAGGCATTGCAAGCCCTCCTCTCAACCCTTGACACTCGCTACCTGGAACTGCCGCAGAGCATCCGGGAAATCATCCCCCCGCAGCCCATCGGTTACCGCCGTGACCGGGAAACTTTCAAAGGCCACACCGGGCTGGTTTTCGATCCCATGGCCGGGGCGGAGAGCTCGGCTGCGAATACCATTGCATTGCTGCTGAACCCTGAACGCCTGACCCGCCTGGTGCAGCAAAAGGCCGCCGGTCCGCAACGCCTGGTCTCGCCCCAATACGTCATCGAAATGCTGCTGACACAGGCCTTCTTCAACCACCGCGAAACGCCCTGGCAAGCGGAACTGGCCAACAAAATTGAAAAGCTGGTGCTTCGCCAACTCATCGCCCTGGCCGCCGACAAGAGTGCCGATCAGCAGGTGGCCGCCATCGCCCTGCTCCAACTGGATGAACTGGACAAACAACTGGACCGGGAACTGGCCGGCGAAAAGGCCTTCAGCCGCAAGGCCCACCTCACCTGGCTCAAAAACGAGATCCGTCTCTTCCGCCAAAACCCGAAGGAGTACCAACTGCCTCCCGCCCCCGCAATGCCGGACGGCTCGCCGATTGGATGTGGTGGGGGGCTGTTTTCCGTAGGCTTTTGATGGTCTGATTGGAAAAATTTCAAAGGGGACCTGGCAATTTTGCCGGGCCCCCTTCCCTGTTCATCGAACCATGTTTAACCAATATTTTTCACAGATTTCTTAGCAATCTATTGTAAAGTCTAGCTTGTTTGGGCGGCGATCCCGGACTTGCTCCGGGCCCCAAACACCTTCAGCATCAAAACGGACTTGCCAGGTTTTCATTGGTAATATAGGTGCTGTCGGTTAGGGTGAGGAGAAAAGCCATCAAGTCGCTTTTTTCCTGTTCGGTGAGGTGTTTGCCACCGAGGTGTACGCTTTTCATCAAGGGGTCCACGGTGTCGGAGCGCTTGAGGCCTTCGCTGTAAAAATCTATCACTTCTTCCAGGGTTTCATAGCGCCCGTCGTGCATGTAGGGGCCGGTGAGGGCAATGTTGCGAAGCGTGGGTGTTTTGAAGCGGCCTTTGTCGAGTGGATTGCCGGTGACGGCCATGAGCCCATCGTCCGGTTCTGCATCGAGGGCGTTGTTGTGAAAGTCGTTGTCGGTGAACAATATGCCACCGTGACAATGGAAGCAGTCGCCTTTTTCCGTGAAAAAGATCTCCCAGCCGTTCAGCTCTTCATCGGTGAAAAATTCTGTCTGATCGCCGTACAGCACCCGGTCGTATTTTGAATTGGCGGATATCATGGTGCGCTGAAACTGGGCCAGCGCTTTGGCGGCCAGGTCGTACGTAATGGTGCGCTCTCCAAATGCTTCGTAAAAATAGCGGGGGTAATCAGGGTGCCTTTCCAATCTGCTGAGGTCGGTTTTGAAAAACTCGCTCACTTCAAAAAGCATGGCGTCTTCAAGCCCGTTTTGCAGCTTTCCGTTCCAAAGGAAGTTTTTGCTCCAGCCCAAATTGATGTGGGGGATCACAGTGGGATCGGAGGAAAAAGAAAGCTCCTGTATGTGGCAGGTACTGCATGACCTTAGGCTGTCAGCATGAGTCACGGGGTCGTAGTAGAGCATTCTGCCCAGTAAGACACCCTCCTCGGTCATGGGGTTGTCTTCCGGAATATCCAGAATTGGAAAATGCGCCGGTATCTGTAATTGGTAGGGGGTTGGAGCATACACCCAGGTGTCCTCCGGTCCAACCTTATCATCCTTGCAGGCAAGGAGGCCTGCTGCAATGGCGATTGAGAATATAAAAAAGTACAACTGTTTCATGGTTGAACTGAATTTGGCAAGATTTGGTCAGAAGGTGCATCATCCCTTGTCAATGGCTTTCACCCTGAATACATCAGCCCCGTTTTCTTTTAATACTTGCTGGGCGTCCTGGTTGGCCATGATCATCGGCCCGAAGGTTTCAAAATCATAGACGTGGGGATTCTGGAGCCATTCGTTGAGGTCCATCATCAGGTGGATGTTCCAGTTGCCGCCGGAGACATCGATGCTGTGGTCAAATTGCAGTTGCACCTGAACATAGTTTTGGTTGCCACCGGTGGCACCTGTATGAAGGTTGAAGTACTTCACCGGTCCCATTCCCAATGAATCATACCTCCCTTCAAATTTCATGTAGTGGTAACCCTGGTCTCCCGGCAGCGGCCACTCCATGTTGATGTTGGTGATGGTGTTGGGCAATCCGCCATTGACATTGGTCAACTCATCGAGACCGATAATAAAACTCATCCCCGTGTATTCTCCTTCCGGAACATCCGGCAACACAAGGGCAAGCGTGGCGGGGTCTTCCAGATCAACGTACTGAACCAGTCCGGTCTGAAATTCGGCGCCGTCAGCTTTTTGGAAATTGAAATTGGAGAGGTAGTACTTCAGCCGGTGCACCTGAAATTTGTGCCCGGCCGCACAATCGTACCATTGCGTGAACAGGACCAGGTCCTGCCCGGCCACTTCGTGTTCAAATGTGAGCTGGAAAACCGGCTTCGATTCGTCCTTTCTGCAGGAAGAAAGGAACAGTGCCAGCATTGAGAAGAAAAGGAATTGGGGCAGGTGGTATTTGAAAATGCGCATGAGTTTGGATTTTTGAGACTTTTAACTCTTAAACTGAAGCACCCAAAGTTACTACTGTATTTGAATCCTTCAGATGACTTATATCACTGAGGGTAAGTGCCAACAAAAGAACTTCTGAAAACGGGGGTCACACCTCCCATTGCTTGCTGCTGCGGTAAACGATGCCTTTGAACAGGGCCACCAATTCGTCTCGCTGGTTTTTTACGGACACTTCGTAAATACCGATTTTATGGGTTCTGTTTTTTTCTTCGGCAATGGCGGTCAAAACGTCGCCTTCCCGGACCTGAATGGTGTGGGAAATGGAAGTCTCAATGGAAACAGCCTTGTGCCCGTGGGAGTTACTGGCAAAGGCCAGGGCGCTGTCAGCCAGGGAGTAGCTGATGCCTCCATGCGCTATTCTGAATCCGTTGAGCATCTCGCTGCGGACGGTCATTCGCAAAACGGACCTGCCCGGCCCTTCCCCGATTCTTTCAATGCCCAGCCATTGGCTGAAGGGGTCGTTGTTGTACATGGCATCCACCACACGGGTGGCAAGGCTTTTATTTTCCATGGTTCTCAATTTTCATAAAAATGACGGCCCGCCTCTGCCATGCGCCGCAGCAGCGGGCTGCAACGGTAGCGGTCTTCCCGGTATTCGTCATAAAGCAAATCCATCTTCGCCACGCAATTTTCGAGGCCCCAGTCATCCGCCCATTTGAGCAGGCCCTTCGGGTAATTCACGCCTTTGGTCATGGCCAGGTCCAGGTCGTTGCGGCTGGCGATGTTGAGGAAGAGGGCGTCAGCAGCCTCGTTGATGAGCATGACCAGTATCCGCTCAAAGATGTGGCGGCCGGGGCTTTCTTCCTTTTGCGCTTCCGGATTTACTGCGCCTTCGGCGTAGTTGTAATAGCCCCTGCCGGCCTTCCGGCCCAGCCAGCCTGCTTCCACCAGCCGCTTTTGGGTAAAGGCAGGTTTGTAGCGCGGATCGCAATAAAATGCCCGGAACACCGATTCTGTCACGGCGTAATTCACATCGTTTCCGATGAAATCCATCAGGGTGAAAGGCCCCATCCGGAAGCCACCGATCTCCGTCATGGCCCAGTCAATGGTGGCCACATTGGCCACACCTTCTTCCAGTATTCGCAATGCTTCACCGTAAAAGGGGCGGGCCACCCTGTTCACAATAAAACCCGGGGTGTCCTTTGCCAGCACTGCCAGCTTTCCCCAGCTTTCCATCAGTTCTTTCGCTTGCGCAACGACGGCGGGATCGCTTTGCATGGCGGGCACCACTTCCACCAGTTTCATCAGCGGTGCCGGGTTGAAAAAGTGGAGACCCAGCACCCTTTCCGGTTTTTTGCAGGCACCTGCGATGGAAGTGACGGAAAGTGAGGAGGTGTTGGTTGCCAGCACGCAATCCGGGCTGGTGATCTCCTCCAGTTTTCCGAAGATACTTTTTTTGACCTCCAGGTTCTCAACCACTGCTTCGATGACGAGCCCGGCGGCCGCCAGGTCTTCCAGGTTTTCAACGAAATAAAACCGCCCCTGGATGGCTTTGGCGGTGGCGTCGTCAATTTTGCCTTTGGCGGCCAGTTTGTTGAGGATGGCAAATAGCCCGTCCCGGGATTTTTCCAGGGCTTTGGGGTTGTTGTCGTATATCAAAACTTCATGGCCTGCGGTGGCGGCCACCTGTGCAATTCCGCTGCCCATGGCACCGCTGCCAACGATCCCTATCTTCATCGCTTCGCAATTTGGTTAGTACCTGTTTTTACCGAAGGGCCAAAGGTATAGACTCTCCGGAATTCTATTGGGCAGGCCGGCTCAGGCATTTGCCGAAGGAAAGAAAAAAGAAAAGGGCCGGCACCAAAGCGCCGACCCTCCTGTTTGTCTTGATTGGCGGGGATCAGAGCTGGTAGGTAAAGCCCAGCAACCAGTAGGTCTGCAACGGGTTGTCATCGCTGCTCAGGTCGCCGATTTTGAAGGTTTCAGGGTCGAGGCCGTCGGTTTTGAGTTTGTAATTGTAAGCTTCCTGTTTGTTGTTCTTCAGTCCGAACTCAAACCCGACACCGATGCCTTTCCAGAGCTTGAAAGAAAAACTGTTGGCCCAGATCCAGTTGGAGAGGTTGGACATGTCCTTGTAGCTCAGAAAGGTTGACAGGTTGGTTTTCCAGGCAATGCCCCGGGGCAGTTGCCGGCCATAGTCGGCCACAATTTTGGCGCCCAGGCTGGAGCTGTAACTGGTGCCGCTTTTGGCCATGACGATGTTGTAGTTCAGGGGGTGGATGACCACTACCATGTTGCTGACGGGGGTCCAGGTGGCACCGGTGCCGAGATCGAGGAACCCCGGGTTGTTGAAGTTGCTCAGGAAGGTGGTCCGGTACTCGCCGAGGGCTGAAATGGCAAGCTTTGGAGACAACTTGTGACCATAGAGCGAAGAGATACCGAAGGCGTCGGCGGAGGTTTCATAGCCGGCATCAACATCGTCATTGGTGTCTGTGTCCAGTTTTGTCTTCGCAATGTTGAGCAAGCCGGCATTGCGCCAGAAGAATTTTTCCTCGTCCAGGTTGGCAAAGGCCGAGCCTGAAAAGCCAATGGTGCTGGCAAAAGTGTTGGGAGCATCGGTGGACACCCAGTTGTTGAAGCTGGAGAAATTCAGTCCCAGGGTTCCGGTGGAGCCAAACTGCCAGCCTGCAGGCCCCTGAAGTTCTGCGATCTTGGCGTCGAGCCCCGAGACTTCGGCTTGCAATGCTGCAATCTGAGCTTCCTTTTCCGCTTTTTGGGCTTTGAGTTGGTCAATTTCCTGGGCATGCAATGAAACAGCCCATCCGGCAAAAGCCAGAAGCATGAATAGAATCTTTTGCATGGTTGATTCTTTTTGGTTTTGAAGTGTGATAAGTGAACTTGAGTTGGAGTTCTACTTCGGGAGAGATTTCTCGTTCGTGTAGATCTCGAGCTTTTCAGACGTAAGTTTTTTCAAAGGTATCACCACTATTTTGCCTTCGGCCTGCAAAGTGATGGAGGTGTTGTCAATGTCAATGACTTTTCCGGTGGAGCCATCCAGGCTGATCACATCTCCTATTTTCACCTTGCTCTTGCTGTAAAAGGAGGCAATGAAGTTGGCCATGGTGTCCCGGGAGGCAAAGCCGTAGCCAATGGCGAAGGCAGCCACAACGCCGCCCAGGATGACGGTGAGGTTGCTGGTTATGAGATCAGTTTCGATACTTGCCTGCGCCAGGGCGCTCACGGTCAGCGTCAGAAAAATCAGGTAAAAAACGAAGTTGGCAATGATGGCCCCGGAGCTGATGTTCAGCGATTCGCAGGCAGCCTGCACGATCTTTTTGATGAATTCGGCAATGTAAATTCCGATGACGAACAATGCAATTGCGGAAAGCAGCCTGGGCAGGTAAGCAATCAGATCACTGACCATTTCAGAAACGATGGGCATGCCGAGCACATCGGTGGCGGCCATGGCAGTGATCAGCATCAGAAAAAAGTAGATCAGCTTTGAAAGGAACCTGCTCAGATCCAGCTTCAGGTTGGCTTTGGTCGCAAAATCTGTCTGATTCAGTTTTTCCGAATACCTGTTGATATTGAAGGCATTGAAAATTTTCAAAAGAGATTTTGAAACCAGCTTGGAGATTAGCCATCCCACAATAAATACTATGACGGCACCGAAGATGTTGGGAAGTGCCTCAGCAAAACGCAACAAAACTGCAGAAACAATTTCGACAATGTCCATATCCTGTATTTAGCACATTTTGGGTTTCAGGATGAGTCGCACAAGCCAATCAGTCATCCCGTTTGGTTAGATCATTGCTTTTTGGCTCATCATCCCTGGAGGATTCACCAATGGTTCCTTCGGGTGAGGCAGCAGCATCAATTTCTTTAACGGTACCCCCAAGCGTGAGTACGAACATTTCCAAAGCTTTGGGAATGTACAACTCCATTGCCTGGGCCATCATTTGCAAGATCTGCAAACTACCCAAAACCGATTGTTCGATTTCAGGAGGGGGCGGATGTTGCAACTCATCCTCCTCCATCATCAGTTTGAAACTGTTTTTGGTGGTCTCCATGTTTTTAGCACGCTATTGCTCCCGAAAGAGCTCTTTATAAACCTTCCGGGCCTTGTGTTTGGCCCGTTTGATCTTCATTTTTACGGCGCTTTCCGTTTTGCCCAGGATTTGTGCAATCTCTTTGATCATCAATTCGTCCTGGTATTTCATCAACAGAATTGCCTTGTCATCAATTGGTATGTGATCCAATACCACTCTCAGCTTTCCCACCTCCATGGCGAGCAGTTCCTCATCGGGCACCTCGTCATCTTCCACATCCGGAAGCCGTTCCATCTCGTCGTCAAAAAGACTGGTTATCTTCTTCTTCTTGCGGAGAAGGTCAATGCAATAGTTGTAGGTGATGGAATACACCCACGTGGAGAACTTGGATTGTGCCGCAAAGCGGCCGAGGTTCAAAAAGATTTTCAAAAAAATTTCCTGGGCAGCATCTCGGGCAAGGTGTTCATCTTTCAGCAACGAAAGGCACTTGCCGTACACTTTTGGGGCGTAGCGTTTGTACAGGGTAGAGAAATGCCGGGAATCCTTCGTTCGAAGATACTCCTGAATGACTACTAAATCTGCTTCCTTGGAATGTCCTTCTGTTCCCATTAAACTAAGCTGCTACCACAAGCGAAAGGCATTGGGTTGAGGATTTTGAGGGTAGTAAATGACTTAAATGAATGCTCAAGGTAGCAAAAATCGCCTTTTAACTCTGACAGTTGATACTTTTGGACGGCTTTTGAAAGGAAAAGACACAGTCTATGAATAAAAAAAGAGGCAGCGCTTGTAGCACTACCTCAGCCCTAACCAAATAAAACCAAATTACTCTTGGGGATTCTGGGGTGAGTTTCTTTGTGTAATTCTTACGATTACTTTCGGTAGGCAAATTTAATGGCATTTTCTCCAATTCCCCAAATCGAGATGTTATTTTTTGTAAAATTCTTTCGGAGTCATTCTGTTCGGGCGATAAACCTAATGAGCAATTGGCTGATTACTATACATCCTTCTACGCAATGACCTTAATCCAAAATGATATTTTCCTTCAGGGGCGTTTCACAGATTCCTCCTTTCTTTGCCAATTACTTTGAAACCTGTCACTTCAAACCTGGTAATTCGATGTTTGCAAAACGATTATTCATCCTCGTTCTTAGTGTCAGCACTACTTTTAGTTTGCTGTCACAGGAAAATACGGACGCATTTTTCATTAAAAAGATTCATGACACTGCCCTCACCCATAGTGAAAGCTATGAGTGGTTGAGGCACCTGACGAAAGAAATCGGTGGCAGGCTCAGTGGTTCACCTGAGGCTGCGGCAGCCGTAGAGTTCACCCGGCAGATGCTGGATACCCTTGGTTTGGACTCGGTTTGGCTGATGCCGGTGATGGTGCCCCATTGGGTGAGAGGAGACCAGGAGATAGTCCGGATAAGTGATTCTGCCCTGGGTTCGGTGGAACTGAAGGCCGTGGCATTGGGAGGTTCTGTAGGCACCGGTTCTCCGGGTATTTCAGGGGAGGTGGTGGAAGTGCGCAATTTTGAGGAACTTGAAGAATTGGGTAGTGAAGGTGTCAACGGCAAGATCGTGTTTTTCAACAGGCCATTCGACCCAACACAATTGAACACTTTCAGGGCTTATGGCGGGGCCGTTGGGCAGCGTGCCAACGGGCCCTCAGAGGCCGCCAAATACGGTGCTGCCGGCGTTTTGGTCAGGTCCATGGCTTCCGGTTTGGACGATGTGCCACATACCGGTAGCCTGAGATACCGGGATGATCTTCCGAAGATTCCGGCCATGGCCATCAGCACCAATGATGCGGAGTTGCTCAGCAAAGCGTTGCAAGCGGGGCCGGTCCGGGTGTACATGGAGGCAAGTTGTTCCCAACTTCCGGACAAGCTTTCCTACAATGTGATCGGTGAGATCAGGGGGCGTGAGAATCCGGATGAAATCATCCTGGTAGGAGGACACCTTGATTCCTGGGATGTTGGAGAAGGTGCCCACGACGATGGTGCCGGTTGTGTACAGGCCATGGATGTACTCCAGTTGATGAAGCGGCTGAACTACCAACCGAAAAGGACCATCCGATGTGTCTTGTTCATGAACGAAGAAAATGGCCTGAGGGGCGGAAGGAAGTACGCAGAAGAAGCTAACCGGCTGGGCGAAAACCACTTGGTGGCAATTGAATCTGACCGGGGTGGTTTTACCCCCAGAGGATTTACTGTGGCTGGAAACTCACATCTCTTTGTGGAACGGCTCACCGCCCTGCAGCAATGGTCATCATTGCTCGAGCCGTACTATCTTCACATCAAAAAAGGCGGCGGCGGAGCCGACATCTCTCCGCTCAGGAAATACAACACCCTCCTGATTGGATACGAACCTGATTCACAGCGCTATTTTGATTACCACCATACGGCTGCTGATACATTCGAAGCAGTGAACAAGCGCGAATTGGAACTGGGTTCTGCGGCCATTTTGAGTTTGGTTTACCTGATAGACCAATACGGCCTGGAATGATGAGGGCACCGAAAAAAGTGCCCTCATTCGTTGAGAGGGGTTTATCCCGAGACTCCCGAAAGCCGATGCCGACAACTATCGGCATCGGCTTCGGGCCAACAATTTCAACACTTCAATCCCGAGACAAGCCCGGGATCGTGAGGCAAGCTCACGACCTTCAATCCCGAGACAAGCCCGGGATCGTGAGGCAAGCTCACAACCTTCAACAAATCAACAATTTCAACAAATCAACAAATCAACAAATTCAACCCCTCTCACCTGATAAAAACACTTTTTACAGTACTCTCAATAAATTGATTTACACCACTTTGCCAGACGCAGCATTCGCCTTACTTTTGCGCCCCGAAAAACCTTGTAAAAGGCTTCAGCAGTCGCTTTTGCAGGACTACTGAAGTCTTTTTTTAAGCCCCTTCGGGTAAACGTTTTCCTTCCTATGCCTAAAGATACTTCCATCAAATCCGTGCTGATCATCGGTAGTGGACCTATTATCATTGGTCAGGCTTGTGAATTTGACTATTCCGGATCCCAGGCCAGCCGTTCTTTGAGGGAAGAGGGAATTGAAGTAACGCTCATTAATTCCAATCCCGCAACCATCATGACCGACCCCGTTACGGCAGATCATATATACCTCATGCCCTTGACGGTGGAGAGCATCGAGCACATCCTTCAGGAGCGCAAGATTGATGCTGTGCTTCCAACAATGGGAGGGCAAACAGCCCTCAACCTGGCCATTGAAGTTGACAAGCTGGGGATATGGAAGAAATTCAATGTCAGGCTCATAGGTGTTGACATTGATGCCATCGAGCTAACGGAGAACCGCGAGGCATTCAGGGCTCACATGATTGAAGAAGGACTTTCTGTGGCACCCTCCAAAATAGCCAACTCATTTCTGGAAGGGATGGAAGCCGCACAGGACATTGGGTTCCCATTGGTCATCAGGCCATCTTACACCCTGGGCGGAACCGGTGCAGCCTTTGTTCACAAAGAAGAAGATTTTGAAGAAGCCCTCCGAAGGGGGCTTTCCATGTCTCCCACTCACGAAGTGTTGGTGGAAAAAGCCGTCCTCGGATGGAAAGAATACGAATTGGAGTTGCTGAGGGATGCTGCCGACAATGTGGTGATCATCTGTGTGGTCGAAAACCTGGACCCCATGGGCGTGCACACCGGCGACAGCATCACCGTTGCGCCGGCGATGACTTTGAGTGATACTGCCTATCAATTGATGCGCAACCAGGCCATCCATGCCATGCGTTCCCTCGGGAACTTTGCCGGAGGCTGCAACATCCAGTTTGCCATTGACCCCGAAACCGAGGAACTGATCGTCATCGAGATCAATCCCCGTGTCAGCCGGAGCTCGGCACTGGCCAGCAAAGCCACCGGATACCCCATTGCCAAGATTGCTGCAAAGCTGGCCATCGGTTACAACCTCGATGAACTGAAAAACCAGATCACCGGCAATACCAGTGCTTATTTTGAGCCGACGCTCGACTATGTCATCGTGAAAATGCCACGGTGGAACTTCCAGAAGTTCCCCGGTGCCAACCAGACCCTGGGCCTGCAAATGAAATCCGTCGGTGAGGTGATGGCCATTGGCCGCAATTTTCCCGAAGCGCTCCAAAAGGCTTGTCAGAGCCTGGAAAACAACCGGATGGGACTCGGAGCGGACATGAAAGAATGGGTGCGAACAGAGGACATCCTCAAAAGGCTGGAACAACCCGGTGAAGACCGCATATTCCGGCTGAAAGATGCTTTGCGACTGGGCGTTCCGGAAAAGACCGTTCACAAGCTCACAAAAATAGATCCCTGGTTCATCAAGCAGATCAAACGCCTGGTGGACATGGAGCACGAGTTGATGAAATACAACCTGCCCGAGGACATCCCCGAAGATTTCTTCCGGCAATTGAAAGAAGTTGGCTACTCCGATGCGCAAATTGCCTGGCTCATGCGGGTGGACGAGGAGCACGTTTCCAAAGTCCGCAAAGAGATGAACATCCGCCGCACCTATAAAATGGTGGACACCTGCGCCGCCGAGTTTGAAGCGCAGACGCCTTACTTCTACTCCACGTTCGACACCGAAAATGAGAGCATACCCACCGACAAAAAGAAAATCATCGTACTGGGCTCAGGCCCCAACCGAATCGGACAAGGCATTGAGTTCGACTACTGCTGTGTGCACGGGGTAATGGCCATACGAGAGGTAGGCTATGAGGCCATCATGGTCAACTGCAATCCGGAAACCGTTTCCACTGACTTCGACGTGGCCGACAAACTGTACTTCGAGCCGATTTTCTGGGAACACCTCGAAGAGATCATTGAACTGGAAAAACCCGAAGGGGTCATCGTCCAGCTCGGAGGGCAAACGGCCCTCAAATTGGCCGAAACTTTCCACAAAAAAGGCATACCGATCATTGGTACCAGCTTCGCAAACATGGACCTGGCCGAAGACCGGGGAGCTTTCTCTGACCTGCTGAAATCCCTGGATATTCCCTATCCCAAATACGGCGTTGCCAATGATGCAACAGAAGCCCTCCGCATCGCCAACGAGATCAGCTACCCCGTATTGGTCCGGCCCAGCTATGTGTTGGGCGGGCAGGATATGCGCATTGTGATCAATGACCGCGAACTCGAACGGCATGTACTCCGGATTTTCAAACACATGCCCGACAACAAAGTGCTCATAGATCACTTCCTTGACCGCGCCAAAGAGGCGGAAATAGATGCCATTTTCGACGGTGACGAAATACACATCATGGGCATTATGGAACACATCGAACCTGCCGGTATTCACTCCGGCGACAGCTCTGCTGTGTTGCCAACCTACAGCCTGTCGGTACAGTCGGTGAGCACCATGGTGGATTATGCGGAGAAACTGGCCCGGGCACTAAACATCAAAGGTCTGCTGAACATTCAGTTCGCCATCAAGGACGAAGTGGTTTACGTCATCGAAGCCAATCCGAGGGCCAGCCGTACCACGCCATTCATTGCCAAGGCCTATGGGGTGCCCTACCTCAACATTGCGACGAAAGTGATGATGGGAACCCACAAACTGAAAGACTTCAACATCCAGCCGCAACCCAAAGGCTTTGCCATCAAGGTACCGGTGTTCAGCTTCAACAAATTCCCCGGAGTGGACAAGGCGCTCGGGCCGGAGATGAAATCCACCGGAGAGGCCATTCAGTTCATCAAAGACCTTAGTGATCCTTTCTTCAGAGACCTGGATAAGCAACGCAGCATGTACCTGACCCGGTGAATGCAGCTAATTCAAAAGAAAAACAGAAGCCCGTTTCTGCTGAAGCGGGCTTTTGTTTTGTGACACAATGGCATGCAAACGACTGGCTATCAAGACACAATGGCAGGATTGAGGGCCGGCAACATGAACTTTTTTCTTCAAAATCCCGATGGAACACACATTGATGAGGCCTGGATGTCAACCACATTCGTAAACTTAAAAATTGAAGAAAATGAAACTGGTTAGTTATTTCCCCGGACGCAAAGGCAACATGCCAAGTGTTTTTGATTCCTTCGAAGAAATGTTCAACGACATGCCAACCTTTTTCAAAGGCAACATGCTTACCACACCTGCCGTGAACATTGTAGAATACGACAATGAATACAGGATTGAAGTTGCGGCACCCGGACTGGACAAAGGCGATTTTGAAGTAAAGGTGGACAATGACCTTTTGACCATTTCTGCCCACAAAGAAGAGCAAAAGGAAGAAAAAGGAAAGTACACCCGCAAAGAGTTCGGCTATTTTGAATTCAGCCGCACCTTTACTTTGCCCGAATCTGTTGATGCCGGCAAGATCAATGCAAAGTATGACAACGGGGTACTAAACGTATCCTTGCCCAAAAAGCCGGAGGCACAGCCTCAACCGGTAAAAACCATCAAAGTGGGTTAATGACCCCTCTCATAGAAGTGACCCCCCGTCGGGCGAATCAGGTCTTTTTCCTGTTCGCCCGATTTTTTTTGCCTGCCTGCGAACAATCCGGAAATAATGCACCTATACAAGTCGTCGCTAACAACGAAGCAAAGCAAAAAGCCCGGAAATCCGGGTGCGAAAGATAGACTTATAGGGTTTTAGGTGTTTATTCAGGGGGTCAGGGCAACGCAGCCTTGACCTCTTTTTTTCTTCGTAAAAACGCCGTGAAGGCGCCTGTTTTCCACTCCAATCTTCAAAAAATCTCCCTTCTTAATTGAACCGAACCCCGCTTTGGGAGTTACTATGCGTCGTTTTTGGTCAAGTTGTTACCTTTGCGGCGCATCAGCCCAAGGCTTGCAATTCTTAACCAGAGCTTCGAAAACTACACATGAACCACGGCGAATCGCAAAGAACCGCAAAGGGTCTTTGGTCAACTGGAACCAATTTGGACAAGCGGGGCTGATTGTTCAGCGACAAATTGAGGACGAAAGCGAAATCGCCAATTGTTAACGAATTGAGCATCATATGAAACCCTCTCAGTTGTTCAGCTTAATGCTGGCAATGGTTAGCGCTCTGTTCTCGAACTTTTCTTCTGCAAGCACCCCTTTCAACACGTCGGAAATACGCGAGCGAGTCGAATCCATGGATTTGATCGTTGAGCCGCGATACAACCGCGATGTTGAGCGCTACATACGCACTTACCTGGGCCGCAGCAAGCGCAGTGCGGCCATTGTAATTGGCCGTACGGCCACCTACTTCCCCATTTTTGAAAAGTACCTGGAGGAGCACGGTTTGCCGAAGGACCTGAAGTACCTTGCCATCGTTGAATCGGCGCTCAACCCGAATGCCCGCTCACCGGTAGGAGCAGGAGGCTTGTGGCAGTTCATGCGGCAGACCGGCAGGCTGTACGGTTTGACCATCAATCGTACCGTGGATGAACGCAGTTGCCCCCACAGTTCTACCGAGGCAGCCATGAAGTACCTGGCCAGCTTGCATGAGCGCTTCGGCAGTTGGGAACTGGCCCTGGCGGCCTACAATGCCGGCGCCGGCACCATCATCCGTGCACAGCGCCGGGCCGGCGCTGATGATTACCGGACCATTTCCAGGTACCTGCCCAGGGAAACGAGGCGGTTCGTGCCTGCGTTCATCGGGGCGGCCTATATCGTCAACTTCTACAAAGAGCACGAGGTGCAGCCTGAATGGCCCCACCTGGACATGCAACTGATCGAGGCATTCAAGGTGTATCATCCGCTCCCATTCAGCACCATTGCGGCTGTAACGGGTTTGCCGAAGGAAGTGGTCAAAGCCCTGAACCCGCATTTCCGGAAGGGAAGAATTCCGGGAAGCAAAAAAGGGCATTATGTAATACTGCCAAAGCGGGTTATTCCAGCCCTCAGGGAGTACCTGGAAACCCAACAACCGGACACCGAACAGCCCGTTGAAGAGGTCGAACTGCCGGATTTGACAGATACTGCCGAATACAATGCCGGGGAGTATTATTTCAAAGCGGATTACACGGTGGTCAAAGGCGACAAGCTGGAGGATCTGGCGAGGGCTTTTGGTTGCTCGGTGTACAGCCTGCAATTGTGGAACGACCTGCACAGCAACAAGCTGAAGCCCGGTCAGGACCTCATTGCCTGGTTTCCGGTGGAGGAGCGGCACTTTGGTGAGGAGAAGATCATCGTCAAAAAAGTCCAATTGCCGGAGCGGCTCGATCCGGCCCGGCGCACGCTGAGCGTTCCGCAAGTGTTGAGCTATCCCGGATTGGAAGAAATTCATCAGAGAGAAATCCGGAACGAGGCTCCTTTCACCATTGATTTGTGGTCCATGCTGGTGATGGGGCAAGGGCAGAAAATCTATGATGAGTACCGCACCCACATGGAGAAGCCAAAGTGGAAACGCAGCCTGCAGGCCAGGATCAACAAGATTTCGAGGCGGGTTTCCAAATGATTGTCTTCGCAACGGTGCGGATGGGGTTGGTGATCGGGATGCGATTCACCAACCCCATTTGTTTTTTCTGGAACGGCGCTTGAATATGCAAGAGGGTTTTACGATCATTGGCCTTGCGAACCCCTGTTCTTCGCTTTACAAACCAACGCTAATACTACCATGGCTAACAAGAATCAATCATTTTCCGCAAACGAAGGGCGGCGATCCTTCGTCAAAAATGCCGCATTGTTTACCGGGTCTGCGCTTTTCATTCCTTCCGCATTGGCCGCCCGGGTCCACCTTGATGGCGACGACAGCATAAAAGTAGCCCTCATCGGCTGCGGGGGGCGGGGCACCGGCGCGGCTGCCCAGGCCCTTTCTACCGCTCAAAATGTGAAACTGGTGGCCATGGCAGATGCTTTCAGGGACCGCATTGACAGCAGCCTGAAATACCTGCTCTCCGGCGATGCCGGAAGCGGCGATGTGGACATCACCACCCGTATTGACGTTCCGGAAGAACACAAATTCACCGGTTTTGATGCTTACAAAAAGGCCATACCCCTGGCCGATGTGGTGATCCTGACCACACCGCCGGGTTTCCGGCCATTGCATTTTGAAGAGGCCGTCAGGCAAGGCAAGCACGTCTTCATGGAAAAGCCCGTGGCCACCGATGCACCCGGAGTGAGAAGGGTTTTGGCGGCAGCCGAAGAAGCAAAAAACAAAAAACTGAACGTGGTGGTAGGCCTGCAACGCCATTACGAAGTGAAATACTCCCGCTGGGTGGAAATGATCCACACCGGCGCCATCGGCGACATCCTCAGCGGCCGGGTTTACTGGAACGGCAATGGCGTGTGGGTGAAAAAACGCGCTGAACTCGAAAAAAATGCCGGCCGGCAACTTACCGAGATGGAATACCAGATGCGCAACTGGTACTACTTCACCTGGCTTTGTGGCGACCATATTTGCGAACAGCACATCCACAACATTGACGTGGCCAACTGGGTGAAAGGCGGCCATCCGGTGAAAGCCCAGGGAATGGGCGGCCGACAGGTGCGCATCGGCCCGGACTACGGGGAGATATTCGACCATCATTTTGTGGAATTCCAATACGAAGACGGCAGCAGAATATACAGCCAGTGCCGCCACCAACCGGGCACCTTCGTTGCCGTCACGGAAGGCTTCCAGGGCAGCAACGGTTCAGCTCCCCGCCCGGGGCAACTGATCAGCAGGAGTGGCAACGAGATCTATAACCACAACGACAGCAATGACCCCAACCCTTACCAGGTTGAGCACGACATGCTCTTCGAGGCTGTGGCCAAAGGCAACTACCGCTACGCCGATGCAGAAAACGGCGCCATCGCCACCATGACCGCCATCATGGGCCGCATGGCTACCTATTCAGGCAAAGAAATAGACTGGGACACCGCACTCAATTCCCCGCTCAACCTGCACCCGGACTCCTATACCTGGGACACCCTGCCCAAAGTGCTGCCGGGTGAAGACGCGCTCTACCCCTGCGCCATTCCGGGGGTGACGCAGGCGTGGTAGGCAGTGCTCCGGGAAGGCCGGCAATTTCGATTCTGTTGAGGGCCATCGGCACATACGGGGTTTTCTCCTGATTTTGTCGTTTATCATCTGTTAAACATTTTCCCCTTCGGCAAAACCGGAGCAGGGGCTAACTTGCGCGCCGCACAACTTTCAATACTCACAATGCTTATCCAGAAAATGAAACGGACCCTCTCTTTCCTGCTTTTCCTCTTTTTCGTCACAACAATTTTCAGTCAGACCGATCCCCGCATCACCAAAGTCAAAACTCCGCTGGCGGAAGTGGAGCGGATCGTGTTGCCCAAACAGGACAACGAAGCCCTGTTGGAGGAAGAACTGAAGCGCCGGGAGCCCGGCGTAGCACCCCGCTTTGCCGTCAACCTCCCGGTGGATATTTCACCGGCAACAGCCGGCACCTGGGACGATACCGCCACCGGTCTTGCCGTTTGGCGCCTGCGCATTTTCTCCGAAGGGGCTAAATCCCTGAACCTCGGCTTTACCAAATACGAGATGCCACCCGGTGGCACCCTCATTCTATACTCGCCTGCCGGCAATGAGGTGATGGGGCCTTTTACCCCGGCCGACAACGAGGAGCACGAACAACTGTGGACACCCGTGCTGAAGGGTGACGAAATTGTCATCGAGCTGAAGTTGCCGAAGGAAAACAAAGACTTGTTGCAATTGCAACTCAGCTACGTCAACCACGATTTTCTGGGCTTTGCCGACCTGCTTTCAGGTTCCTGCAACCTGGACGTGCTTTGCGGAGGCGCTGACGGCTGGGCAATTGTGGACGAATACCGCGACATCATCCAGAGCGTGGCTGTGATCGGACTCGGTGGTGGCACTTTCTGCACCGGTTTCCTGGTCAACAATACCCGGCAGGACTGCGCACCGTTGTTCATGACGGCTTTTCACTGTGGCATCACACAAAACAACGCCCCCTCCCTGGTGGCCTACTGGAATTTTCAGAACAGCACTTGCCGCCAGCCGGGCAGCCCTCAGAGCGGCGGCCCCGGCGATGGTCTCCTCAACGATTTCAACACCGGAGCCGTCTTCCGGGCCGGGTACAGCCCCTCTGATTTCACCCTCGTGGAATTCGACGATCCCGTCTCAGAAACTGCCGATGCTTTCTACGCCGGATGGGATGCCACCGATGCCTCGCCGGGCGATTCCGTGATTTGCATCCACCATCCCAACACCGACGAAAAGCGCATTTCCTTCTCCTTCCAGGAAACATACATTTCCGACTACTTCGGCTACTCACCAAACCCCAACGGAGACCACGTGGCCGTTCCCGATTGGGACATCGGAACCACCGAAGGTGGCAGTTCCGGGTCGCCACTGTTCAACAGCAGGAAAAGGGTAGTGGGCCAGCTCCACGGCGGTGGCGCTGCCTGTGGCAACGACGATTCCGACTTTTTCGGCTGGTTGCACGTCAGCTGGGAAGGGGGCGGAACCCCCAACACCCGCCTGAAAGACTGGCTGGACCCCGACGACACGGGAACCCTGGTGCTGGATGGCCGCTCGCAACGGCAATGCGCCTATTTTGTGGAGGCCGTTCAGGATGCACAGGCTGTTTGTGCCCCTGAAGACGGGCAGTTTCTCATCACCGTCAGCGAAAATTTCATGGACAGCGTCTGGCTGAGCATCAGCGGCTTGCCGGATTCACTGACGTCCACTTTTTCTGCCAACCCCATGCTGCCGGGAGACACCATCCTGCTCACCCTTGGCAACACACAGGCATTGCCCGAAGGAGAATATGAATTTGAAATTTCCGGAACAGACAGCACCGACAGCAACGGCTCTGCCCTTAAACTGACCGTGGTGCAACAAGCACCCGCAGCACCAAACCTGCTGGAGCCGGCTGCTGGCGCAACCGGGGTTGCTACCAACCCCGCGTTGAGCTGGGAGGCCCAACCCTTCAGTAATTACCATTTGCAGCTTGCCTCAGATTCCACTTTCAACAACCTGATGGTTGATGAAGCTGGGTTGAGTGGCAATTCAATCGCCATCCAAACTGCCCTGATTCCGCAAGAAACCTACTACTGGAGGGTGCAGAGCAGCAATGCCTGCGGCAGCAGCGACTGGTCCGAAATCCGCGCTTTCAGTGTGGCCGGCGTGTTTTGCTCCGGTAAGATCTCTGAAGAGGTGCCGGTTGCAATTTCTTCCACCGGAACCCCTTCCGTCAGCTCCTCAGTTGACATCAGCATCGGCGGATTTGTGGAAGATGTCAACCTCACCAACCTCGACATTGCCCACACCTGGGTGGGCGACCTGCGGGTGGAACTGACAAGCCCGCAGGGCACCACCATCACACTGATGGCAAATCCTGGCAGTGGCGGTTGTGACAATGACGATATCCTGGTGGGCTTTGACGACGAGGCCCCGATGCCATACACGGCCCTTAACTCCATGTGCAATGGCCAGCCACCGGCCATCGAAGGCACCTTTCAGCCTTTTCAGGCACTGTCGGAATTCAACGGCGAACCCATCCAGGGCACCTGGACGCTGACAGTCTATGATGACGCCAACGAAGACGGCGGCACTTTGCGGGGCTGGGGACTGGATTTTTGCGCTTCCATCCCTGACCAGGTCGTCATATTTTCGACGGAAACCGCACTGAATTCCTGTGTGACCGACGGCCAATCGGTGGAATTGATTTTGGGAACCGGCTTCAGTGAAAACGAGGGCATCAACCTGAGTGTGGCAGGGTTGCCGCCGGATGCTGTGGCCACTTTCACACCCAATCCTGCTGTGCCGGGTGCCACTGTGAACATGGCCATCAGTCCTACCACGCAACCCGGAACCTACCCGCTCACCATCTCTGCCGTCAACAGCAGTGACTCTGCGAGCTTTACCATGACCTGGGAAGTGACAGGACCGCCACCGGCCTCCGTGCTTACCTTTCCTCCAAGCGAAGCTACCGGCCAGCAACTGGCCGTTCCCTTGCAATGGGAAGCCTCACCCGCTGCCAACAGCTACATCGTGCGGCTGGCGGAAGATTCGCTCATGAACGACCTCATCCTGGTTCAGTCAAGCGTCTCCAACTCCTACACCGTTTCCAACCTCGACTTTTGCACCACTTACTACTGGCAGGTGGAAGCTTTGGGAGATTGCGGTTCCAGCCAGTCGGAGGTGTGGAGCTTTACCACCCTGGAAGACCTCACCTTCAATTCCGACGGCGACAGCTTCACCGCCTGCACCACCGATACCCTCAGTAGCCAGCTGGATGCCGGTTCTTGTTTTGCCGGCGGCGGCGTCAGCATTTCTGTCGTCGGCCTGCCGGCCAATGCGGAGATGGACTTCAGCCAGAATCCTGTATTGCCCGACGGGGAAACAACCTGGACCATGACGCTCGATGGCGTTGCTCCCGGCCAGTACACCATCCACCTTTTGGGCGACGACGGGGTGCATGCCGTTGCCGACAGCTTCACCCTTGAAGTTTTGGGCACCCCTGTGGCCGGTAACCTGCTGTCGCCTGCGGCAATGGAAGTATTGGAAGGACCGGAATATCCGTTCACCTGGGAGGCAGGAAGCGGAGCCACTCTTTACACCCTGCAAGTGGCCACCGACGAGGCTTTCAGCAACATCGTTTTCGAAGAAAACCTGAACACCACCACCCTGACCACCGATTTCCCCCTGCACGACCACGGCCAGAACTTTTTCTGGCGGGTGATCTTCGCCAACGATTGTGAATCAACTGCAAGTCCGGCCATTGCATTTGAGGTGCAGTACACGGCCACCCGTGAGTTGCTGAACACCCGTTTCGATCTCTGGCCCAATCCCAGTTCCGGCCTTTTCTTCGTAAAAACGGATCACCCACTCAGGCAGCAGGTGAGCATCACGGTGAGCAATGCATTGGGTCAGATTTTGACGAAGAAAACAATGGCGCCGGGCAGCACGGGCATCACGCTCGATTTGAATGCGCTACCCGATGGCTTGTACTTCATTTCCTTCGCCTCCCGGGGTGACGGGACAGCTTCCGGCAACAGGCAGTTTACCGAGCGATTGGTGCTGGATCGAAACAATTAACATTCTGAATCCGGCGAATAGTTTCGAAATGCTGAAATTGCGGCTCCGCAAACATTAAACAGACGATAAACCCTATGGAGATAAGAGCGAACGATCCCGGAAGAAAGTCGTGGGTGGAGGTGCCCGCCGGCAGTGATTTCCCCATTCAGAATTTGCCATTCGGTGTCTTCAGAACGAAGATCAACCCAACCCCCAGGGTGTGTACTGCCATCGGGGACTATGTGGTTGACCTCAATGTGCTGGACCAACTGGCCTATTTTGAAGAACTGGAATTGCCCAACGGCATTTTCCACAACCGCTATCTCAACGATCTGATGGCATTGGGACGGGAAAAAGTGCGCGCCCTGCGTGAGCGCATCGCCGACCTGCTGGACGACAGCAACGACGAAGCCCAAACACAGGGCTGGCACTTTTTGCACCCCGTGGAGAAGGTAGAACTGCTCATGCCCATTCAGGTAGGCGACTACACCGACTTTTATTCCAGCCGGGAGCACGCCACCAATGTGGGCTCCATGTTCCGGGACCCAGCCAATGCACTCATGCCCAACTGGCTGCACCTGCCGGTAGGTTACCACGGCCGGGCCAGCAGTATCGTCGTTTCGGGCACACCCATCCGCCGGCCCGTGGGGCAGATGCTGCCACAGGGCGCCGACCAACCCGTTTACGGCCCCAGCCGCCTGCTGGATTTCGAGCTGGAAATGGCCTTCGTGGTGGGCACTCCCAACGAACTGGGGCAGCCCATCCCCATTGAAAAAGCGGAAGACCACATCTTCGGCATGATGCTTTTTAACGACTGGTCGGCAAGAGACATCCAGAAATGGGAATATGTGCCGCTGGGCCCTTTCCTCGGCAAAAACTTTGCATCCACCGTCTCACCCTGGGTGATTACCATGGACGCCCTGGAGCCTTTCCGCACCCAGGGCCCGGCACAAGACCCCCAACCCTTGCCCTACCTGCAAATTGACGGCCCCCACAGTTTCGACATCAACCTGGAGATGGCCATCCAGCCGGAGGGGGCCTCAGAAGCTTACAGGGTGTGCCGCTCCAACTTCAGGTACATGTACTGGAATATGTGCCAGCAACTGGCGCATCACACCGTGAACGGCTGCAACATGCGCACCGGCGACCTCTGTGCCAGCGGCACCATCAGCGGACCCACACCCGACAGCTATGGCTCCATGCTGGAACTGGCCTGGCGGGGCACCAAACCCATCCAACTGCCCGATGGCTCCGAACGCAAATTCATCCTCGATGGCGATACCGTCATCCAAAGGGGCTGGGCGGAAAAGAACGGCGTGAGAATAGGCTTTGGCGAAGCTGCCGGAAAGGTGCTGCCGGCCGTAGCGGCAACCTCCTGATCGCCGGCCACTCAGGCGCTGACTTCAAGTCAGCGCCTGAATTATCCGCCTGGTTGAATACAGGCGCTAACCGGAAGTGAGCGCCTGTGGTGGTACAACGACCTTCATTCAGGTATTGGATAAGATGAAAAATGCGGCACCACCCATCAGATAGTGCCGCATGCTGGTTTATGACTTTCCGGAAATTACCGGATCAAATCTGTCTGTTCGGGTCGAAGGCCTCCAGGTAGTCGCCCACTTTTCGGAGGAATGAGCCGCCGAGGAATCCGTCAACCACACGGTGGTCGTAGCTGAGGGACAGGAACATCATTTGCCGGACGGCGATGAGGTCACCGTATTCCGTTTCCACAACGGCGGGTTTCTTGCGGATGGCTCCCACCGCCATGATGGCAACCTGAGGCTGGTTGATGATGGGGGTGCCCATCACGTTGCCAAAGGTACCCACATTGGTGAGGGTGAATGTTCCGTCCTGAATCTCTTCGGGTTTGAGCTTGTTTTGGCGGGCACGGCCGGCCAGGTCATTTACGGAACGGGTAAGGCCAACGAGGTTGAGCTGATCGGCACCTTTGATGACCGGTACAATCAGGTTGCCCGAAGGCAGTGCGGTGGCCATGCCGATGTTCACGTCTTTTTTGACGATGATCTTGTCGCCGTCAACAGAGACGTTGATCATCGGAAAATCACGGATGGCTTTGGCCACGGCCTCCATAAAAATGGGGGTAAAGGTGATCTTCTCGCCGTATTTCTTTTGGAAATCCGCTTTTACCTTGTTGCGCCAGTTCACGATGTTGGTCACGTCCACTTCCACGAAGCTGGTGACGTGGGGAGAGGTGCGTTTGGACATCACCATGTGATCGGCGATGAGCTTTCGCATGCGGTCCATTTCCACGATTTCCGTGTTGCCGGAGACGCTGACAGCCGGTCTTGGCGCATCGGCTGCGGGCATGGTGGAAGTTTGTGGTTGCTGTTGTGGTGCTGCGGGTTTGGCATCCGGTTGGGTGCGGTTTTGCAGGTAGGCCAGGATGTCTTTTTTCGTCACCCTGCCGTTGGACCCTGTGCCGGGCACCTGCTCGAGTTCCTGAAGGCTGATGCCCTCCTGTTTTGCAATGTTGCGAACCAGTGGTGAGTAGAACCTTCCGGAAGGGCTGTTGGCCGGGATGTCAGTGCCGGTTGGGGTGCCACTGAATTCCAAAACTGGCGCCGGTGCCGGTTCGGGGCTTTTTTGCTGGCCGTTGGAGCTGGCCGGCTCCTGGCTGGCGGCCTGCGGCGCGGGTTTCTTTTCTTCGGGTTGTTTGGGCTCGGAGGCAGGCGCCGGTGCCTCTTCGTCGCCTTCGGTGGCAATGATGGCGATGGGTGTACCGATGGGCACTACATCGTCGGGTTTGAAGAGGATTTCCTTGATCACTCCGGACACCGGACTTGGCACTTCGGAGTCAACTTTGTCGGTGGCTATTTCGAGGATGGTTTCATCTGCTTCCACATGGTCGCCGACGTTTTTCACCCAGCGAAGGATGGTAGCTTCCATGATGCTTTCACCCATTTTGGGCATGATCAGTTCTACTTGTGCCATGAGCAATCTTTTTTGGTTTTTCACTCCGGGGGGCGATGTTGCGCAGCGAAGCCAGGCAAGGCCGGAGCCTGTATTCGGTCAGGGCCGCAAAGTTATGGAAATTGTCCAACGTGCAGGATTGCACTTTGTGTCATTCGGGGGGTGATTATCGGCAGCGGTTTTCAGGCCTTGCCTTTCAGAAAAGGCACAAAACGAAAGGAGCCGAAGCGTTCTTCTTTGAAAGTGCCATCTTCGTTTCGGGTTATGCGCAGCATTTTCTGCACCGGCTCGCCCACGGGTATCACCAGAAACCCACCCGGTTTCAGTTGTTCGGGCAAAGTTTGGGGGATTTCTTCCGCCGCCGCAGTGACGATGATGCGGTCAAAAGGTGCAAATTCCGGAAGGCCTTTGTAGCCGTCGCCCCAATAGCAACGCACGTTGCGGAACTTCATGGCGGCCAGCAATTCTTTGGCTCGGCTGTGCAGGGCCTTGTGCCGCTCGATGGTGAACACCCTGGCACCCAGGGCTCCCAGAATGGCCGCCTGGTAGCCGGAGCCCGTTCCCACTTCCAGGATGCGCTGCCGCTTCTCCGCCTGCAGGAGTTCTGTCTGAAAAGCCACCGTGTAGGGTTGGGAGATGGTCTGCTCGCATTGTATGGGCGCTGCCTGGTCTTCATAAGCCAGGTGTGCCAGCGCACTGTCCAGGAAAAAATGCCTGGGCACCACCTCCATCGCTGCCAGCACCCGCTCGTCTTTGATGCCTTTTGCCCGAAGGGTCTCCACCATTTTTTTGCGGAGGCCTTTGTGCCAGTGGCTGTCCTGTAAATTAACCATGTTCATCGTTTGTCATCCAACAGCTCCGCTTCCAGGTCAATGAAGCTGTCCACGTTTCGTTGGTTCTTCAAAAAGCTGCACCATGCGCAGGTGGGATCACCACAGCCTTCGGAAAATTCCAGGTTTTGGATTTTTTGCCAGGTTTCCACGATCAGTTTTTCCACAAAGCTTACCTGCTCCGGGGTGAACTCGAGTCTGGCTGTTTTCAGCTTGCCGGCTTTGGGTTTGAGGTAGGCAATTTCTCCGCTGATGGCTTTGCGGCCTCCGGCCAGCGGCCAGTTGTCGAACAGCAGTTTGTAAAAGACCAGTTGGCGCCAGTAAGGCCCTCCGAGCGGTTCCCTTTCGGATGGGGCTTTGATGCGGCTGGGATCTGCGCTGCCCGTTTTGTAGTCCACCAGGTGTACGGCATTGCCGGCCAGCGGGTCTATGCGGTCAATGTATCCTTTTACCGGCACGCCCCGGATATCCACGTTGCTGACTTGTTTTTCCACCTCGGCGCCTTTTGGCCAGTTTTCCCGGTTTTCGTCGCAATAGCGTCGCAGCCACTCGGCACCGTTGCTGCGCAACTGTCCGTAGGAAGTTTTGCCGAAGGAAGCCCTCCGCCTGTGCATCTCATCTTCAAAATATCCGACAATGGCCCCGGTGGTGGGGAATTGCAGGTCTTGGCTTTTCGCCATGTTTCTGAAGGCCCGTTCCAGTGCTCCGTGCATGGCCTGGCCGAAGGCAGCTGCTTCGCTCTCGCTGACGGGCACCTTGAGCACGTGCTCGTAATAGAATGAAAGCGGGCAGCGCAGGTAAGTGTTCAATGCGCTGATGTTGAGTTCAAGGCTGCTCAATTCCTGCCGCACCAGGTCCTCATCTACCTGAGCCAGCGACGGGTGCATTTCCTTTTGCAGGTCGGTCATGGCCTGCAGGATGGCACCCGGGGCCACCTCAGCCTCCTGCTCCTCAACCCGGCCGCCCGACAGCAGCTCCTGCAGATAACTGCTCGGGTTCAGCCCTTTGCCCTCCTCATTTTCTTCTGACCAGGAGAGCTGCAAACGGGTGCGGGCACGGGTCATGGCCACATAGAACAGCCTGCGGTTAGTCTCGACACTGTCCTCCTCGCCGGACAATTCCAGGTTGGGCGGAAAACTGAAGCGGTACCGGTTGCCGCCGGTTCCGGGGTCCCAGAATGTATCCACACAGTCCAGCATGTACACCCGGTCAAACTCGAGTCCTTTGGCACTGTGGGCGGTGCTGAGGGTCAGCTTGCCCTGCTGCTTTTCGAAGGGCATTTGCGGCACATCGAGGCGGATGTTGTGCACCTCCATGTCCCTGATGGCGTCCAGGATAGCGGCCAGGGTAAAACGGGGTCGCCGGGCTGCTTCCTTTTTTACGAAGGAAGTAAAAGCATGGAGGGCCACCAACTGCTGCCGTCCAATTTCCGTCAGGTTTTTCACTTCTTGTTTTCCTTCGGTAAACAGGCTGGCAAGGATGCCACTGCGGTTCACCACCCGCTCCACCAGTGCCGGCAGCGACAATCCGGCAAAGTCGGTGATGAGTTCTTCCAGGATGCCGGAGAGGCGCGAGATGGCCTCCGGTGCCTGCAAATCCACCCTGTTCAGGTTTTCCGGAACGGAAATGAACTCCCGCCAGCTCAGGTTTTTGTTTGCATCCCTGTTCAGGAACACCGAAAGCCGGGCAAGGTCCAGGGGCCTGATGCCGAAGTAAGGCATGTGCATCAGCCTGACCAGCAGGGGGTCGCCACTGAGCGGTTTGAGGTACTCTTTCAGGAGGTAGTTCAGGATGAGGAGCAGGTTTTGCACCACGGGCTGGTGCAGGGCATTGGCAGAAACCCGGGTCTGGAAAGGGATGCCCCGCCGTTCGAGCAGCGCCTGGAGCGTGGTGACCTGCCGGTGCTTTGAATACAACACCGCCACCTCTTCCATCGGAAAACCCTCCTTGCGCAGCGAGGCCAGCTCATCGGCAATGGCTGTGACTTCGGCCAGCCGGTTTTCAAAGCGCCGCACCCTGGGCACCAGGCCTGCCCCGGCCACTTGCGGGTTGGCGGCCACCAGTTTTTTGTCAAGGCCCACTCCGCTCAGCTTGCGGGTCACACGGATCCGGTTGCGTGCCACCAGGTCAACGGCAGCATCCAGGATGGCCTGCGAGGAGCGGTAGTTTTCGTTCAGCACCACCACTTTGAGGTGTTCCCGGTGGCGTTCGTAAAAGTCGGTCAGGTTTTTCAGGCGGGCGCCCTGGAACTCAAAAATGCTCTGGTCATCGTCGCCAACGATGAAGACATTGGGCACTTCCCAGTAATTGATGAGCTGCTGCAGCACCTCGTTCTGGGCGCTGTTGGTGTCCTGGTATTCGTCCACCAGAAAATAATGGTACTGCTCCTGATAGCGCAACAACAGGTCCGGGTGCTTTTCAAAAGCTTGCAGCACCCAGAGGATCATGTCGTCGTAATCGTACCGTCCGGCATCGGTCAGTTTTTGCTGGTACAGGGGGTACAGGTCTGCGGCGGCTTTGAGTTTTTCCAGCCGGGATTCCAGCTTGTCAACCAACTGTTGTTTGAGGTCGCCGGCTTTGGCGTCTTTCACCTTCCTTTTGTAAACGAACTCCTCCAGTTCGCCGGCTTTGGCCCGGGCCAGGTACTCGTCAGCCCTTTGCCTGATGAGTGCCGGGCTGAGGTGCTCCGTTTTCATGTCCCGGAACAGTTTCCTGAGGTGCTCCACGTGGTAAAAGCTGTCTTTGAGGCCTTCCCTGAGCGGGTGTTCCGGTGGCAGCTCCGACAGCAGGTGCCGGATGATCTGCACCCGCTCCAGGTCGGAGAGGCTCTCCAGGCCGGCGTTGCCGAACAGCTCCATGTTTTCCAGAATGACCTTGTTGCAGAAGGAGTGAAAGGTGTAGATGTGCACCCGATGCCCTTCCGGTCCTATCAGCCCGACGAGCCGCTTTTTCATGGCCCTGACGGCGGCATCGGTAAAGGTGAGGCAGAGGATGTTGTGCGGCTGGGTATCGGTATCCATCAGGATTCGGCCAATGCGGGATGCCAGGATGTGGGTCTTGCCCGTGCCCGGCCCGGCAATGACCAACACCGGCCCTTCGATGTGCTCCACCGCCTCCCGCTGGCGGTCGTTCAGCCGCTCCAGCTCTTTTCGGAATAGCTCGTTGTATTTGCCGATCGCACTCATCCGGGCAAAGCTAATGGGATTGTCCTTGCCGGGAAACCGATCCCGAAACAAGCCGGGGAGAGGAATCGAGCCCGCCTGCTGCCGGATGACAAAGCGTTTTTGCCCAATGCCTTGTGAGCGGGTTCTGTGCCAACCCGGTCACCCTGCAACGAGCCGGCAATTGGCACCTTGCTCAATGCTCGTGCTCCATCCCGGCCATGGAGCTTTGCGCAGAAATATAGTATGCTCCCCTGACCACTATCCGGGCACCCTCCGGGATATTTTCCAGCAGCTCAACGGCGGTTTTTCCATTTTTCGTCGCAATGACTTTAACCGGCACCTTCACAAATGACATCCCTTCCACATCTTCCTTCAGCTTGTAAAAAATGAAATCTTCTTCGCCCTCACGGGCAACGGCAGCCTCAGGCAGTGCCGGACTGGTGGTGCTTTCACCCAGCAGGATATCACCTTGTATGAATGCCCCTTCAATAAAGTTGGCGGCAGCATTGCGTTTGAAACTGACATGTGCCCGGATGGCTCTTTTTTCTTCATCCAGCCTTCGGTCAATGCTGTAAATACGGCCCTTCACTTTTTGTCCGGGAGCCGATGGGAAGCTCAGTTGTACCTGTTGGCCGGGCTTGATCCGGGGCAGGTCTTTTTCATAGATCCACAAATCGGCATGGAGGCTGGTGAGGTCGGCAATGTCCATCAGCACATCACCGGGTTGCACGCTGGTGCCGAGGCTGGTTTCGATGCCGGTAACCGTTCCGCTGACAGGTGCTGTCAGGGCAATGCCGGAACTGAGGTTATCCGGGCTGAGGGATTGGGCGTCTATACCGTATTGCTGCAACTTTGCCGAGAGTACCTTCAAATTGGCAGAGGCGGCATTGAACTCAGCTTCCGCTTTCTCGAAATTCTTCACGGCTGTTGCATTTTTCTCTTTCAGCAATTTATACCTGTTGTATTCCGATTGCAGAAATGGCAACCGGTTTTTGAGTGCAAGGAACTGCTCCTGAATATCCAGCAGGTCGGGTTTGCGGATGCGCACCAGGATTTGCCCTTTGCGCACTCGGTTGTTCAGCACCGGAGCGATGTACTCAACTATTCCGTCGGTAAAGGCAGTGACCTGGGCCATGTTTTCAGGATGAATGACCAGCGAGCCGTTTGCGGTGAGCTGGTCTGCAATTTCCTCAATTGTGAAGGCACCAAAGCCGATGTTTCCCTGGCCCACCTGGGCATGGGTGAGGTGCACGAGGGAATCGTTTTCGCTGTGAACCGAATGGTCTTCTTCGTGGCTGTACTGATCGCTTTCGCCGGCGCATGCCGGCAATAGAAAGGGTAGTGTGAAAATCAGGATATACTTATTCATGACTTAATTGATTTCAGAGTTTGATGGTAGCCCCGGCATCATTCTGCCGTGAGAGCTTCCAGTTCAATGAGGGTTTGGTTCAGTCCGAGCAGGTCGTCTAGGTATTGCAATTCTATCCGGGTGGCCTGCTCCAGCATCAGGGTAAAATCGGCGTAGCTGAGTTCACCAAGCCGGTAATTCAGCTCACCGCTGTTCAGCAATTCCCGGGCATAGCCGGCTCCCTTGTCGTGGTAATACCGCACTGAGATTTGGTATTTTTCCTGCTCGTGGAGCAGGTGAGCAAGGGCGTTCTTTTTTTGCAGATAAGCATCGTTGTAAGTTGCCCGGGCCATTTGCACCCCCACCTGTGCAGCATCCCTGCGGGCCTTCAGGCTTTTCTTCGCAATGGGGATGTTGAGCCCAATTTCCCATCCGGGATACCAATCGCCATTGCCGAGGTATTGGCCAAAGAGACCGGTTGAAAAAGAAGGGGACAGGTTGGCTGCTTCTTTTTCGTATCCGGCCTGCGCCAGGGCCACCTCCGAGCGATACAATCGTGCCCAGGAGGCCGCCGAGAGCAAGCTGGTGTCCTTCAATGAAAATGCAGCCTCGTGGATGGGTTCCACAATGGGTTCCACTTCTTCGGCAATGCCGAGGAGTTGTGACAGCACCAGCCTGTCAAATTCAATTTCATGGATGACCGTTTGCGCAGCGAGGGCAATCTGTCCTGCACGGTCTTCAGCGGCCAGCTTTTCTGCCAGTGAGGTTTCACCGCTTTGGTACCTGACCTCTGCCGTCCGGGCAACACCCTGGTACACACTGTCCAATCTGGCGTAAAGTTGCTTCCTGGCTTCCAGGTAGCTGAGGTGGTGGTAAATCTCCCGCACCTGCCGGATGACCTCCTGTTTTGTGAGGGAGACATAAGCCTTGCTGCGTTCCTCCAGGCGCTCGTAGTAGGCCCGGTTGGCGCGGGTTCTTTTTACCGAAGGATAATCCTGCTGCACACCAAAGCTCACCGTGCCGAACAGACCAAAATCCGGGTCTGCGGCGGTGTGCTGAAAGAGCCGTGCGGCAGGCCATTCACTTGCAGCGCCTTGTAAAATGCCCGCTTGTTGGGTTTGCAATGCAGCCGCTTTTACCGAAGGGTGGTTTTGCAGGGCCAGTTCGATGGCGTCCGTTTCGGTCAACTGCAGCTGTGCTTCCATTTTGCCGAAGGGAAAGGCAAAAAGAACGAAAGCAACTATCAGAAATCTATTTTTCATCTTCTCAATGATTGAATTCCGGAATATGGGTTAGTCTTCAGCCTTGTGGCTAAAAAGTGCATACAGCACCGGCAGCACCAGCAGCGTCAGCAATGTGGAGGTGACCAGGCCGCCGATGATAACGGTGGCCAACGGGCGTTGCACTTCTGCTCCTGCTCCGTGTGAAAGGGCCATGGGCAGAAAACCCAGCGAGGCCACAGCCGCCGTCATCAGCACCGGGCGGAGCCTGACCAGCGCACCCTGCACAATGCGCTGATAAATGTTTTTGACACCTTCTTTCTCCAGTTGCTTGAAGTAGGAAATGAGCACAATGCCGTTCAACACGGCCACACCAAAAAGGGCGATGAAGCCCACCCCGGCAGAAATGCTGAACGGCATGCCCCGCAATTGCAAAGCGAACACGCCTCCTATGGCTGCCAGAGGAATGGCTGTGTAAATCAAGATGGCCTCTTTGGCCGAGTTGAAGGTGAAGTAGAGGAGGATGAATATGAGCAGCAATGCTACCGGCACTGCCACTGAGAGGCGTGCTTTTGCAGCCTGCAGATTTTCAAACTGCCCGCCAAAGGTGTAATAATAACCGGCCGGCAGTACCAGCTTTTGCCTGAGCAGGCTGGAAATCTCCCCGATGGTGGATTCCACATCGCGGCCCCGCACGTTGGCGCCGACCACTATCCTGCGGCGGCCGTCGTCGCGGCTGATCTGGGCAGCCCCCAACTGGTAATCAATGTGTGCCACCTCAGAAATCGGAATGAGGGTTCCGTCGTGGGTGGCAATGGGTAGTTGTCGAACCTGCTCTATGTCTTTGCGGTAAGCACTGTCGAGGCGTACCACCAGGTCAAAGCGCTTTTCATCTTCGAAAATGGCACCAGCGGCCGTTCCGGCAAATGCGGTGCGAAGGGCCATGTTGACGTCGGTGATGTGCATGCCGTAGCGGGCCAGTTTGGCGTAGTCGTATTTGACGACTATCTGCGGCAGACCCTCCAGTTGTTCCACTTTCAGGTCTTCCAGGCCCGGCACATTCCTGATGAGTGATTCCACCCGGCGGGCAGAACGGACCAGGGAGTCGAGGTTGTCGCCAAATACTTTGATGGCAATATCGCTGCGCACACCGGTCATCATTTCGTCGAAGCGCATTTTGATGGGCTGTGTAAACTCATAGGCCATGCCGGGAACCTGGTGTACCACCTCCTGGATTTTCTCCACCAGTTCTTCTTTAGTTTCGGCTTTGGTCCACTCCTCTTTTGGCTTCAGCAAAATGATGTTGTCGGCGGTTTCCGGGGCCATGGGGTCGGTCGGTATTTCGGCCGAACCGATTTTTGAAATGACCTCTTCGACTTCATCGGGGAAGTTTTCCAGAATGAGCTTCTGCGCCAGGCGGTGGCTCTCGAGGGTTTGCGTCAGTGAGGTGCCGGGCCTGCAGAAGCCGTGCATCATGATGTCGCCCTCATCCAATGTGGGAATGAACTCCCCGCCCATTCGGAGAAAATTGCCGACGGCAATGGCCAACACCAGGACTGCAGCAGCCAGCACCGGTATTTTGCGACGCAAGGCAAAGTTGAGTGTGGGCAGGTACAGTTTCTGGAAAAAACTGATGATGCGATCAGCCAGCGTTGGGGCAACCCTGATCTTTTTGTTCAGAAATGCTGCAGAAACGGCAGGAACATACGTCAATGACAGGAGCAGCGCCCCGACCAGTGCAAAGCTGACCGTCTCGGCCATGGGCTTGAACATCTTGCCTTCCACACCGGTGAGCGACAGAATGGGCAGGTAAACGATGAGGATGATGATGACCCCGAACACCGATGAACGCATGATGCGGCTCCCGGCTGTATGCACCGCCGCATCCATCTCCTTTTGGCTCAGGCGGATGGCCCCGCCGACGGCCAGTTGCGCTCCGGCCTTTTTGTGAAGAAAGTGCAGTGTGGCCTCCACCACGATGACCGCCCCGTCAACGATCAGACCAAAATCAATGGCCCCCATGGACATGAGGTTGGCGGTGACGCCTGTCAGCTGCATCATGCCGATGGCGAAGAGCATGGACAGCGGAATAACCGAAGCGATAATGAGGCCTGCCCTGAAATTTCCGACCAGCAACACCAGGACGAAAATGACGATGAGGGCTCCTTCGATGAGGTTGTTCCTTACGGTGCTGATGGTGCGGTTGACCAACTTCTCGCGGTCGAGAAAGGTGATGATCTCCACACCCTCCGGAAGGCTTTGCTGCACCTGTGCCAGGCGTTCTTTTACCCGTTGTATCACGGTGGCAGCGTTTTCACCTTTGAGCATCATTACAATGCCGAGTACGATTTCACCCTCTGCATTGTGGCTGACTGCGCCATATCTCAGCGCAGACCCGATTCGCACGTCGCCCACGTCCCCTATTAGCAACGGGGTGTCGCCTGCTGTTCTGACCACAATTCTTTTGATGTCATCAATGGTTCGGGCCAGGCCTTCTGAGCGGATGAAGAAAGCCTCGCTGTTTTTCTCAATGTAGGCTCCGCCGGTGTTCTCATTGGCGTTTTCCAGTGCGGTGAGAATTTCTGTCAGGCTCACTCCCAATTGGCGGAGCCGCCCGGGCTTGATGGCCACCTCGTATTGTTTGAGGTATCCGCCAAAGCTGTTGACTTCGACCACGCCGGGGATGCCCGCCAGTTGCCGCTTTACGATCCAGTCCTGGATGCTTCGCAGTTCGATGGGTGAGTATTTGTCTTCATAACCCGGTTTGGGCACAATCCTGTAGTGAAGTATCTCACCCAGACCAGTGGAGATGGGGGCCAGTTCCGGCGTGCCATAGCCGGGCGGTATTTCTGCTTCGGCAATTTTGAGTTTTTCGCTCAGCAATTGCCGGATGAGGTATTTGTCAATGTCTTCTTCAAAAACCACAGTGACTACACTCAGCCCAAAACGGCTGATACTTCGCAATTCCACCACTCCCGGTATGGTGCGCACTGCCGTTTCGATGGGGTAGGTGACAAACTGCTCCACCTCCTGGGTGGCCAGGGTGGGGCACACGGTGAGTACCTGTGCCTGGTTGTTGGTGATGTCGGGTATGGCATCTATGGGTAGCCGGGTGAACGACCACACGCCCCATGCGATAAGCCCCAGAGTACCCAGCGCAACAATGAACTTGTTCCTTATGGAAAAGGAGATAATGCTATCGAACATGTCCTGCCAATGTTTTGATTCTCACGGCCACAGGGCCATGGAACTGGTCATCAAATGCTACCTGCGTCATTGCCGCAGGCGAAGAAAATGGATAGGGAAAAGAAAAAGATCAGCAGGATTTTGGCGGCTGCCAAATGTTGTGAACGTGTGAACAAGGAAGTGCCTCTTCGTCATCGAGGTGGATCTTTCCGGAGGTTTGAGGCAAGACATATTGAGGCAACTGGCATTGGCTTGTTGCGAACACCTGTATATGTATGTGAAACGAGTTTTGATTCTTCCCCGGAAGTTTGGAGTGATCGTGGGCTCTGTGGTGTTGTTCGTATTCACTGCCGTAATGCAGGTTCCAGAATTCTACCGGACTGAGATCGGGATTTTCGGCAAGGTGCTCTTCATAGTGTTCCAACAAATCAGGTAATGAGCTTACCGCCTCTTGCACCTTCAGAGGTACAAGTGAGCTGTATGCGAAGAGCAACAAAAGCGATATGGCCAGAGGTTTGCGCATAAAGCAGGCAAAACTAACAAAGCAGGGCGAAACCGGTTCACCCTGCTGTTGCACAAAAAAACTCTACTACATTGGCATCGGTCTTAAATGTGGCATTTGCCACGCGCTCGGTAAGGCAGCTTCAAAAAAGGCGGTAGCCGGCAAGGAACCGGCTACCACCAGTAAACAATTTGATGCTGACTGACAAATCTTGCGGTTATTGGGATCAGGAATTCTTTAAAGAAGTTTTTAAGGCATTCAGATTTCAAAAGGGGTGCAGATCGGATAACCCGGAAATGTTTCATTGCTTTTTTAAAAACTTCTTGTTCCAGCTTACGGAACTATACATAAGCAGGGTTGCGTAGTCCGCTCATCGCCACCGGTATTTTATTCCCAGCCGGATGGAAGCCCAGCCTGGAATGCGCCAATCGGCAAGTCCTGCGCCCAGGTAGTGGTAATAATTACCCTGCAGATGAACCTGCCAGGATTTGCTTGCCTGCCAACCGAAACCCAGCCCGGCGCTTGCATTCCAACCGTCCCAACCCGAAGAAACTTTTTCAGTGAGTTCATAATGGGTATCTGTATCGTGGTCTTCGTAATCAAGGAGGTGGAGGCCTCCGAGGCGGTAGTTGGCCCCGATGCCTATTCTCAAACCTGCTTCAAATTGCTTCTTAACGGGTAAAGCATATCCAAAACCGGTATGAAGTCCCAAATCCCTTCTGTAAAAAATGGTTTTGTCCAGTTTGGCATTCGGATCCGGAGAAGGCGGGTTGGGGAATCCTTCTATGACGCTTTCTGTCTTGATTCTCAGTTCGTTCCAGCTTACTTCCTGCCACCATGAAAGCCTTTCGGTTCCCAGTTCGATTTCATTGCCCAGGCAAACAGATTTGCCGCCGTAGCCAATCAGATCGTCTTTCCAGCTTAACACAGGGCCAAGGCCAAATGACAAATGCCCCCTTCGCAAAAATGAAACCCTGCGGGGCGTGGCCGGCCTGACGGGGATTTCACGGAACAGGTCGTACCACTGCTTGCCGGGATGCCTGAGAAGCGACATGGCCAGGTAGGGAAGCCTTTCCAGGTATTGGATCCGGGCTTCCTGTTGAGTGGATGCTTCAGGGTTTGCTGCCCCTGCACCTTTTGCGTTGTTTGCGTCGGAATTGTTAGCCGTTGCGTTGAAATCATTCATGCTGCCTCCATCCCCTGAGGCCAATTGCTGCCCCAAAGCGCCTGAGGGGATCAGGCTGTTTCTGATACTGCTTTTATAAATGGTGTGGTAGATGGTGTCGTATTGGTAAATGGTGACTTTGTGGTAGATGGTGTCAAAAACAACCTTTTTGTTGAGGGCAGAAAGGCTGTCATTTTGATTGTGTGTGTGGTTCCACAACTTCCAGCCCAGCAAGCCATTGACGAGCAACAGCAACAGGAAGGGGAGTGAAGCCAACAGCCAAAGCCTCCTTCTTTTTCTTTTTTCGGCAAGTTCCAGCCTGTTGTCCAGTTCCAGCCATTCCTCCGGGCTGTAATCAGGCATGTCGTGCTGAGACTGTTGCAACTTGTCGTAGAGTTTCCGGTGTAAATTATCGCTCATATTTGGGATAATTGTGTTTCAGGTAGCTGGCAACGATTTGCTCCAGTTTTTTTCTGGCCCTTGCCAGGTTTGATTTGGAGGTTCCGCTGCTGATACCCAGAAGCTTTCCGATCTCCTGGTGATTGTATCCTTCAATTTCATAGAGGTTGTAAACGGCCCGGTATTGGGGGGGTAATTTTCCAATGAGCTGGGCCAGTTCATCGGCACGCATCCAGTTGACAGCTTCGGGTTCATAACCGGTTTCGGGAACCTTGTCCAACTCGTCTGTCGGTTGCTCAGGCTTGTATTTTCTGAGGTAGTCAATGGAGGCATTTACAAATACCCTTCTTGCCCAACTGACAAATGTTCGCGTTTCGTCGTATTGATGCAGCCTGGTGAAAATCTTGTAGAATGCATCGTTGACAATTTCACGGGCATCTTCTTCTGAGGAGGCATACCGCAGACAAATGCCCATTCCGAACCGGTAGAACCGCCGGTACAGGTTGAACTGGGCGCTCCGGTCCCCTTTCTTGCAAAGGCGGATAAGGGGGAGCAAGGATTTGTCAGAATCTTTTGCCATGCCAGCTTTAATGAAGCTTACGGTGTAAGTATAATCATTGGTTGCGCTTTTGAGAATAAAAAAAGCCCGGTACTTGTTCAGCAGCCGGGCCTTCACACCAGTTCGCGTATCAGAAACACTACGTCTTTTCGAATGTCAATTCCTCCAGATGGGTATCATTGTCATCTTTCAACCTGATGATGGCATCTGTCTTTTCCAGTATTTGCCAATCATCGTTTAGCTTGTCCAGCGGTTGGGCTCCGTTGATGTCAATGATGAACTTGCTGCTCGTTTGGGTCCAGGTTCCCAATATGGCTGAACCGTCCGGGAGGTTCCCTGAAAATGTCCCGTCATCGAGGAATTCAAAGCTGTAAGCTGCAAAGTCATTCGTCTCATCTTTGTCCTTGTCAAAATACCAGGTGATCTTCCATACCCCCTGTGGGGTGTTGGTGCTTATTTGATCGTCATTTGTACATGATCCGAGCAGCAAAACACCTGAAATCAACAAGATGAGAATTTTGAATTTTACCATGAGTTAATTTTGTTTTGGTTATTCACATGGGCCGGGGTGCTATCCGGGATCAAAGATGGGGCAAGCACTCATGGTGATACAAACGGAATGATCCAAACGGGAATATAAGCCCTCCGGAAGCGTGTTTCTGAACCACAAAATTCTTTTTACCTCGCAATGTGGTTACAAAACCATAGCTTTGCGGCCGCTAAAACCCAGGCATGACCTCAAGCGGTTGTCCTGGATCATCCTCTAACTTTCCGTTTCTACCAGGAGCCAGAAGGAAAAGGAATTCAGAATGGGCTGCCAGACAGCTCATTGAAATTGTGGGTCCAAAGCTGGACGTTGATGTTTTCTCTCGAAGAATGATTGTACAAGTATTTCCTTCCGGCTCTCAACCTGCCCGTTTTTTCCGCCACCGGCGGATCGTATTTCTCCCATCCTGTTGAATCGGCAGGCCTGCTCCAGTGAGCGGGTAAAACTGTTTTTATGAATAACATCCCATCGTTTTCAGATCTGGGGGTCGCCCCGGACATCCTCGCCGCATTGGAAGTCAAAGGCTTCACCAAGCCCACACCCATCCAGGCAGGCACCATTCCCTTGTTGTTGAACGGTGAAAAAGACATCGTAGCCCAGGCCCAGACCGGCACCGGAAAAACCGCCGCATTCGGCATTCCCGTTTTGCAGCGCATCACCCCGGGGCTCGGCAAGGTGCAGGCCATCGTGCTGGCTCCCACACGCGAACTGGCCAACCAGGTTTGCGAAGAAATGAGCTCTCTGACTGCGGTCCGGGACATTGCCATCCTCCCCATTTACGGCGGACAAGACATGGGCGGGCAACTCCGCGCCCTCCGCAAAGGCGTTGACGTGGTGGTAGGCACCCCGGGAAGGGTCATTGACCACCTCAACAGAAAGTCGCTCCGCCTTGACGATGTACAATACGTCATCCTCGATGAGGCCGATGAAATGCTCAACATGGGCTTTCTGGAGCCCATCGAGACCATCCTCGGTTTTGTTCCTGAACAAAGGCGCATGCTGCTCTTTTCAGCAACCATGCCGGCCCCCATCCTCAAGCTTGCCCGCCGGTTCATGGGTGAGTACAATGTGGTTAAAGTGGCTTCAACACAGGATTCTTCCGCCAATGTGGAGCAGGTCTTTTTTGAAGTAAAGGAAAAAGACAAACTCCGGGCCCTCAAAAGACTCATAGACAGCGAGCCCGAATTCTACTCGCTGGTATTTTGCCGCACCCGTGCCGGTTCCGACCGTCTGGCAGCCAGGCTCTCGAATCTGGGCTACAACGTGGAAGCCCTCCACGGCGATGTAAGCCAAAACCAGCGGGAGCGCATCCTTGAAAAATTCAAAAACGGACGCAGCAGCATATTGGTGGCCACCGATGTGGCCGCCCGTGGCATAGATGTCAACAACCTCTCTCACGTCATCAATTTCGACTTGCCCGACAACCCCGAAGTATATGTTCACCGCATTGGCCGCACCGGCCGTGCCGGCAGCAGGGGCAAAGCCATTTCATTCGTAGCCCAGGGTGAATTTGGCAAGATGCGCCACATCATGAAGGCCACCCGCACCGACATTGCGAAGAAAAAACTGCCTGCCGGGCAAGAAGTGGTGGAAGCCAAATGCGAGGCCATCAAGCAGAAAGTTTTTGAAGCGGTGGATGGCGACATTCCCCAGGCGTATCACAACCTTGCCAAAGAAATGCTGGCTTCCGGCAAACCGGCCACCCTGCTGGCAGCCCTTCTGAAAGAACACTACGGTGCCAAACTGGAGGCGGGTGCTTTTCCGGAAATTGCAGAGCCCGAACGCAACCGGTATTCCTCGCGCCACCAGGAGTTCAACCACCACAAAAGAGGCAAGTCAGGAAATTCTTACCGGAATGGCAAACCGCGCGCTTTTAAGAAGAAAAGACGCTATTGAACGGAAATTTCAGCTGTATCGGTCCGGTAAAAGTTCCGGATGAGCTGATCGTAGCGTTCCGGAAATTCAGCTTTGAACCGTTCCGGAAAAACAAAGAAATGGGCCACGGCCACTGCCCCGATATCGAGTTCGGGCAGGCCGATCCATTTCTGCAGGTAGCTGCGCTTCATGCCACTGACCTGCTCCAGGCCTGCCCAATCTTCTTCGGTCCATTCGGGCCAGCGCATTTCCGGGTGGCAGCGCCGGAAAACCCTGGCGTACTCATACAGACCGATGTTGAAATACTTCTGTGGTTCCATGAAACTCGTCATCAGTTGTTCGGCTGAAAAAAGTACCACACCGTCTTCATCGTAGATTTCGCTGGTGTGCCATTTATCCGGAAACTGCGGAGAAGGAAAGGGGTGCGGATACACGATGATGTGCTCGTAAGGCTCCATCAGAAAATCTTCCTGCCCAAAGCTGACCTGAACCGCAGTGGCGGCTATGATGGCCTGCAAATCAACGGGCATGCTCTCCATGCCCTGCGCTTTGAACTCCTGGGCCTGCATGTACATGGCCATGCGCTGGCGAAAGCGCCGCCCGAGTTGTTCCGGGAGCCGGCGGTAGAATGGCAGTTTGGCTTCCAGCATTTTCCGAAGGCCTGGAGGAAGGTCGGGTGGCTTTTGCCGGTACCACCACCAGTCTATCTGAGGACTGAAAACGTAGATGACGGCAGCCCCGAGAATGCAGGGTATCAGGTAATACGACCAACCGGGATCGTCTTCCCATGCCAGGTACAGAAAGATGAGGCCAATAAAAACCAGGGTGGCTATCAGGTATTTTGAAAGCATATTGCTTCTCTTTGTTCATTTCCTCTTCGCTGCGCAATGGCCGGGGCTCATTGCGACGAAAAGCGATTCAATCCGGCATAGTAAATCAGGTTCCACTCATCGCCAAATTTGGCAAAACGGCGCTCCATACCGAACTGTCCGTTTTTGTGCACGATGTATTCCACCACCATGACCTCATTCACAGGCACGATCTTACGGGTATAGTCACTAAGGTCGAAATCAACGGCCCGCTGCATGCGCCAGTCCTCTCTATTCCATTTGAAGTTGCCGGAGGCGAGGGTCGTTGAGTCAGCTTTGTCCGGAAGCCCTTCCAAAGGAAAAACAATGTGCTCCATCTGGTAAATACTGTCGCTGTGAAATTTCTGGTAAAAAGCCTTGAAATCATCCGGCAACTCCACCTGCCGGGTTGCTCCGGCGTCCGGTGGCCCGGAGCTTTCCTGCCCGCAGGACCACAAAAAACTTCCCGATAAAATCAACAGAATGAGGTACTTCATTTGAAATCGTTTGGCCAAAAGTAAACAGGCTTGGGTAAAGCCCATTGTAAGTGTTCTTGCTTGGCAAGCTCACCAAATATACTCAAAACGAAGTGGTTTGGGCGGCGTACGCCGCCCAAACTCCCCATTCACACTTGGCTACAGTGATGCGTTATTCTCAAACCACTTCGAGTCGAGTATAAACAGAAGGGACTGATATGGTTACAGATTTCATGAGTAAAAAAAACAAAAGCCCCGGCCATTGGCCAGGGCTTTTGAGTTGAAACCTGAGGCATCACTCTATCACCAGTTTTTTGTGCAGTACCCTGTCGGCAGAGCGGAGTTGCAGGATGTAGGTGCCCGTTGGGAGGCCTGTCAGGTTGAACTCCTTGTGGAGTTTGCCGGTGCGGAAATCCACCTGCTCATCGGTCAGCTTTTGCCCGACGACATTCACCAGGCTGATGCTGAGTTCGTCCAGTGGTTTGCCTTCCAGCCGGAGGGTGAAGCGTCCGCTGTTCGGGTTGGGGAACAGCTCAAAGAGTTGGATGCCGGGAATCTCCTCCACAGCGTTCACCACCACCGTGATGGTGAGGGTATTGCTGGCGAAACCGCAATCGTTGAAGGCAGTGAGGGTCACCTCGTACTCGCCGTTTTGCTGGTAGGTGTGTACCGGGTTTTCCTCGTTGCTGGAGCTGCCGTCACCAAAATCCCACTCGTAGCTGGTGGCGTTGGTGGAGGTGTTGGTGAAAGTCACGGTTCCGCCGTCGTCGTTGTAAGTCCAGGTAGTTACCGGAATGGTGGTCACTTCGATGAATGCTACCTGTGTAAATGTATCGGCACCGTTGGCATTGGAGGCGATCAGCATTACATCGTACACACCTGCCTGCTCATAAACCACCACGGGGTTTTCATCGGTGCTGGAAGCGGGGTCACCGCCCTGGAAGAACCATTCAAATGAGCTGGCATTTTCCGAAGAGAGGTTTTGGAAAGCCACCGTGAAGGGGGCGCAGCCTTGCGTTTGTTCCGCATCGAAGAAGGCAACCGGTGCCTGGAAGGCCACCACGATGGTCTGTGTGGTGGTCACGCTGCCACAGTCATTGGTGGCGGTCAGCGTCACTTCGTAAAGCCCGTCTTCGGTATAGGTGTGGCTCGGGTTTTCCTCGGTGCTGGTGGTGCCGTCGCCAAAGTTCCACTCGTAGCCGGTGGCGTTGGTGGAAGCATTGGTGAAGCTCACCGTGGCATCCATTATTTCGTGTGTGTAACTCGCCTCCGGCAATGGCTTCACCGTGATGTAATCCGTAATCGTATAGGTGTCAGAGCCGGCGGCATTGCTGACGGTGAGCGTCACGGTGTAAACGCCGGCCTCTTCGTAAATGACGGTCGGGTTTTGTTCCGTGCTGCTGGCGGGGTTTCCGCCGGGGAAGTCCCATTCAAAGCTGGTGGCATTTTCCGAAGATTCGTTGCTGAACTGCACGGTAAAGGGCGCACAGCCTTCGGTAACACCAGCGCTGAAGCCTGCCATAGGCGGCGTCACGATACTTACCGTTTGGGTGGTGGTCATGCTGCCGCACTCGTTGGTGGCGGTGAGGGTCACTTCGTACTCGCCGTCTTCGGCGTAAGTGTGCGTCGGATTCTCTTCCGTGCTGCTGTTGCCGTCGCCAAAGTTCCACTCGTAGCCGGTGGCGTTGGTGGAGGTGTTGGTAAAGCTGGCTTCCAGACCGTTGGTGCTGGCGGTGAAGCCTGCCTGTGGCACGTCGTTTACGACGATGTAATCCGTGAGGGTGTAGCTGTTGTTGCCGGCGGCATTGCTGACGGTGAGCGTCACGGTGTAAACACCTGCTTCTTCGTAAATGACGGTCGGATTTTGTTCCGTGCTGCTGGCGGGGTTTCCACCCGGGAAGTCCCATTCAAAGCTGGTGGCATTTTCCGAAGATTCGTTGCTGAACTGCACGGTGAACGGCGCACAGCCTTCGCTAACACCGGCGCTGAAGCCGGCCGTCGGCGGCGTCACGATACTTACCGTTTGGGTGGTGGTCATACTGCCGCACTCGTTGGTGGCGGTGAGGGTCACTTCGTACTCGCCGTCTTCGGCGTAGGTGTGCGTCGGATTCTCTTCCGTGCTGCTGTTGCCGTCGCCAAAGTTCCACTCGTAGCCGGTGGCGTTGGTGGAGGTGTTGGTAAAGCTGGCCTCCAGACCGTTGGAGCTGGCGGTGAAGCCCGCCTGTGGCACGTCGTTTACGACGATGTAATCCGTGAGGGTATAGCTGTTGCTGCCGGCGGCATTGCTGACGGTGAGCGTCACGGTGTAAACGCCGGCCTCTTCGTAAGTGACGGTCGGGTTTTCTTCCGTGCTGCTGGCGGGGTTTCCGCCGGGGAAGTCCCATTCAAAGCTGGTGGCATTTTCCGAAGATTCGTTGCTGAACTGCACGGTGAACGGCGCACAGCCTTCGGTAACAGCGGCACTGAAGCCGGCCGTTGGAACGGTCACGACGGTCACCTGTTGGGTGGTGGTGTCATTGCCACAGTCGTTGGTGGCGATGAGCATTACCGTGTAAACCCCATCCTCACTGTAAATGTGGGTCGGGTTTTCTTCGGTGCTGGTGCTGCCGTCGCCAAAGTTCCACGCGTAGCTGTCGGCGTTGGAAGAACTGTTGCTGAAGCTGACGGTGTCCAGGTTTACCGAAGGGGAGAACCCGGCCGAAGGCACGGTGGTCACCGTGATGTAATTGGTTTCGGTTACCGAGCTGCTGCCTGCGGTGTTGGTCACGGTCAGTGTCACGGTGTAGCTGCCCGGTTGATCGTAGGTCACGGTCGGGTTTTCTTCCGTGCTGCCGGTAGGGTTGCCGCCGGGGAAGTCCCAATCGAAGCTGGTGGCATTCTCCGAAGATTCATTGCTGAACTGCACGGTGAACGGTGCACAACCCTGTGTGCTGTTGGCGCTGAAGCCTGCCGTTGGCAATGTCACGATGGTCACCGACTGGGTCACGGTATCGGGCCCGCAGGCATTGGTGGCAATGAGCATGACGGTGTAGGTTCCGTCTTCGGCGTAGATGTGGGTCGGGTTTTCTTCGGTGCTGGTGCTGCCGTCGCCGAAGTTCCACGCGTAGCTGTCGGCGTTGGAAGAACTGTTGCTGAAGCTGACGGTGTCCAGGTTTACCGAAGGGGAGAACCCGGCCGAAGGCACGGTGGTCACCGTGATGTAATTGGTTTCGGTTACCGAGCTGCTGCCTGCGGTGTTGGTCACGGTCAGTGTCACGGTGTAGCTGCCCGGTTGATCGTAGGTCACGATCGGGTTTTCATCGGTACTGCCGGCGGGGTTGCCACCGGGGAAGTCCCACTCAAATGTGGCCGCATTTTCCGAAGATTCATTGCTGAACTGCACGGTGAACGGCGCACAACCCGAGGTGGCATTGGCGCTGAAGCCCGCCGTGGGTGGCGTCACAATGGTCACGGTTTGGGTGGTGCTCACGCTGTCGCAGTCGTTGATGGCGGTCAGCGTCACGGTGTAGGTTCCGTCGGAAGTGTAAGTGTGGGTGGGGTCCTGGTCGGTGCTGTTGCTGCCGTCGCCAAAATCCCAGTAGTAGCTGTCGGAAAACTGAGAGCTGTTGGTGAAACTGACGCTAAAGCTGTCAACCGATGCTGTGAAGCCCGGAACGGGCACTTCGAAAACGGTGATGTAATCTTCCATCAGCAGCGTGTCGGAGCCGGCGCTGTTGCTGACGATCAGGGTTACATCATAGGTGCCGGAGCTGTCGTAGTTGACCGTCGGGTTGGGGTCGGCGCTGGTGGCCGGATCCCCTCCGGGAAAATCCCATACATAGCTGACTGCATTTTCCGAAGAATCACTGTTGAACATCACTTCCAGGGTGGGGCAGCCTTCAAGGGTGTTGGCAGAGAAGCCGGCAGTGGGCGGCACTACAATTGTGACGTTCTGGGTGGTCGAGGACGGGCCGCAGTCATTGGTAGCGGTCAGTGTCACCTCGTAGGTTCCGTTAGCTGCATAGGTATGCGTGGGGTTTTCAACGTGGCTGGTGTCGCCGTCGCCAAAATCCCAAACATAACTGAGGGCATTGGACGAAGTGTTGTTGAAAGCAACGGTGTTGCCGTTTACGGTGAAGTCAAAATCAGGTGTTGGAATGGTGTTCACCGTGATGTAATCGGTCCGGGTCATGGTATTGGTACCCGCCGGGTTGCTGACGATCAGCGTTACGGAATAGACCCCCGGAGCCGTATAGGTTACCGTTGGGTTGGGGTCGGTGGAAACAGCGGGTGAGCCGCCGGGGAAACTCCAGTTCCAGTCGGTCACGTTGGGCGTACTTTCATCGGTAAAGTCAACGTCCAGCGATGCACAGCCTTCCGTCGGGTCGGCGCTGAAACCTGCCGTAGGTGCGACGAAAACCGGAATGGTGATGGGCAGCGAAGTGCTGCCACAATCGTTGGTGGCGGTCAATGTAACGGTGTAATAACCATCTGCAGAGTAGGTGTGTACCGGGTTGACATCGGTACTGGTGGAACCGTCGCCAAAGTCCCATTCAAAGCTGTTCGAGTTGGAAGACGACTGGTTCTGGAATATCAGCGTCAATCCTATTTGTGACCAGGAGAACTGTGGTGTGGGCACAGTTTCTACAGTGACGATGTTGTTCTGGGTAAGGGTGTTTGACCCCACGTTGTTGGTCACGGTGAGGGTGGCGCTGTAGGTTCCCGGGTTGTTGTAAGTCACCACCGGGTTTTGGTCGGTGGAGCTCGCCGGCACTCCGCCCGGAAAGGTCCATTCCCAGGTTGTTGGTGTGTTTTGCGACTGGTCGGTGTATTGCACCGTCAGCGGTGCACAGCCCGAGCCTGGGCTCACCGTAAACTGCGCCACCGGAGGCAGCGAACTCGGGCAGTTGGTCAGGCACCAGCGGCCGGGGTAAAAGGCGTTGATCTGACTCAGGCTCTGAGCAGACCACTGGTTGGTGTTGCTCACTGCCGGTGACATAATGTAATTGGTGCCGGAGGGGTCGTGGGTGGCGCTGAAGTTGTGCCCCAATTCATGTGCCTGAAGCACCCGGAGCAAACCGGCGTTGCTGCTGAAATCCTGCAGGCAATTGTAGCGGGTGGAATTGCAAATGGAAGAAAGCCAGGCGATGCCAATCGTCGGGCCATCAAAATTCCTGTTTGTCCACAGGGATGCCACATCGTGGGCCTGTGAAAAACCGGTGGGCCCCCAATTGGTAAAGCTGTTCAGCAAAGTGCTGGCATTGGTCGAAGAAGTCCAGGGGTCGCTGCCCGGGGGCTCTACATTGAAATGTTCCACGATGGTGAATTGCAACTCATCGTTGAACTCATCGTCGTAGTTGGTCTGCACATTGTTCAACACGCCGATGGTGTGCGCCTGCACGGCTCCCACCGAGCCGTATTTGTTGTACATGCTGAGGTCGGAGGCAAGGGCGATTTCCACTTCCTTGCAGCCCATCTTCTCAAATGAATCACTGTCGTGGTCATCGTTTTGCGCTTGTGCCGGCATGCCTCCCATTTGCTCCATCATTTCGTCGAAGCCGCATTTGCTTTCTTTTTTCTCTTTCACTTTCGAGGCCGGATAAATGACGAACTGGTTTTTGGGAACCGAAGGGTCAAAATACCAGACCGGTTCAAAGAACCAGGTTTCATCACCCATTTTGACGAAACCATAGAACAACTCCCCGGTGATGGTCATGGCCACCAGCGATTCGCCGGGGTAGCCGTTGAGCAGGCCTTTGAAGGTGATGTTTTCCCCCTTCGGCAAAACCTTTACACCGTCGCCGGTGAGCACCCGGCTGACATAGTTGGGTGCACGCAGGTCCCGGGGCACCAACCAGATGTCCCAGTCCAGGTCGCCAAACTCCATTTCGAATTCCACGGAGAGGTCCTTGCTTTTGACGAAGGAATTGAATGCGGCAATGTCCAGTTCAAAAACCCCGAACTCTTCAAACTGAGCCTGCAAAGCGGGGTTGTCGTTGGCCTTGACGGTTTTGCCTTTGAAAACAGGTTTTTGTGCTACCAGGGCAGATGAAATGAGTAGCAATGAAAACAGCGTAAAAATTGTTCGCATCATAAGAAGTGAATGAGATATTGTGTGGTAAAAAAGTTCAGCGCTTTGTTACATGGGGTCAGGGGCTGGCACCTTGCCATTTTATGACGATTGCTCAAAAGCTATAGGGTGATTAGAACACAATTTGAAGCCATTGGGCACTCAAATCGGTTTGTATAAGGATGAGTTGGTCCGAAGGATACGGTGTTGTTTTCGGGGAGTTTGTCTGCTCGCTTGCAGTTGGCAAATTTAAAGGATGCCATTGAATAGCAAATACCTTGCAGAAACTCCGGGCGTTTTTGTTTCCCAAACGGCATTTCTATGTGACGGGACAAGTGTTTGTTCGCTGCTGTTGGCCTTTTCCGGTTTGGTTTTTTCCTTCGGTAAACAAAATTCCTTCCCAAAAGCAGAGTTACCCGATTGCCGGCCCCCGTCCTAAACCTGGTGAATCCAAATTCGCTTATGAAAAAAACACCTGAACTCCTGCTCTTCCTGTTGCTGTCGGCCCTGCTGTTTTCCTGCCAGGCGCCTTTGTTCAAAGACGATGACAGCGGCCCTTCGGCAAACCTGGCCGATTGGGATTCCCTCAACTTTGAATCGGAACGCCCCCTGTTGAACCTCTACGCCAGTTCCTTCGAACTGATGGCCATTTCCGAAAACCAGTTTTTCCGCTTCGATGCCAACCAGAAGTTGCTGGAGCAGCGCCCCCTGAGCCTGGCCTCCGGTCACCTCGGCGTGCCGGTCATTTCCGACAACACCTTCGTTCGTCTGACCACCGATACCGGCGCCAATCACTTTCTGGAATTTCGCCTCACCCGCAACCCCATGCAGATGGTCCGGCTTTCCGTTGACAGCCTCAAAGCCCCCGGCGATGCTTATCTCGAAGTGGAATTTCTGGCCCGCAGGCTCGGTGCTTTCAGTGACGATGGCACCCTTTTCCTCCTTCCGGTGAAAGCCTTCCCGGCCAAGCGCTACGCACTGCTCCTTTTCGAGATCCGGCACAACACTGCCCACGATGAGTTTGAAAGTGTTGAACTGGTCAACCGCATAGCCCTCGACGACCTGGATACGGATTTTGCCAACCTCGTCAACATCCGTTTCCTCGACGGCAATTTTTACATCAGTTCTCAGGAAGGCGCCTGGCGCCTCAGCCCGGATGGCAACCTCCTCGAACTCTTCCCGCAATGGATGATTGACTTCTTCCGGTGGAAAGGCGATTTGTACGTCACCGGCATCAACACCTTCGACCTGCACAAAAGCACCGACAACGGCCTCAACTGGACCCGCCTCAACGAAAATACCATCCTCCAGTTTGTGGAAACACCCAACGATACCCTGCTCAACCAAAACATCCTGGGCCAGGCCTGGACCCTCCCCACCGGCAACTGGACCGGCACCCGAACCATCAAATGGCCCCCCGGTTCCGATGCGCAAAATCCCGTAGCCTTTTACGGTGTGGCAGGGCTTAACGGTCAGTTCTATTTCTCCATCAGCCGTAAAATTTATTTCACGGATGCACTGGAAACGGAGTGAGAGGGTGTCAGCATCAGGATTCGCAGGATTTACGGATTGGCAAAATGGTGGTTCGGAAACAGAGAAGCCCAGTGTCAATCGTTTATTCCAGCTCCTCCCCGATTCCTCTCCCGATCCCGTCCCGAAATTTTTCGGGATCGGGATCGGGGGACTCATGTTTTCAGCTTTTAGTGTTTCAATAGTGGAGTCCCCTTTTAGACGTTTACTAAACCTTTGGAGGTTTAGTAAACGTGGGTTAAACGACGTCCCCCCGTCCCTGCCAGCGTTAGCTCAGGATGGACG
>JALWSS010000031.1:0-771 GCA_026993525.1 Saprospiraceae bacterium
CCGCATCCTTGCCCTGCTTGTCGAGAGTGTCGAAGTCAGTCTCGACGGCCTTGCCATCAAGCTGCGTTGAAGGGACTGGAAAAGCTGGTCGAGGAACTTGGAGGTCAGTCTTGTGAGGCGGAGGGCGAGACATGAAACAAAAACTCTCCCCTGATATATCCTCCACAGACTGGCTGGAATTACTGAGGGTCGATGTGTCGAGGGTATTGATCGAGGTATTGCCGTTTTCGAGAAGGGCTGTGATTTCATGATTCATCCAGGTACTGCTTCCAGCAGCACCATCGACAAAAGCGATAACATTCGGTCCAGCTTGATCGGCCATCATTGAGGAGGCCAAATTCCAGAGCTGGTCACGAGTCCCTTCAGGCATATATGAAAGGCGTTGAGCTCCGATATTGTCGACATATTGCCCCACTTCAGTTTCAAAGATGTTATAGCTGTTTCCGTCTCCAAGATGGTCTTGGCATTGAGTTGCGCTATTATGATTATTGTTGCCATTGCGATCATGTCCGGAATAAAATATTCCGGTGCCTTCACCACTTGCAGATTTGCCAATTGTGTCTTCAAGCGTTTGGAACAAAATATCATTATTGCTGCTTTGAGCTGTGTCAAACAAAGCCTGAGCATTGGTGCGAACCACTGAATTCTGAATGGCATTGATTTGGGCTTGAAGCGCGGGGATATTGACAGGCATGGTATTATCCTAACTTTGACATGTATATTTTTGGGGCCAATGATATCTTTGGATGGTCCATCGTGAAAAGCATGCTT
>JALWSS010000031.1:781-2042 GCA_026993525.1 Saprospiraceae bacterium
AAGGTGATGAGCCAACATTGCCTCAACCAAATTCTCGGCGATTTCCCGCCTTTGCTTGTCGGAAAGGCCACCAAGCATTCTTGGCGAAATGTAGCAAACAGGGCCAAGAGGCCTTGGTTCTCCAACAGCCAAATCATCTTTAAATGAAGTGCTCATCGCTGTAAAACGGAATGAAACATTTCCATCCGTATAAATAAAATTCCAGCCATCCCGGGATACATTGGCCCGGATTTCAACGCCTTCGTCATTGACCAGAAAATCCCCGAATTCCTGTATTTCCTTTCCATCAACCTCGAAAACACCAATTTGTTTACTTTCGTATCTCCAAACCATGTCGTTCCTCATAAGTCAATTGTTCGAACGCAGTCCCAGATCAACTGCCTTGCATTACGAGCCACCAGATGTATAGCATTGTCTGAGCGGTTACCTATATCGAAATAGGCTCGTCCCGTATCCGGATTGATATTATTCCGCATGTCGGCAAAAACTTCGAAGTTCCCAGCACTGGTTGCACTAAAGACGTGATGCCCAGGATAGTCGCGATCTAGCGGCGATGCACCCGTAAAGTTAATTCTGCTCATATTCCCCCCTTTTGAGCCCTATTCCGCAATATGTTTTTCTAAAAAATTAGTCAACAACCTGTTTCTCATATCGAAGACCTGTAACACTCTCTTTTTCAAAAAGATCGTGCAATTCGTCTGACATAAACTTCATTGTCGTCAAATTAATTGCTTGCCAAAGATGCTTGTCTTGAACTCCTTCTTTGTGAAAAACTAATGGTACTAAATATTTCTTGTACCAATTCATCAATTTTCGTCCTGTGCGCGGCACAACCGTTTCCTTCCACTCGATATCACTTGCTTTTAAATCAAACAAATCTTCGGATCTCCCGAACATTAAGAGATAATAAGTGTACTTTTCCTTGCCATATCGAAGCTCAACATCAAGAAATTGATGCAGGTCGGGCTCTAATTGTTCGATCAGTGCTTTTGCTTTTGAGGAAATGAAATATTTTCCAGCAGGGTTGACGCCCGACTTCGACCCGATACCCGGCCAACGTCCGGTCAGAACCATTTCTTTCACACATACTCAAATAGGGAAGACAAGAGCATCAGGGAAGGCTGGCGGGTTTGCATTCCAGCATACGCTATGTGCCAGCCGTCGTTCGGTCTGTCCTTTATGTAAAGCACAGTCAGTTTATAGACCCAATATAGGGTCGAAGTCGGGCGTCAGCCCGACGGGGGGCGGCACTGTCAATAAC
>JALWSS010000032.1 GCA_026993525.1 Saprospiraceae bacterium
TGTAGGGTTGGGGCTCGCTCAAATCCTCAAATCCTGAGTGCACTGCAAAAACCCCCAATTCATTAATTCCGACGGATATTTGAATGCTCACATGCCGGACGGAGTCCGGCTGGATGAGGCACCGGACTGAGTCCGGCGCCAGCAACCACGCTGGTTCCGGACTCTGTCCGGGACCATATCTTGTCGGACTCTGTCCGACATTTTTCCAGAAGGAATAACCTCTTTTGACGAAAATACCACTTTTTGCAGTGGACTCAATCCTCAAATCCTCAAATCCTCAAATCCTCAATTCCTCAAATCCTCAATTCCTCAATTCCTCAATTCCTCTCCCGACGAATGTCGGGACTCAATTCCTCATTCCTCCCCTGGTATGGATTTAGCCAATTATTTCCATCAACTTTGCGTTGTTCTCAATACGCCGGTGAATTTCAGGCCGGCTCACCTTTTTAAATTCCTTTTTATGATCAAGAAGATTTTCCAAATTGCCTTGCTGCTCACCGTAGTAGCCTGGACGACTGCACCCGTGCATGCCCAGAAGAAGCTCAAAAAGGGCGTGATTACCCTGACCATTGAAGACCTGGACGACGTCAATCCGGAATTGGCGATGATGAATGGCAGTACCATGACGTTTTACTTCTCCGGCTCCAAAGGCAGGGTGGATATGAACATGATGGGAGGGATGATGCGTGTGAAGGCCATCACCGACAACGACGATGCTTCCTCCAATTTCGTGTTGATGGAAGTGATGGGCAATAAATACCACATTACCGACATTGACCCCGATAAGGTTGGCACTACCAACTCCTTTGCCAATTTCAACGACCTTGATGACATCAAGTACGACAAAAAAGACCGCAAGGAAATCCTCGGGTACGACTGCTACAAGGCTACCGCTACCAATGCCGATGGACAAACCTTCGTCTATTACATCACCGAGAAGATCAAGCCTCCCAGGTCATTCAGTGAAAACGGTATCGGGTTGGCCGGATTCCCGCTCAGAATTGAAATTGACCTCGGCATGGGCGACGGGTCCAAAATGGTTTTCGTTGCTACCGACATCCAGAATAAGGTGGACAAAGATGCCTTCGCTGTACCTGCTGATTCTGACGGCTACCAGAAGATCACCATGGAAGATTATCTGGAAAAAATGAACATTATGGGCAACTGATGACGACCGACCAAGGTGTTTCAAAGGCGCTGCTCTGCACAGGGTGGCGCCTTTGTCGTTGGGGCCAGCTATTCGTTTTATCGCTGCCAGGTTTTCTTTTGCAATTTACCGGACTTAAAAATGCGGGCTAAAATGCAGAGATTCGCAAGTGATGAAACAATTGTACTTCCTGTTCCTTTCGGGTATCTGTTTTTTTTCTTTCGTCGCAAATGCAATGGCATTTGACACCACTACTCCCTTCTGGTCTGCCCAGTTTGCGGGTGACTTTCCCGACGGATGGACCACCGAAGACCTCTCCGGACAAAGTGTGGAATGGGAGTATTGCGATCAGTTCTTCGACTGCCCGCCGACGAGCTTTTCTTTCATAGCATGCAATGAGCGGCGCTTTGAGTCGCCCAGCGTGGAGGACGGGTATCTCTTCGTCAATTCTTTGGCGGCGGGCAACCTGCCGGCCCCGCACCAGGCCGTACTCCGTTCACCGGTGATAGATTGCAGCGGGAAGGATGCGGTCTTTTTGAGGTTTTACACCTACATCAGTGCCCTCAATTTCAATCCCCGGCAAAACGCCATTGTGGAAGTAAAAGCCGGAAACGGCGATTGGCAGGCTTATACGGTTTTCCCCAACCTGGACATCAGCATTGCGGAGCGAAGAGAATCCTGGAACCCCAGACAGGTTTTGCTGGACATTAGCGAAGTGGCAGCCAACGAAAGTTCAGTCCAGATCCGTTGGAAATGGACCGGGAACGGCGAGCTGTTCTGGGCCCTGGACGACGTGGCCCTTTTCGAAGATTCTCCCCTGAATGACCGGGTGATATGGGGTGACCAGCCCGGGCAGGGCGATTTCGGAAACGGACTCAACGGCTGGACGGTGAGCAATGTGCTGGACACCTGCCGCTGGGTATGGGATGCCGTGGGAACGGTCTATTTCCCGGATGCCAATCCGAAGGCCGATTTCTGGCCCTGCAGCCCTACGGCCTTCAACGGTGTGGCCATGATGAACCCCACCTGGTGCATCGCACAGGGTGGGCCATCACCCTTTACCCGCTCCGATCTGGTTTCTCCGGTGATTGACCTGAGCACGGGGGCTTCCGGCAAACGCCTGTCGCTCAACTTCTTCCAGGCTTTCATGAAAGGCAATGCGGAGTCGGTCAATTTTCCGCTCTGCTCTGTGATGTTCAGTTCGGATGCGGGCCAGAGCTGGCCCGATACGGTGGCGTTGAACGTCCGGGAGGCTTTTTCCGATCCCATTTGCTCGGAGCTGAGTGTATCCATTCCGGATGTGTATGTCGGTGCTTCGCAATTCCGATTCAAGTTTGTCTTCAGTGGAAACACTTTTTTCTGGATCATTGACGACGTCAGAATTCTGGAAAAAGAAGACGACGATCTGGCGCTGGTACCCGGGTTCGTTGCAGTGCCCCCGGATTTTTCCACTCCGGCGGCCATGCTGACCCCGATCGGTTTTGCACTCGATGTCCGCAATGAAGGAAACAACGTGCAAAACGGGGCATCGGTGAAAGTGGCCGTAAAACCGGATGAGCTGTCAGCGCCCATTTTCGAAGACAGCCTGATGGTAGGGGAAATGCAGCCCGGAGCCGTTTTCGACAACGATCTGTTTGCAAACCAGTTTGTTCCGACGGCAGTGCCTGGCGAGTATGTGGTCAGGTATTCGGTGCGTGCTGCAACGCCGGATGCCGTTCCGGAAAACAACCAAAAAGACGCTCATTTCAGGGTGACCGATGATTTCTTCTCCAAAGACCCCGGCAACTGTTCCGTGAGTGGTTTTTTTGCTGCTTCTGAAGATTTCAGGTACGAGATCGGCAACTGCTACTTCGTATCGAAAGGGGAAGGTTATTGCGCCAGCGACCTGGAGTTTTCGTTCCGCAATGCCAGCGCTTTGGAAGGCGCCAGTCTGACCATTCAGTTGTACCAGTGGAAAAAGGGTGGCAACTGGGGTGATGTGAACAACGACACCATTGCCAATGAAGAGGAGTACGAAACCCTGGCATTCAACACTTACCAGGTAAATGGCCTGGAGGACGGTTCTTTTGTAAGGATACCGCTTTCTTTTGACGGAGAATGTGTGCCCCTGGAAGACAGCACCTACTATTTTGTAACGGTGGGCTATCCGGAACCGGTGATGATCAACGGCCAGTTGGTTCCGTTTTTCATCGGTGCCAGCGAGGAGGTTGACTACACGGCCATGTTCTGGTTGTCGTACCAGTTGGGCCTGCCGAGGTACGTCTCCATGCTCCGCCTCGGCAACGACAATCATTTCAGGGCCAATGGCTGGGGCTTGCTGCGAGTGCCGGTTATCAGAATGTATGTGGACAAGTTGAATGCCGTCCAGGGGCCGGAATCAGGCGATGATCTTACGATTGAGCTCAGCCCGAATCCCGCCAGGGGCACCATTGTGGCGGACCTGCCGCAAACGGTGAATATTGTCAACGGAGTCCTCGAGATTTTTGATTATTGCGGACATTTGTTGCGATCACAGGGGCTTGAAAGCCCTTTTGTCAGCAATTTGCCTGTCAATATAGAGGGGTTGCCGGACGGTTGCTATATCTTGCGGCTCGTTTCTGAAAACCTCACGTTGCACAAGCGCTTTGTTGTGCAAAATGATTAACCGATTCGATTTTTTACCATTCAATTCAAACCATTTTTTCCTTATGACGAAGTTTACAAAAACACTGTTTGCCCTGGCTTTGGCTTTTGTTTCAGCCAATGCACTGACGGCGCAAACCCCATTCTGGACAGAAGATTTTGCCAACGGCCTGCCCGCCGGCTGGACAAATGAAGACCCCTCCGGCAACAACGCCCTGTGGACCTGGTGTGCCAACCCGGAAACAGGACAGTCAAACGGTTGCCCTGCTATTTTTGACGATGCTACGAACAACCAGGTGCCATTCGCAGCCACAACCGCTTCCAATGGCTTTGCCACCATGGACTCTGATTTGTTGGGCGAACTCATGACCAATCACCTCAGCCAGTTGACCACCGACAGCATTGATTGCTCTGCCTATTCTGAAGTGTATATCCGATTTGAAACCCACATTGGTGTTTACACCGTAGGTGCCGATGTTGGTGCATTGCTCCGGGTGAGTACCGATGATGGTGCTACCTGGACCCCAATCACGGTATTTCCCAACCTCACCACACAGGAGCGTTGGTCCGGCAACCCTGAGATCATCATCCTCGATCTTTCAGCAGTGGCTGCCGGCCAGAGCAATGTAAAGATCCAGTGGCAGTGGGAAGGCAACTACGAGTACATGTGGAGCCTCGATGACATCGCCCTGTACGATGCCGACCCGACACCAAGCTTCAGCATCGAGCTGGGAGACTTCTTTTACGCGCCTGCCAGCTTTGCCCAACCTGTGTCACAGGTCGGTACCGATACCATGGGCTTTTTCGCCGATGTATCCAATGTAGGTGCTTCCGAAGTGACCAACATCGTACTGAAAGCCACCATCAACGATGAAGATGGCAACGAACTCTTTGCCGACAGCATCACCATCCCGGCGCTGGCTCCGGATGTGACTGATTCTACCTTTTTCCTCAACAACCAGTTTGTTCCTGATATGCTGGACGTGGGAACCTACAGCATCAACTACTCGGCCTACAGCATGGACAATCCGGACGCCAACCCGTCTGACAACGAAGACGGAGACCTCTTTGTGGTAACTGAAAACCTGTACTCAAAAGAAAATGGAGCGACCATCGCTTACCGTCCCGGCGGCGGCCCCGCCGACTACATGGTGGGCAACGTTTACCAGACCAGCAACAACTGGGTGGATGAGTACAAAGCCACTGAAGTGACTTTCTCTGCCGTCAAGAATGCCTCTGATGGTACCCTTGCCGGTGATGAGGTGAACATCGTTTTCCTCGAAATGAACGAAGACGAACTCGATGCTGACTGGGGCAACTTTGACGACACCCAGAACTTCTTCACCAACCCCGCTACCATTCTCAAGTCATTCGTGCCGCATACCTGGGAGGCCGACGAGCAAAGCGCCGTTGAAAGCGAAATGCTCATTGATTTCGACCAGGAAACGCCGGGTGTGAACCTGAAGCCGGGCAATCGCTACATGGTACTCTGCTCTTACGAAGGCGACAACAACGTTGCTTTCCAGGCTTTCAGTGAGGAAATCTCCTACTTCCAGATATCAACCGTGATCTGGGACGGTGGCGACAACCAGTGGTTCCTCGGCGGTTTCGGTCCGGAGCCCGCAGCTTTCATCCGCCTGGGCATTGACCTGGTCAACACCACCGACGAAACCCCGCTTCCTGACGATGCCCTGAAGTTCTATCCGAACCCTGCCAACAGTGTTCTGAATGTAGAACTCTCGCTGGAGCAGCCAACGCTGGCCAATGTCACCATTGCCGAAATGAGCGGCCGTGTTATCCGCATTGATGAAATTGAAAATGCACAACAGGAAAACCTTCAGTACGACGTGAGCAGGTTCCCCAGCGGAACTTACCTCATCCGTGTTGCAACTGAAGAAGGAACCAGCACCAAACAGTTCGTTGTGCAACACTGATTTTTTCCTTCCTTCGGAAAAACCGAAAGCCCCGCCGGATGCACTTCCGGCGGGACTTTTTTTTGAGGTTTTTCAGGGAGGTTTTTCAGGAAGGTTTTTGGAGGTTTTTCAGGAAGGTTTTTGGTCCCGGGCTTGCCCACGTTTACTAAACCTTTGGAGGTTTAGTAAACGTCTAACAATCTCAACACTTCAATCCCGGATCAAGTCCGGGATCGTGAGCAAAAGCTCACGACCTTCAACAAATCAACAAATCAACAATTCAACAAATCAACAATTCAACACCTCAACACCTCCTCAGGCGGCAAAAAAAAAGTGCCACCCAAATTAACTTGAGATGGCACAACAACATAACCATGAAAATAATTAACCAAACTTTCTCTTGAGGTTTTGGGGAAGATGCGAAGTTGAATCTTTTAGATTTGCTCGCATTTACGGATAGTCCTAATACGGATGACCTTTTTAATCAACCTCGTTCACATGATTAACAACTACCATACCAAAACTAAAACCGGGCCTGCCTTCCTTGTTTTCCTTGCAATTTTTCTCCTGCACCCGGGTTGCCGGAAGGCGAACGAAACAGCGGCACCGTATGAGATTGTCCAGAGCATGGAAGCTGATTCTGCCGCCATTGCAGCAGAACACCCGCTGGCGGCAAAGGTGGGTTTGGATATTTTGGAAGCCGGCGGAAATGCCGTTGATGCGGCCATCGCTGCGCAATTTGCGTTGGCGGTGGTGCATCCCCGTGCCGGAAACATCGGAGGAGGCGGGTTCATGGTCATCCGTTTGGCAAACGGTGAGGTGGCTGCCCTCGACTACCGGGAAACGGCTCCCGCAGCCGCTCACAGAGACATGTACCTCGACAGTCTTGGAAATGTTGATCCCGAGGCCAGCAAAGTGGGGCATCTGGCAGTCGGGGTGCCGGGCACTGTTGCGGGAATGGAAGAGGCCTTTAATAAGTACAGCAGGCTGAAGGACTGGAAAGCCTTGCTTGCCCCGGCCATCCGGCTGGCTGAAGAAGGATTCAGGATTACGCAATCGGAAGCCGACCGGCTGAACCGCTTCCGGGAGGCTTTTGCAAAGCTCAACGCGGACGGAAAACCCTTCGTAAAGGATGCTGAATGGAAAGTTGGTGACCTGCTGGTGCAACCTGAGCTGGCCGCCACATTGCGACGAATAAGCGAAAAGGGACGTGCGGGATTTTACGAAGGAAAAACCGCCGAACTGATTGTAAGGGAAATGCAGCGGGGTGGGGGATTGATCACCCTGGAAGATCTCAGCAAATACAAGGCCCTGTGGAAGCAGCCCATCATTTGCGAATACAAAAATTACCGCATCATCACCATGCCGCCCAGTTCCAGTGGCGGGGTGGTGCTATGCCAGATTCTGGGAATGTTGGAGAACCAGCCCGTTGGACAGTACGGGTTCCAGTCGGCCGAGGCGGTCCACACCATTGTGGAGGCTGAACGCCGGGCCTATGCCGACCGGGCCGAATACCTGGGAGACGACTCCTTTTATCCGGTTCCGCTGGACATGCTGTTGAGCCAGGAATACCTGAACGAGCGCTTTGCCGATTTCAATCCCCAAAGTGCCACGCCCAGCCAATTGGTGGGGGCTGATACCTTCAGAATGAAAGTGGAAAGCTTCGAAACTACCCATACTTCTGTGGTGGATTTGTGGGGCAACGCAGTTTCCGTCACCACCACACTCAACCTGAATTACGGATCAAAAGTGCTGGTACAGGGTGCTGGTTTCTTCCTCAATGACGAAATGGACGATTTCAGCGCCAAACCGGGCGTGCCCAATTATTTCGGTTTGATCGGTGCAGAGGCCAACGCCATCGCTCCCGGCAAGCGGATGCTCAGTTCCATGACTCCCACCATCGTTGAAAAAGACGGGGAATTGTTTCTGGTGCTGGGCGCTCCCGGAGGGTCCACCATCATCACCGCTGTGCTGCAAACCATGCTGAATGTGATCGAGTACGATTTTCCCCTTGACAGCGCTGTGGCTGCCCCCCGATTCCACCACCAGTGGCTGCCCGATGAAATCAAGGTGGAACCCGACGCCATTGACACCCTGGAACGCAAAAAACTTTGGGACATGGGCCACACCCTGAAAGGCGTAAAACGCATGGCCCTGGTCAAAGCAGTGATGAGAACTCCCGATGGAACACTGCACATCGCTGCCGACCCCCGAAACCCCGACGACCATGTGGAAGGGTTTTGAGGGTTATGACCCCAATATTCATCGGGGATGGAGGGATTATGAAGGGTTATGAAGGGTTATGAAGGGTTATGAAGGGTTATGGAGGTTTATGGAGGTTTATGGAGGATTATGGAGGGTTATGGAGGTTTTTTTTGTCAACCTATTTCAGGGCAAGACACCTCAATTCCTCAATTCCTCAATTCCTCGATTCCTCGATTCCTCAATTCCTCAATTCCTCAATTCCTCGATTCCTGAGTCCACTGCAAAAACCCCTATTTCATTATGACAAGCAAACAAAATTTGGTATTTTTCGCGAGCAAAACAGAAGATTCATGTATAGACGAAGTACACCCTATAGTGAGCCGACTTTGTTT
>JALWSS010000033.1 GCA_026993525.1 Saprospiraceae bacterium
AGTCATCTCCCAGGAGGTTGGTTGAGCCATTGAAGGTGAAAGGCAATGACCCAATATTGTTTGCATTCTCACAAATATTCCCACTTGGCTGATCAACAGTGATTGTAAAATCAAACCACTGGTGATAGGCAGAGTAAGATGACACAACTATATAATAGGTGCCGGCAGAAGGCAAAAAGCCAGTTTCAATATAGATTGGGTCATTGACAGAAGTACTGGGAGTATGCGTCTGGGTATAAAGACAGTTGGCCCCTGGGTCATCCGGGCATCCGTCAAGAAGGAAAACGGCATGAGCGCTCCAGTCATTCCCCACAGGACCTCCCGTTTTTTCCAGTTTGATTCTGATAACTTCGTTGCCAGCGCTGGTGTAAGTAAACACTACGTCGTCACCGGTCATAAAGTTGGAGCCACAGGCATCGTTTTGATCGTAGTCATCACCCGTACCGTTGGTAGTCCCTGAATTGGTGTATGGCAGGGAACCAATGGAAAATGGCGTCGTACAAGTATAGCCAACGCAAACACCATCGTCAACCTGGCCATTGCAGTCATTGTCCAGGCCATCACAAATTTCCGGATTGCCCGGATACATGGTAGGCTCGTTGTCGTTGCAATCGTTGTTGGTGCCGCTGAGTTCAGAGGCTGCAAAATAATTGGCCGGTCTCAGGCACTGGACCAAAGTGGTTCCATCGGAATAATCGTCACCGTCGAGGTCGGCATACCAGGTCTGTCCCGGAAACTCCAGGGGGTCGTTGTCGTCGCAGTCGTTGTTGGTGCCACTCAACTCGCTGGCAGCATAGTAATTAGCCGGTCTCAGGCACTGGACCAAAGTAGTTCCATCGGAATAATCGTCGCCGTCGAGGTCGGCATACCAGGTCTGTCCCGGAAACTCCAGGGGGTCGTTGTCGTCGCAGTCGTTGTTGGTGCCACTCAACTCGCTGGCAGCATAGTAATTGGCCGGTCTCAGGCACTGGACCAAAGTGGTTCCATCGGAATAATCGTCACCGTCGAGGTCGGCATACCAGGTCTGTCCCGGAAACTCCAGGGGGTCGTTGTCGTCGCAGTCATTGGTGCCGCTCAGTTCTGAAAAGGCTTTGTACCCGGCCGGTCGTGTGCACTGGGTGAGCGTCGTGCCATCGGTATAGTTGTCATTGTCGAGGTCGGCATACCAGGTCTGTCCCGGAAATTCCAGGGGGTCGTTGTCGTCGCAGTCGTTGGTGCCGCTCAATTCTGAAAAGGCTTTGTACCCGGCGGGTCGTGTGCACTGGGTGAGCGTCGTGCCATCGGTATAGTTGTCATTGTCGAGGTCGGCATACCAGGTCTGGCCTGGAAACTCAAGCGGGTCATTGTCATTGCAATCCGTATTGTCTGTAACGTATCCTGCCGGCAGGCTGCAATCCAAAGTGGTGTTTCCCGGATCGCCATAGCTATCTCCGTCCAGGTCGCGGTAATACGTATTGGAGTTGGCAATGGGGTTCGCAAATTCAATTTTCATGGTAACCGAGCAACTGTTGGCCGTGTCGGTAAATTCCATCCAAAACACATCCAGACCCACGGCATTTGCATTTGGTGTAAATTCGTTGTTTACCTCGTCAAAAACTCCTGCACTGGTCGTTAGAGCTTGATCGGTGTACCAATTATTGTTTGTTACGGTGTAACCGTTCATACTGCCAAGAGAAAGGGCGTTGCTAACCGGTACACCCACGCAGTGGTTTCCGGACTTTTTGGTCACAATGATCGCATTGTTGGTTACCGTGAATGCGCCCGGATTGTCCTGAATGATACCATTGTTGAGGATGGTCCCCACATGAGTACCATTGTAATTTGACTGTATCCACCCGTTTTGGATAAAGGAGCCGCTCCCTTTATTAATCCGTTCTGCCGTTTGGATTAAGCCGCAAGGATTGTTTGTAATGAATCCTGAAGCAAAATAATATATACCATCCAAAGCAATCCCGCTTTTGAGCAGGACGGTACCTGAATTAGTGAAACTTGCAGCGGAGGATTTGAATTGAATTCCATTGGTCCCTGCCGATTGGATGTCAATTACGCCTCCGCTCTGGTTGTCAAAATCGCCCAAAAGCTGAATGCCATCCTTGCTTATATTTCCGCTGATAGTAATGGTACCGGAATTTATAAAATTGCTTGTGGCATATACAAATATTCCATTATCAGATGAATTTTGAATATTTATAGTGCTGAAATTATTGAAAGTTCCACTGCCCGAGTAAAGACTGATTCCATCACTGCCAATTCCGGAGCTTAGTGTAATGTTGCCATAATTTGAAAATGTTCCAATATTACCTAATTTAATTCCAAAAAATGTCACATTACTGATATGAATGTTTCCGGTGCTCTGGTTGGTGAAATTACCGGTACAAACGATCCCATTCCCATAGACATTGTTACCGCTTGTGGTATAGATGCTATCAATGTTAATAGTGCCTGAGTTTGTGATTGTTCCGACGGCAGCAATCCCGTTGCCATTTCCGGCCAGTCCCCCAATGTTCAATGTAGCTGTGTTTTCTATTGTCAATATACCGTTTATAGAAACACTCATGAATTCGGCGGCGGCTGTATAGCCCGCCGGAATGGTTACAGCTCCTCCGGAGAGAATACGTACATAATCAGCTGAAGTGGGCACTGTTCCGGTATTCCAGTTGCCGGGCACATTCCAATCTCCCGTACCTCCGGTCCAGGTAACGGTTGCTGCGTGACACATCACGGCATAAAACGAGAAAGTCAAGACGAGAATCGTGTTTTTCATAGCTGTATCAGTTTAAAAGAAGAAGACGTGATGGATGGTCCCGTGTGTACTTAAGGCAATACAAATCTGACCAGGGAAGGGGTGAATTGAATGGTGAAGGTGAGATGAAATCACTAAATCATTGCTCCCTGAAATCATTGGTTTATGAAAAATACTGGAATTCATGTACCCGCTTCCAGGCATGCAAACGGGAGTTCCGGAAGAGGAGTAATTGCTGGTAAATGAATCAGAGGAGGAAGGCATGAAGCTGGATACCAACAATAAAACCCGGTAAATGAACTGTTATGGAAGGTATACTCAAAACGAAGTGGTTTGGGCGGCGATCCCGATCCCGATCCCGATCCCGAAAGCTTTCGGGATTCGGGATTCGGGATTCGGGACCCAAACTCCCCACCCACACTTGACGAGAGTGATGGGTTATTCTCAAACCACTTCAAGTCGGGTATAATTGTTATGACAAGGTAATCGGAGTTTCTTTTTTGGTTGTAATTCAGGAACCTGATGAACGATCTCTTACGGGAACCTTACACATTCAGCGGCACTATGACACTCACGGTAGTTCCTTGCCCTTCCACCGAATCCCATTCGATTTCTCCCTGAAGGAATTTCACCCTTGACTGAATACTGGTCAGTCCCAATCCCTTTTTTTTGAATGCTTCCTGCACATGGAATCCTTTGCCGTTATCTTCCAGGATGAGTGTCAAACGGCCATCATTTTGCATGGCCTGCAGAAGAAGATTGGTTGCTGCGGCGTGTTTCAACACATTGTGTGTCAACTCTTGTACGATGCGGTAAACCATAACGGTGCTGGTAGGACTCAGCTGTAAGTTTTCCAGCCCTATGAGTTCGATTTCACAATGAATCCCCTGTTGTTCCAGGTCCTGGGCAAGGTCTTCCAAAGCACCTTTCAACCCAGACAAGGTCAACGAACGGGGCATCATGTTGTGAGAGATACGACGCACTTCAGCGGCAGCCCTGTCGAGAAGGGCATTGGTTTTTTCGAAAAGTTTACCATCCTGTTTGGAAGCGTTCAGGTGGGACTTGATGGAGGTGATCAGGCCACCAAGTGAATCGTGAAGGTCGTTGGCCACCCGGTTGCGTTCTTGTTCCTGGCCTTTAAGCATGGCGGTAAGCGCGGTGACTTTGTTTTGTTGTTCCAGGTGGAGGATTCGCTGTTCCTGGATTTCTGAACGATGAGCCGCAGTTCGGCGATTGAGCCGGAGGCGATATCGAAAAGCAAAAAAAACAGCAAATACCAATAAAGCCAGTAATACAGCCCCGGAGCGAAACCAATTCCGTTCTGTTGTACGCTGAGCCAACTCCATTTGGCTGATCTTAAGTTCGTTTCCCTTCTGCTGGACATCAAACTTTGCCTGCATCTCTTCCATTGCCGTGAGGCGCTTCTCCTCGGTTAGAGAATCCCGCAAGGCATAAGCTTCCTCCAACGTTTTGAAGGATGCCTTGTATTTTCCTTGATTTTTCAGGGCCTCCACCAAATCTTTCAGCACAGAAAGCCGAATATCATCCTGGTTGTTTTGGCGTGTAACCAGGAGGCTTTTCCTCAAATATCCTTCTGCCTGGCCAAATCTGTCTGTCATGAGGGCCCACTTACCCAAACCATGTAATGTTAATGCGGTAAAACTGACATCAGGATGCAATTCGAAATAATTCCAGGCTTCCTGGTAAGCTGATTTTCCATCGTCCAACATATTGTTGTCTAGGTAGATTTTTCCCAAGGTTGTATAGCTGCTTGCCTTTCCGGCCAGGTCACCCTTTGCAGAATATAGTACAATAGCATTTTTTAACCCTTCAATTGCCGGTTTCACTTCACCCCTTAAACTTAATACAACACCAAGGTTTTGCAGGCTGGCAGCCATTCCGAGGGTGTCACCCAATTCTTTTTTAAGCTCAAAGGACTGCCTGTAAATTTCTTCGGCTCTCTCGAAACGATCTTGCAGCCGGTAAATGACTGCAATGTTGTTCAGCACCTTTGCAAGTTTTTCCTTTTCTCCCAATTTTTCAAAAATGTCATGTGCACTCAGATAATGTGAAAGTGCATTTTCTTTGTCACCCCTATAATAATACGCCACTCCCAAATTCAAATGATAATCAGCCTGGCTGTCTTCATTGCCAGTAGTCCTGGCCAGGGCAAGCCCTTCTTCATAAAGAGGGATGGCATCAGTGCCCCTTCCTGCCAGATCGAGGGCAGTGGCTTTGTAGTAAATCATGTAGTCAATGCCTTTGGGGTATTGTAGCTGACGAGAAAGAACCAGGCCTTCATCGGAAACTTCGATCATTTTTTCTATTTCAGACCGGTTGTAATGTGCTTTGTACAAATCCCGCAGAAGCCAAACCTTGTTTGTGTCGTTTGGTGATTCATCAATAGCCTGACGAAGGCTATCCGGCTCCTTTTGGGCTGAGAGGGAACTTGCCATTAACAACAGAAGCGAGAATAATATGGTAGGAATTCTCATGATGCAATGTGATTGTTGAGGTGTTAATTGCGAAAATCACCAAAGCACTAAATAAGGTTGTACTCCAATGCAATCCGGACCAAACCGGCAGTGTTTCGCACATTGAGTTTCATGAGGAGGTTTCTTCGATGGGTTTCAACAGTACCGAAACTGATGTATAATTCTTTGGCGATTTCGGCAGTGGTACGTTCCTCTACAATTAATTGCAGCACCTGTCTTTCCCGCCTTGAAATTTTCGGAAACGGGCTTGTCTGGAGCTTATTCCTGGTGGATGAACTTTCCAGGAAAATATCCATTAAATCAGAACTGAATACCCGCTCTCCTGCATGCACTTTTCTTATTGCTTCAATTACTTCATCCTTGCCCGCATTTTTCAAGAGATATCCGGAAGCTCCCTCTTTCAACAACGTTTTCACCAGGCTGCCTTCCCTGAGCATTGAAAGCATCAGAATTTTTACCTGTGGAAAATCGTGCTTTACCCTTCGGCAGCACTCCAATCCGTCCATTCCGGGCATGTTGATATCGAGGAGCAACACATCAGCACTCGTTTTTGCCAATAATTCAAGTACTTGCTCGCCACCATTGGCCTCGCCAATACATACAATGTCGTCAGCTTCTGCCAGCATTAATTTAATGCCGTCAATCACCAATTGATGGTCATCTGTGACAACGATCTTTATCATAAACCGGTAGCTGTACTCAAAACGAAGTGGTTTGGGACGGGATTCGGGATTCGGGCCCCAAACTCCGCATCCGCGCTGGAAGAGAGTGATGAATTATTCTCAAACCACTTCGAATCGGGTATGAACTCTTTTGGCAGGGGCTGGATAGGGGGGTGTCTGAACAAATATAGTTTTTATTTGGAAGAGGAAAGAAAAAGTAAGAAGAAAAGTAAATTGCCAACCCCGGTGTCTGTTTAAGAACAAACTGCGGCTCCAACTTAAATGTAATCTATAGGGCAGGTAAAGAACACCCCGGCAGGCACATGGCAACAACCTGCCATGCTGTATCCGGTGCGGTGCGCAGGCGGAATGATGACCTGAATTTGTACAATTCCTGGAAACTGCCTGCCAAAGTCAACCTGGATTGTGGCAAAGTACAACCAGTTGGATCTCGCGGTTATTGCCCCACCCGTTCAGCCCTTGCATTCAGTGCCTTCTCCAACTGAGTGATGCCGGCGAGGTTCTCCTTGTAGCCGGTCATCTGTTGCTGCAAGAGCAGCCGGTACCCATGGACGAGGTTCTCAAAGACGGGGTCTTTGCGGAAGTCATAAGTTCCGTCCTCTGAAGTGCCGTAACGGATGTTTTTCCAGAGGAAAGGGGTGACCTGGCTGGTGACGAAATCTGAGAGGATGTTTTGGGCCCTCAATGTGGCATCATGGCTGTTGTAGGTGCTGATGATCTGCTCCCTCAGGTCCGGATCCTGGATGGTGGCGAATTCTGACGAAAAAGTAATGTTGTTCAGAATGGTGGTTGAAGGGTTGTAATCACCCTGCGCTGCCATGCTCAGGGTCAGGCGCTTCATCCACCAGTCGTTCTTCTCCCTGGTTCGCAGCAAGTGGATGAGGGTGTCAATGTTCCGGGTGATGGAGTCGCAATAGTTCAGGCTCTTGATGAGTGCGGCTTTGTTGGCAGCATTCTCGCGCTGAAAACTTTGCAGGTAATACTTTTCAGTCTGGTTGCATTTCAGGTTTTCCCGCCAGGTGTTTAGCCGGAAGGCGATGGTAATGCCGATGACGACGATGAACAGGTCTATCAATTTGGACTTCCAATCAATGCTTATGAGCAGTTTTTTCATGTGGACAGAATTGTAGTGTTCGTTGGGTGTGTGGCAGTTTAGCCGTTTGCCGAAGGTAAACAAGAACTGTGGCATGGGCGGCCGGCGTGATATCAGGCCCGGATGAGTAAACTTCAGGAATAGGTGGTTTCAGGTTTGGCGAAGCGCAGTCTGAACCACTAACCCGCGTATGCTTCCACCTCCTCCACAAATCTTTCCACCTGCTCTCTTCCGTAAATCGGAATAATGGTTTGCCTGTTCTTTGGATAGGGCTTTCCGTGCCGGAACCCCGCTGCCTTCAGGGCTTTTTCCAGCTCTGCCATTTCTTTTTCATCTTGAGCTACCAGCCTGACTTCGTAACCTTTTTTGTACTTGTTGTATCCGAGTTTACCCCTGGCATCGAGGTCGGCCCATCTGATACAGCCATTCCTGGTGAAATACACGGCCAGGGTTTTGAGTGCCTTTTCTTTTCTGCTCATGCTTTTTGACATGGTCAATTCAGTTGTTCATTGATTTTGCGCTTCAAATTTAGGCAGTCATTCCAATCTTAGCGAAGCGCAACAGTTCCTAACCGCCTGTCATTCCCCGGCATCGGGCTATTCTAACCGTCCCAATACTGCCTTCCTGTTCGCTGCCAATTCTATAGAGACCTGTGTGGCAAGACTTCGATCAATTTGTCAAATAGTTCATTTTTAACAATGTACGTGTCATCCAAAAAATGTTCTTGTTCAATTTTTATTATTCCAAAACGACCCAGAAATCTATCAAAGGTACGAATGGAATAACAGTCATAGGCATACCGCTCAATGGTACTGTAATGTGGTCTCACCATATTGTCGAACAGGTTCGGGAATGCCTTGAAATACCTTTTGGCATAAAATGCGCTGGTTCTTTTCGTTTCACCATATTTATGCACAAGAATCAATGAAAATGCAAAGCCCAGCCGTCCAATGTTCTCGTCTTCGTATCCATCAAAATAACCCCAATTGAACTTTGTCCCAAATGTGATAAACAACAGCTTGAGTAAAGCTTCGTCGTCTGCAAGAAGCTTGTCAGCTTTTTTGGTTAAAGTCAGCTTCCCGTATCTTTTTTTTGTAAGATGGGAAATTTCTAAAAGTAATTTCGAAAGATGGATTGATGGCGAATCGGTTTCCTTGTACAGCTTATACCCAAAATGCTCGATCCGATCGTCCTTAATAAATCCC
>JALWSS010000034.1 GCA_026993525.1 Saprospiraceae bacterium
TCTGCTGCCAGGCAGGCAGCCCGTCTGGCCGTCGGACAGGGCAGGCTTCATAATCCCCATAAGCCCAAATTAACCACAGAGTTAGCGGAGTTAAAAACAGAGTTGAGCAGGGTACCCCTGCTAAACTTACAACTTACAACCCTCTGATAATCCTTCATAATCCCTGTCTGCCGCCCTGTCTGCTGCCAGGCAGGCAGCCCGTCTGGCCGTCGGACAGGGCAGGCTTCATAATCCCCATAAGCCCAGATTAACCACAGAGTTAGCGGAGTTAAAAACAGAGTTGAGCAGAGTACCCCTGCTAAACCTACAACCTACAACCCTCGATAACCCTTCATAACCCTTCACAACCCTTCATCCCCGATGAATATCGGGGTCATAACCCTTCATAACCCTCCATACCCCCCCACCCTTCCACCACTTTTCTTTTCGCACTTTGTTCAATGCTGAGTATCGCTATTTTTGCGCCTGCCAAAGCAGACGCTGGTCACAGCATTTAACCCGGAACAAAATACACCAACCCGAAGCGGATGAATTTTATCGAAGAACTGAAGTGGCGAAACATGCTCCACCAGGCCACGGAAGGGGCCGTAGAGCACCTCAACAGCGGCAAGAGAACCGGATACATCGGTTTTGATCCCACAGCCCCTTCACTGACCATCGGCAACTACGTTCAGATCATGTTGCTGACCCTGTTTCAACGGAGCGGCCACCAGCCCATCGCACTGCTGGGTGGCGCCACCGGCAGAATCGGTGACCCCTCGGGAAAAGACCAGGAGCGCACCCTGAAGTCCATCGAAGAGCTGGAAGCCAACACCGCCCGACAGGAAGCCCAGATCAAAAAACTGCTCGATTGCGAAGAAGGAGAAAACAAAGCCATGTTGGCCAACAACCTGGCATTTTACGAAGGCATGAATGTGCTGGAGTTTCTCCGGGATGTCGGCAAAACATTGACAGTCAACTACATGCTTTCAAAAGAGAGCGTTTCAAAACGCCTCGAAACCGGCATTTCATTCACCGAATTCAGCTACCAGTTGTTGCAGGCTTACGATTTCCAATGCCTGTTTCAGCAATACGGATGTACCGTTCAGATGGGCGGCTCCGACCAGTGGGGGAACATCACTTCCGGCACTGAATTTATCCGAAGGAACCTGGGAGAAAAGGCCCACGGTGTGACCACCCCCCTGCTGGTCAAATCCGACGGCACCAAGTTTGGCAAATCCGAACAGGGCAACATTTGGCTGGACCCGGAGATGACCTCACCCTACAAGTTTTACCAGTTCTGGATCAACTGCGCCGATGCCGACCTGCCGGCCTTCATCCGCTATTTCACCCTGAAAAGCCGGGAGCAGGTGGAAGCCGAAGAAAAGGAACACGCCACCAACCAGCAGGCGCTCAAGCGCCTGCTGGCTGAAGAAATAACACGCCGGATACACGGAGAGGAGGCTTACGAAGCTGTGCTCCGGGTCTCAGAACTGCTTTTCAACCCCCGCGCAAACGCTGAGTTCCTGCAAGGGCTCACTGAAAGCGAATTGACAACCGTGGCCGGAGAAATACCCCACTTCAAGGTTCCGGCAGCGTTGGTGAAATCCGCTGTACCGGTCATTGACCTGATCAGCGAACACACCGGCATCGTGAAATCAAAAGGAGAGGCCAGAAGGGCCATTCAGGGCCGGGCCGTATCGGTGAACAAGGTAAAAGTGGAGTCACTGGATGAAAAAGTGGGAGCCGATGCGCTGCTGCACGGAAAGTTCATCATGATCGAAAACGGGAAAAAGAACAAGTTCATCCTGACGGTGGAATGAGTTCAGGCCTTATTGAGTGTGAATCCGAAGGTGGTGCCTACCCCAACGGTACTCCGCACGTTGATGGTCTGGTTGTGTGCCTCGATGATGTGCTTCACGATGGACAACCCCAGGCCTGAGCCGCCCTGGTCCCTGCTGCGGCTTTTGTCCACCCGGTAAAACCTGTCGAACAGGTGTGAAAGGTGTTCTCTTTCGATGCCGATGCCATTGTCGGCGACCTCCACCAGCACCACCCGGTCCATGTCGTAAAACCCAACCCTTGTGTGGCCGTCTTCAGCCCCGTACTTGATGGAATTGTTGATGAGATTGGTGAGTACCTGCCGGACGCATTCCCGGTCTGCCTTTACTTTAAAGCTCTGGTCTGCCGCCTGCTTGAAAGCCAGTTTGATGTTCTTCCGGCTGGCTTTGAATTCGAGGTCTTCAAAAACCTCCCGGGTCAGTTCCTTGATGTCAAAGGTGCGTATGTCCAGTGGCAACTCGCGTGATTCGAGGCGGGAAATGACCTCCAGGTCTTCAATGATGGTATTGAGCCGCTCCACATTTTTTGCAGCCCGCCGGAGGTACAGCCTGTTGATGGCTTCGTCTTCCAGGCCTCCGTCCAGGAGGGTTTCCAGATAACCCTGTATGTTGAAGATCGGCGTTTTCAACTCGTGCGAAATATCCCCGAGAAACTTCCGGCGGTATTCTTGCCAGGCCCTCAGTTGCTCGATTTCCTTTTGTTGTTGATCCGCCCATTCCTCCACCTCTTTCTCAACTTGCTCAAAGACGAGTTCTGGTTTGAAGACCCTTTTCATTTCATCAGGTCGCAACTTGTGTTCGCGGATGCGCTTGTAAATGACCTTGATCTTCCGGTAAACGTATTCCCTCAGAAAATAGTAACTGATGAAGTAGGCAAACACCGCCACGCCAATGGCCACAATCAACAAGCCCCGGTCGGAAATGGTCATCAATCCGGCCACCACCAGCAACAACAGCAACAACACCACTGCCAGGCTCCCTGAAAGTGCAATCAAAAAGGCAACCAGCCGGGGAGTGGGATTTTTGAAAATGGAAAATGAAATTCTCGCCATACGGCCAATTTAAGGAATGAGTGTTCTCAGTTAGAGGGGTTTATCCCGAGTCAAGCTCGGGAGGTTGAGAGGGGTTGATCCCGATCCCGAATCAAGTTCGGGACGGGAGGTTGAGAGGGGTTGATCCCGGAGCCTCAGAATTCAAACCGGTAGCCAATTCCCTTGATGGTTTTGATGTAGTTGTCGCCCAGTTTTTCACGAAGCTTGCGGATGTGCACATCTATGGTTCTTGTTCCGACGATGACATCGGCGCCCCAAACCTTGTTGAAGATCTCCTCCCGGGTAAAGACCTTACCGGGTTTCTCCAGCAACAGGCAAAGCAGTTCAAATTCTTTCTTCGGCAAGACCACTTCTTCCCCGTTCCGGAAAACCTGCACCCGCTCCTTGTTCACAGTGATGTCACCTGCCGAAAGGACCACTTCCCGCTCTTCCACAGATTTTCCGGCCCTCCGCAACAGGGCCTTCACCCTGCTCAGCAAAACCCTGGGTTTGATGGGCTTGGTGATGTAATCGTCACCTCCCACGTCGAGGGCAGCTATTTGGGAATAGTCCTCGTCTCTGGCGGTCAAAAAAGCAATCACCGAACCGTCGAATCTTTTTTCGCTTCGCAAAATGCGGCAGAGTTCCACCCCGTCCATTTCCGGCATCATAATGTCCAGGATGATGAGTTGGGGCAGTTCTTTTGCGGCCAGTTCCAGCCCTTCTTTTCCATTGCGGGCGGTAAGCACCGTATAGCCTTCCCGTTTCAGGTTGTAGGTCAGGATTTCCAGAATATCAGGCTCGTCATCAACGACGAGGATCTTAGTGTCACTCATGCCTCATTGTTGTTTCGCAGAATCAGCCGCAAAATTACCTGTCCTCAATTTGGCAAAGCCAAAACCAGGGTAAAGAACAGGTTAAGTTTGTATCTGGCCGGCGCCAAATTACAGAATTGCAAATGTGCTTCAGGCCGTCAGGGCTGATTTGACCACGTCCATAATGGCGCCATAAACCGGTTGGGGAGGATCGGTCAGGCACTGGTCCGGAGCCATCCACCCGGCCTTCTCGATGTCTTCTTCGTGCTGCAACTTCAGGTCTGTGGAGCTGGTGCTCATTTCAAACCAATGGGTGGGTTTCAGTATCCGTTTTCCATTCTGCCGGTAAGTGTGCCAGGTGGTGATGAGTTTTCTGATCAGCTTCACATCGCCGAGGCCCGTCTCTTCCCGGACTTCCCGCAAAGCCGCTTCTTCAACCGTTTCGCCCTCGTCAACTTTTCCCTTCGGCAAATCCCAGAATCCCCTTCGGTAAATGAACAGCACTTCGCCATTATCATTTCTCACCAGTCCGCCGGCCGCAGGCAGAATTTTGAAAAGTTGCTGAAACGCTTCCCAAACCTTTTGGGGTGATTTTGCCCTCAGCTCCACGCCGTTGAGGCGCCGGGTTTTTTCCAGTTGGTCAATCACATTGAGCAGGAATTTTCTTTTGCCGGGGTAGTGCAGTTGGAGAATCTCGCCCGAAAGAATCCCCGGAGCATCCGGGGGAAGGATGGCGAAAGGGATGTTGTTGATGTAGATTTTGTACATTTGCCCGCCAATTTTAGACAGTAGGTAAAAGCTGTTGCAAACAAGGTTGCAACAGTGTAATTCCAAACTTATCCAGTCTTGAATATTGCATCTGAAGTAGCGCAGAAATTGCTGCAAATAAAGGCAATAAAGCTAAGCCCCCAAAAGCCCTTCACCTGGGCCTCAGGCTTGAAGTCCCCTATCTATTGTGACAACCGTCTTGTACTTTCCCACCCGGAAATCCGGGACTTTATCAAGGCAGTATTTGTTGGCAAAGCCAAAGAATTCGGCCCCTTTGATGTGGTGGCAGGAGTGGCCACTGCGGGCATTGCTCACGGCGCCTTGCTTGCTGATGCACTCAAGCTCCCATTCATCTATGTGCGCAGCAAAGCCAAAGCCCACGGCCGGCAAAACACCATTGAAGGTTCCATTAAGGGCGGAGAAAAGGTGCTGGTGATCGAAGACCTGATCTCAACCGGGGGCAGCAGCCTCGCCGCTGTTGAAACCCTCCGAAATGCCGGTTGCACGGTGGTGGGTGTTCTTGCCATTTTCAGCTACAATTTTGACAAGGCAAAGTATGCTTTTGAAAAAGCCGGTTGCCCGGTGGATACCCTGTCCAATTACGACGTGATGATCCGTGAAGCCCTTGCCAGCAAGTACATCACCCTTCACGATGTTGATTTGTTGACCACCTGGCGCACCAAAATCGGCAGGGAATCGTAAAACAGGTTTTTAATTTTACCCCTGAGAAATCCCCCGTTGTCCGGCAATTGAACCGAATTGACATTTTCCTAAAACAGTCCAAGAGATATGTCCCTCATTACCACACAATCTGAAGCTTTTCTTCGCAAATACCTCAACAACGCCTCTCCAACAGGCTTTGAAGCCAAGGGCCAGAAACTCTGGCTGGAATACATCAAACCCTACATCCATGAATGGCAACTCGACAATTACGGAACGGCCTTCGGCATCATCAATCCGGGCACGGACTACAAGGTGGTAATAGAGGGACATGCCGACGAAATTTCCTGGTTCGTCAATTACATCACGGAAGAAGGGTTCATCCACGTAATCCGAAATGGAGGCTCCGACCACCAGATCGCCCCTTCCAAGCGGGTCAATATCCACACCCCGGATGGAATCGTCAAAGGCGTGTTCGGATGGCCGGCCATACACACCCGCAGGGCCGACAGCAAGGTGAGCCCCAAAACCGACAACATCTTCATAGATGTTGGCGCAGCCGACAAAAAAGAAGTCCTGGAAATGGGCATCGAAGTGGGATGTGTCATTACCTACGAAGACGAGTTCATCGTCCTCAACGACCGCTACTACGTGGGCCGGGCCCTCGACAACCGCATCGGGGGCTTCTGCATCGCCGAAGTGGCCCGCCTGCTGCACGAAAACAACATCAAACTCCCCTTCACCCTTTACGTTGTCAACTCCGTTCAGGAAGAGATCGGACTGCGGGGTGCCCAGATGGTGGCCGACAGCATCCAGCCCAATGTGGCCATCGTCACCGACGTAACACACGACTCCAACACCCCCATGATCGAGAAGAAGGTGGTTGGAGACATCCGTTGCGGCAAGGGCCCCTCGGTAACCTTTGCGCCTGCCGTTCACAACAAGCTCCTGCAAATGATCATGGAAACGGCCAAAGAGAAAGAAATCCCGCTTCAAAGAGAGGCCGCCTCCCGCTCCACCGGCACCGACACCGATGCCTTCGCCTACAGCAACGGCGGGGTTCCATCCGCACTGATCTCACTGCCACTGCGCTACATGCACACCACCGTGGAAATGGCCCACAAAGAAGACGTCGAAAACGTCATCAGGCTCATTTACGAATCACTGCAAAAGATCAAATACGGGCAAAGTTTCAAATACTTCGACCATATCTGATCCTCCCGTGCCCCGTTGAACCGGGCAACCATACATTTTCATTGTTATCTTCGCAAACCCGCCGGTGTTTAAACACTGGCGCTGTTACCTTTTCTGATTGTTGCATTAAGCGGGTAAACAGTCCGTTAACTGCGGTGGAAAACCGTTACTCCGGACCATGTGACCCAAACCATGTTTTCAACCAGTGCACAAAGTATTACCCTCGGAAAAACTGACGGGCGAATGAACACCTTTCAACGGACTGTTTCAAAGGAGGCCATGCACGAAGAGTGGCTGGAGATACAGGCAGCCCAAAAAGACCCTGTCCGATTCAGGCCCCTGTACAACCGGTACTTTGATGCCATCTTCAGGTTTGTTTACAACCGCACCCTGAACGAAGAACTCGCTGCCGATCTGTGTTCGCAGGTGTTTCTCAAAGCTTTGCAGCGCCTGGGCAGTTACACTTTTCAGGGCGTTCCCTTTTCAGCCTGGCTTTTCCGCATCGCATCCAATGAGGTGGCGCAACACTACCGGGCCACCAAAAAGAACAGGGTGGTTGGCGTTGATGAAGCCAATTTGCATGAGCTGTTTGACGAGGCTGAAACCGAAGACCGGGAGCAACTGAAACAGCTCCTGGTCAAATCCCTCGGTCAACTCCGGCCAGCCGACCTCGAGATCATTGAAATGAGATTCTTTGAGCAAAGACCTTTCAAAGAAATAGCCGCCATCCTGGGCATCACCGAAAGCAACGCCAAGGTGAGAACCTACCGGGTGCTGGAACGCATCAAAAAGATCATGCTCAAAGAAGGCCGCAATTCTGACATCATCAACCCCTGAATCAATCCGGGTACCTTGGCCGAACCAGGCACCCGGGTTACAACCACAGATCGCAAACGCAAGTATCATGAAACAGCGTTACGAAATACATTTCAACCCGGAAAAACTTTCCGAAGAGCAAATTCAAAAGCACAAGGATTTTGATGCTGTTCTGCAACAACTTGAGAAAACCAAACCCGAACCCGTTTACCGCAAACTCTACTTCAGGGTCAGCGCCATTGCAGCGGCTGTCGTTCTCCTGGTTGCTGCCTGGTTCGCCCTTCGGCCTTCGGCCAACTACGATGAAATCCAACAGGCCTGGTTCGCCAACCGGCCCTGTGTTGATCCGCCCCTGCAACAGATCGAGCCCCGGTTTGCATCCTTCCGGGTTGACAATGAGACCGGAGGTGAACTGGTGCACAGCACCGGCTCAAAACTGCTGGTACCGGCAGCCGCCTTTGTCAACAGCCAGGGCGTCCCCGTCGAGGGCAATGTCACCCTGCGCTTTCGTGAAATGCACGATTTCGTGGACTTTTTCCTCTCCGGCATTCCCATGACTTACGACTCCGCCGGCGTTGAATACACCCTGGAAAGTGCCGGAATGATAGAAGTGTATGCCGAACAAAACGGAGAGCGGTTGGGCCTTGCACGGGACAAGACCATCGGTGTTGAGCTGGTTTCCAATGTCAATGTTTCCCCGTCACTCGGTTTACCGAAGGGGTTCAACATTTACAAACTGGATGAAAAATCCCGAAACTGGGTATATACCGCCGTTGACAGGATGGACCTTTTGGACGAAACAAACAGTCTTGCCGGACTCGACAACAATGACCCTTCAGCAAACGATGGATTGCCACAAGCCTATGTGGCCGAACGCAACGCCCTGAATCGCAGGCTGGAAAACGAAAAGCGAAAAATTGAACAAAGCCTGCCCGTACCGGTAAAACCCTTCAAACCCCAAAAAGCCGGTTCCGACGATTACGTTTTTGAACTGGATTTCAGCGCCTTCAACAATCCCAACGCCACCGGCAAACTGGCCGAAGCACAGCAAGAACTGGCACTGCTGTACCGGGAATACGACAACATGCTTTGGCGCCTGGTGCCCGGCCCGGCTGTTGACCCTGAAACACTCAAAGCCCAGTTTGCGGAAGTGGAAGAAGTGAGCATCAGCAAGGCCGACGGAGCTGCCTATGAAATCCAACTCAGCAAAGGTTCAGAAAGCATAAGTGTATTGGCAGAACCGGTACTGACAGGCGCAGATTACACCAAAGCACTCAATGAGTATCAGTCCTCATTGCAAGAGTGGCAACAGAAAATGGCACAACGCCAACAGGTATTGCAGGAAAAAATCCGGGCCGTTGAAACCGCCATTGCCGAAGAGAGAAAAGCCCTGGAAGAAAAGTACAGAGATCAGCTCGATGAACTCAGGAATCGCGGTCTGGATGCTGATGCCGCCAACATGGTGGTAGCCAAAGCCGTGGTCAACCGCTTCCAGATCAACAGCCTCGGTATCTGGAATTGCGACCGGCCTTTGCCACCCTACATGACACAGCTCAGGGCATCATTCAAAGACGAAAATGGCAAAGCCCTTACCTATCTCAAAGGTTACCTGGTGGACAAAGACCGGAACACCATCGGCACCTTTTACGTCGCCGAAGATGCCCGGATCCGGTTCAATGCACTGTCAGAAAAGCTGCTGTGGCTGGTGACCAAAGATGGAAAGATCGCAGTTTTCAGATCGGAAGATTTCAACCAGGTGGACAAAGACGCCGATGCGTTCACGTTTACCCTTCGGAAAATTGACAGAGAATTGAAGGACGAACAGGATGTCAGGGAAATCCTGTACCTGTAAGAATCAATCCCGCAACACTCATACAGCCCCAACTGTATGAATTTAAGAAGGCCTGCATTTTACCGCAGGCCTTTTGTTTTTTTCAGACGTTTACCAAACCTTTGGAGGTTTAGTAAACGTGAGTTAAATCCCGAATCGGGTTCTCATCAAAAACACGGTTCCTTCGGAAATGGGGTTTTTGCAGTACACGCATTTTTACTTCCTGAAATTGGGAGCGACTTCCTTGTCCCTGGTACCGGGAATGTATTTGTAAAAACCTTCACCGGATTTTACTCCCAGGCGGCCGGCAGTTACCATGTTCACCAATAGCGGGCACGGTGCGTATTTCGGATTTCCGAAGCCGTCGTGGAGCACGTTCAGGATGGCCAGGCACACATCCAGCCCGATGAAATCCGCCAGTTGCAACGGCCCCATGGGGTGCGCCATGCCCAGCTTCATCACCGTGTCAATCTCTTCCACACCGGCCACGCCTTCGTAAAGGGTGTAGATGGCTTCGTTGATCATCGGCATCAGGATGCGGTTGGCCACAAAGCCCGGGTAATCATTGACTTCCACCGGCACCTTGTCCAGCTTGCGTGAGAGCTCCATGATGGCGGCCGTGACCGCATCGGTGGTGGCATAGCCACGGATCACCTCCACCAGTTTCATTACCGGCACGGGGTTCATAAAGTGCATCCCAATCACCTTCTCCGGCCGGTTGGTGACGGCAGCAATTCTGGTGATAGAGATGGATGAAGTATTGGTTGCCAGCACAGCCCCGGCAGGTGCCGCCGCATCCATTTGCCGGAAGATGTCGAGCTTTAACTCAGTATTCTCCGTGGCTGCTTCCACCACCAGGTCGGCATTTTTCACAGCCTCTTCCAGCTTGCTGAAAGTGGCAATGTTTTGAAGGGTTGAGTCCTTGTCGGCTTCGGCAATTTTGCCTTTGGCCACCATCCGGTCCAGGTTTTTGGAAATGGTTGCCAGGGCCTTTTCAAGCGCCTTTTCCGAAACGTCCATCAGGTTGACCTGAAATCCTTTCATCGCAAAAACATGCGCAATGCCATTGCCCATGGTTCCTGCCCCAATAACGGTGATATACTTCATGGTTTTAATTTGTAGGGTTGAAGAGGTTCAAGTATTATGACTGCCGGAAAAGCTCCGGATTTTCACGGGCAATTATCAGAAATCAGGCGGAAAAACCGGATGACATTGGTCTCCCGTACCCTATTCAAATCCTTCAAACAATTCCCAGAGTTGCCCGGCGGGTTTTTCTGCCTCGATGCTCACCGGCACCTTTTTTACGGGGTGGATGAACGACAGTTTGCGGCAGTGGAGGCAAATGGACCCATCCGCCAGGGGTTTCCTTGCGCCATACTTCAAATCCCCCCTGATGGGCCAGCCGGCCTTTGACAATTGCACACGGATCTGGTGCGGCCGCCCCGTTCCGGGTTTTACTTCCAGCAAGAAATTGGACCCGATTCCTGCCAGCAATCTGTAGCTCAGTTCAGAACGCCTGGCGCCCGTGGCTCGCCGGCTCTGGGTCTCAAAAGCTTTGGACACATTCCGGGATTTGTCTTTCAGAATGAAGTGGACCAGTTCGCCTTCGATCGGATCGGGTCTTTCCGATGTGATGGTCCAGTACACCTTTTCAATTTGCCGTTCCGCAAAAAGGCGGTTCATGCGCTCCAGCCCCTTGCTGGTGCGGGCAAAGACGACCACCCCGCTTGCAGGCCGGTCCAGCCGGTGGATGACCCCGAGAAAAACATCTCCCGGTTTGTTGTAGCGGTCTTTGATATAGCTTTTCACCATATCGGCCAGCGTGCGGTCGCCTGTCCGGTCACCGTGAACCAGTACATTGGCGGGCTTGTTTACCGCTATCAGGTGGTTGTCTTCGTACAATACTTGTAAGTGCATATTCCAAAAGGCCGCAAAGCTATGAAACGTCCATGACTGGGGCTGCTGTGATCGAAGCGAAAAGCCCAACTTTGCCGAAGCAACCCTGGAAAAAAACTCAACCCATCACACATGAAATTGAAAGTCGGATTCTCCCCCTGCCCCAACGACACCTTTATTTTCTATGCGCTCCTTCATGGCAAGGTTGAAACGGAACTGGAAATCGAGCCTGTCATTGCCGACGTCGAAGAACTCAACCAAAAAGCTTTTGCCGGAGAGCTGGAAGTGACGAAACTGAGCTATCACGCATTGGGGCATCTGCTCCACAAATACGCATTGCTCGACGCCGGCAGCGCCCTTGGCAACAATTGCGGGCCCCTGCTCATTTCAAAAAAGCATTTGGACGAAAGTGAAATCAACGATGCACGCATTGCCATCCCAGGCAAATACACCACCGCCAATTTCCTGCTCAGCCTTGCTTTTCCTTCGGCAAAAAACAAAGTCGGGATGTTGTTTTCCGACATCGAAGACGCCCTGCTGAACGAAACCGTGGATGCCGGCCTGATCATTCACGAAAACAGGTTTACCTATGAAGCAAAGGGACTGAGAAAAATCATGGACCTCGGAGAGTTCTGGGAAAGTTCCACAGCATTGCCCATCCCCCTGGGCGGAATTGCCATCAAAAGAGACCTGCCCCATGAAGTTCAGCTGGAGTTCAACCGGATTCTGAGGGAATCTGTGCTGTTTGCAAGGGCAAATCCAGGTGCAACTACACATTACATAAAAAAATATGCACAAGAAATGGACGAGGACGTAATGCATAGCCATATAAACTTATACGTAAATGATTATACTGTAAGCCTCGGGGAAACAGGCAAAACCGCAGTAAAAAAGCTTTTTTCGATGGCTCATGCCAAAGGAATCATCCCAACTTACACAGAAAAAAATTTAATAAATTAAAATCTACACTAATTTCTGGCACAGATGTTGCTTTTTCTTAAAGCGTGTAAGTTTTGGTTAAAGAATTGTAAGATTCGTTTTTTTCAGCCCAGATACCCTCTGGGCTTTTTTTATGCCCCTGCCCTTCCCGTCCGGGGTCAATGTGGTAAAAGTTTCTTTCCCATTCCTTCAACTTGTTGCCAGCAACTATCTTTGCGCCGCCTCAAAGGACAGGGCGCCTTCCGGCGTTGAAGAACAGCCTGGCCAGGCGGGCACGCACCCACTAATCTTCAATCAAATTGCGACAATCATGGTCATAGCCGTACCAACCGAAATCAAATCAAACGAGAACCGTGTAGCGCTCACTCCTGCAGGTGCTTTGGAACTGAGCAAGAGAGGCCACAAAGTGTATATTCAGAAAGGCGCCGGAGTAAACAGTGGCTTTTCAGACAAAGCCTACGAAGCCGCCGGTGCAGAAATCCTGCCTGCCATAGAAGATTGCTATGCCGCCGCCGGGATGATCATCAAGGTGAAAGAACCCATCGAAAAGGAATACAAACTCATCAAAAAAGACCAGCTCGTTTTTACTTACTTCCACTTCGCTTCTTCCAAACCCCTGACCCACGCCATGATTGAAAGCGGCGCCGTATGCCTGGCCTATGAAACGGTCGAGTTACCGGACCGGACCCTGCCGCTGCTGGTTCCAATGTCTGAGGTGGCCGGCCGCATGGCAGTACAGGAAGGAGCCAAATACCTGGAAAAACCCATGACCGGAAAGGGCATTTTGCTGGGTGGAGTGCCGGGTGTGCAACCCGCCAAAGTGCTGATTATAGGTGGTGGTGTGGTAGGAACCCAGGCCGCCAAGATGGCCGCAGGCCTTGGCGCACAGGTAACCATCATGGATGTGAACCTCAACCGGCTGCGCTACCTGGCCGATGTAATGCCGGCCAACGTTCAAACCATGTATTCCAATGAACTGAACATCCGCCAGCTGATCAAATACCACGACCTCATCATCGGCGCCGTACTCATTCCGGGCGCCAAGGCTCCTCACCTCATCACCCGTGACATGCTGAGCACCATGCACGAAGGCACCGTTCTGGTGGACGTGGCCGTGGACCAGGGCGGCTGTTTTGAAACGACGAAGCCCACCACCCACGCAGACCCCATTTACACCATTGACGGCGTGGTACACTACTCTGTGGCCAACATGCCGGGCGCAGTACCCTATACTTCCACCATTGCCCTGACCAACGCTACCCTGCCCTATGCCATCAAACTGGCCGAACACGGATGGGTGGATGCCTGCAAAGCAGACGATGCCTTGAAGCTCGGTCTCAATGTGGTGAAAGGCAAGGTGGTGTACAAAAGTGTAGCCGAGGCATTTGGCCTCGATTACACCCCTGTTGATGATGTGCTTTAACTGAACCCAACAACCAGCCTTTCCCGGTGTGGAATGCTTCCGATAGCTGGGAAGCAAGCCCCCGGGAATGACTGATTTTTCTTTTTCCTTCGGCAAATGATTGAACAGCTCATTTCCAAAAACCTGGGCATTCCGGAACGAAAGGTCGCCAACACTGTCACCCTCCTTGAATCCGGTGCCACCATTCCTTTTATTTCCCGCTACCGAAAAGAAGCCACCGGCTCGCTGGACGAAGTGGCCATCGCCAACATCCAGCAGGAACTCAACAAGATTCAGGAACTCGTCAAACGAAAGGAGACCATCCTGAAAACCATCGGGGAACAGGGCAAGCTCACCGATTCGCTGAAAAGCCGGATCAACGACTGCTGGGACCCGAACACCCTGGAGGACATCTACCTGCCCTACAAACCAAAGCGGAAAACGAGGGCCACCGCAGCCAGGGAAAAAGGACTGGAGCCGTTGGCCAGGGCATTGTTCAGTCAGAAAAACTTTGTCCTGGAAACCGAAGCCGCAAAGTTTCTGAACGAGGAAGTGGCATCCGTGGAAGCAGCCCTGCAGGGGGCCCGTGACATCATTGCCGAGTGGATTGCCGAAGATGAAAAAGCCCGGCAGAAAGTACGGTATGCTTTCCGTAAAGGCGCATTCATCACCTCAAAAGTGGCACGGGGAAAAGAAGCCGAAGCCGCCAAATACAAAGACTACTTCGACTTCTCCGAGCCACTCAAACGCTGCCCCTCCCACCGCCTGCTGGCCATGCGAAGGGGTGAAGACGAGGGCCTGCTGCGCATCAGCATTGGCCCGGAGGAAGAGGACATCCTCTACCACCTGGAGAGGTTTTACCTGATATCCAACACCCCGGCAGCCGCTGAAGTAAAGACCGCCCTGCACGACAGTTACAAGCGGCTGCTGGCACCCTCCATCGAAACCGAATTCCGGCAGCTCTCCAAAGAAAAGGCCGACGAAGAAGCCATCGGGGTTTTTGCTGACAACCTCCGGCAATTGCTGATGGCTCCGCCCCTGGGCCAGCACCGGGTGTTGGCCATTGACCCCGGCTTTCGCACGGGCTGCAAGGTAGTGGTACTCAACGAGTCCGGCGATTTGCTGGAACACACTGCCATCTACCCGCACCCGCCCCAATCGGAGGTGGCAATGGCCGTCAAGACCCTCAAATCCCTCATTTCGAAATACCAGGTCGAAGCCCTCGCCATCGGCAATGGCACTGCGGGGCGCGAAACCCTGGACCTCTGCCGGCGGTCGGAACTGGGTCCACACCTTCAAATTTTTTCCGTGAATGAGGCGGGTGCGTCCATTTATTCGGCTTCGCCAATTGCCAGGGAGGAATTCCCCGACCACGACGTTACCGTCAGGGGCGCCATTTCCATTGGCCGAAGGCTGATGGATCCATTGGCCGAGCTGGTTAAAATAGACCCAAAGAGCATCGGTGTTGGCCAGTACCAGCACGACGTCAACCAAATCAAACTCAAAGAGAGCCTGGACCGAACCGTGGAAAGCTGCGTGAACGCCATCGGTGTAAACCTGAACACGGCCAGCAAGCACCTGCTCACCTACGTTTCGGGGCTGGGGCCTGCCCTCGCCCAAAACATCGTGGAATACCGCCGGCAAAACGGCCCTTTCAAGAGCCGGAAAGCGTTGCTCAAAGTTGCCCGGATGGGCGAAAAGTCTTTTGAACAGTGTGCCGGTTTCCTTCGGATAAAAGAAGGGAATAATCCGCTCGACAATACGGGCGTACACCCCGAGAGCTACCACATTGTGGAACAAATGGCCAAAGACCTGGGCGTGGACATGGAAGCGTTGATCAATTCAAAGTCGCTTCGCAAAGAACTCGACCTTCAAAAGTACATGAGCGAATCGGTCGGGCTTCCTACCCTTACCGACATCCTGAAGGAACTCGACAAACCCGGCCTCGATCCCCGGGGAAATGCCCGCCCGTTTGAGTTCGGGAATGTGCATTCCATCGAAGACCTCCGCATCGGGATGATCCTGCCGGGCATCGTTACCAACATCACCAATTTCGGGGCATTTGTTGACATTGGTGTAAAACAGGACGGACTGGTACACATTTCTCAACTGGCCAACCAATACGTAAAAAATCCGGCTGACATCGTCCGGCTGAACCAGGAAGTGCAGGTAAAAGTGCTTGACATTGACCGCAGCCGAAACCGCATCCAACTCTCCATGAAAGAACTCGGCAAATAAACCCACAAGGCAAAGTCACCGATCCCCTCTAAACCTTTCTAAACCCCTCTAAACCCCTCTAAACCTTTCTAAACCTTTCCACCCCCCTCTAAACCTTTCTCCCCCCCTGAAGCACCAGCTTCATTTCTGTACCTTTGCGTTTTGCAAAGGCCAGAATTTATGAAGAAAAGACCCCTTATCCTGGTAACCAACGACGACGGCATCAACGCTCCGGGTATCAGAGCCCTGGTAGAGGTAGCTTCGCAACTGGGCGACGTGGTCGTCGTCGCTCCGGATTCTCCCCAATCGGGCCAGGGACACGCCATCACCATTGCGGAACCGCTAAGGATGAAACAGGTGGACATGTTTGAAGGTGTGGAAGCCTGGGAGTGTTCCGGCACCCCGGTGGACTGCGTGAAGCTCGGCAAACACGTTGCCCTGAAAGGGCGAAACGCAGACCTCTGTGTTTCGGGCATCAACCACGGCTCCAACGCATCCATCAACATCATTTATTCCGGCACCATGTCGGCTGCCCTGGAAGCCTCCCTGGAAGGCATGAATTCCATCGGCTTTTCCCTGCTCGACTATTCATGGGATGCGGATTTTGCACCCTGCCTGCCTTTCGTGAAAGAGATCATCGCCCATGTACTGGAAAACGGCTTGCAGAAGTGCAAACTGCTGAACGTCAACATCCCCAGGGCCGATGAAGCCGATGGCATCAAAGGCATCAAAGTGTGCCGGCAGGCAGAAGCCCGGTGGGTGGAGCGCTATGTGGAATCCGTGGACCCGAGGGGACAAAAATACTACTGGCTGGCCGGCGACTTCGTCAACCGGGACAACGGGGAAGACACCGATGTGAAGGCGCTGGAAGAAGGCTTCATTTCCGTGGTTCCTTCCGGTCATGACCTCACCCGTTACGAAGCCATCGGGCCCCTGAAAGTGCTTGAACAAAACATCAGCATAGAATCATGAAAAGAAAACCTGCCAGCCCACTGGAAAGAAACTCGAAAATGATGGGCTTCCTTCTGGGGCTCGCCCTCCCCGTGGTTGCCTTTGGCATCCTGTACCTGATCTTTGAGGGCCTCCAGTCAATGGATTGGGTCAGCACCGAAGGCTTCCGGCCAAAATTCCGCGAGCGCACGCTGTCCATCATCGCCATCGGACTAAACGCCCTCCTCCTCAACTACTACCAAAAACGAAGAGCCACCGAAACCATGCGGGGCATCGCCGTAATCACTTTTGTCTTCGTAGCAATATGGCTGGCTGTTTTTTCCAAATACCTGTTTTAGGGAGGTTTTTAGAAGGTTTTTAGAAGGTTTTTAGAAGGTTTTTAGAAGGTTTTTAGAAGGTTTTTGGAAGGTTTTTGGAAGGTTATTGGAGGTTTTTGAAAATTTTTTTTGGTGGTTTTTAGGCAACCGCCAACTGTCAACTGTCAACTGTCAACTGTTAACCGCCAACCGCCCCCGATAGCTATCGGGGATAACTGTCAACCGACTGCTGCAAATCCCAACCGCTTTTCCAGACTTGAAGGCAAGGTGGGTAAGCTTCTTCTTTCGATGAGGAAGCTGGTCAGCGCAGCCAATTCCCTGAAAATGTAGTGTTTGTCCAGGGCGCCTTTGAGATAGGCCTTTCCGGAAGAACCTCCGGTACCGGTGCGCATTCCGATCATGCGGTGCACCATGTTCATGTGCCGGTAGCGCCAGGTTGAGAGTTGCTCGTCAATTTCCAGGAGGGCATTGAGCAATTCAAATGGCAGGTGCAACAGTGGATAGCCCCGGTACAGAATGATGAACAAAGCAGCCTGGCAGGCCCCTGGGCTCAGCCGGCGGTTTTCATCGGTGTCGTCAAAAAACACCTTTTCAAAAGCGCGGAGGTTGTACCGCTCGTTGTCTTGCAGGCTTTTGTCGTAGATCCGGGTGTAATCGCTCCAGAAGGGGTGTCTGCCTTCCATCACCGGCTGCACGGCCTGGTAGTCTTCCCAATATTTTTCGTTGCGGAAAAAGGGCATTCGCTTCAGCCAGGCATCCAGCAGATCGAGCAGTGAAGGTTGTTCTTCCGTCTTTTTGATCAATTCTATGTGTTCGCTGCGCAATTGAGAGATGTAGTATTCCTGGCCGTGGCGTTCGGTGTACTTCAGGCCCAGTTTCGCCTCGGTCAGTTTGAACTGCCAGCTCTGAAAGCCGGAGGCAGGCCGCAACAGGTTTCGGAAGTCGAGAAAATCCATGGAGGTCATCGTTTCCATGATGTCAATCTGATGCACCGCCACTTTGAGGATGGTCACGATGCGGTTGAGCCGGTGTACCACCATTTGCAAATCCGGAGAATTGTCGTTGATGGCCGGCTTGCCCATGATGGCCGCAATGGAGTCAATTTCGAAGAGGATCTGCTTGAACCAGAGCTCGTAGGCCTGGTGGATGATGATGAAAAGCATTTCATCATGCGCATGACAGTTTTCGAGGTCGGATTCGAGTCGTTGAGCGTTTAAGATTTTATCGAGTTGTAAATAGTCGGAGTAATGCACTTCTTTTGCCATGCCGCAATTGAATTTGGTCGGTGAATTTTGTCGGCGGCAAATTAAGCCATGCCGTTCAGCTTTCCGGCATTATTGCCGACCAAAATGTTCATCAAAAACACGGTTCGAAAAATGCGCTATTTCATCATTGCCGGGGAAGCATCCGGAGACCTCCACGGCGCCCGCCTGGCCGGGGGCTTGCGACGTGCCGACCCCGAAGCTGAAATGCATGGATGGGGTGGCGATCAGATGGCCCAAAGCGGGGTAAGCATTGAAAAACATTTCCGTGACCTGGCCTTCATGGGTTTTATGGAAGTGGTCAAAAACCTGCCTGAAATTCTCGCAAACTTTAGAATGGTCAAAAAGCGCATCGAAGAATTGCAGCCGCATGCCCTGATTCTGACAGACTACCCGGGCTTCAATTTGCGAATGGCAAAGTGGGCTGCCAGGAATGGCATCCGGGTCTTTTACTTCATCTCTCCGCAACTCTGGGCCTGGCACACCGGACGTGCGAAACAGATCGGCAAATACGTGGAGCGCATGTATGTGATCCTGCCGTTTGAAAAGGATTTCTATGAATCTATGGGCATTGAAGTGGATTATTTCGGGCATCCTTTGGCGGAGGCCATCGCCGGGTTCCGGCCCGATCCCGGTTTCCACGAAAAGTACCGGCTCGACCCCGGTGTCAGAACTGTGGCCCTGCTGCCCGGCAGCCGCAAGCAGGAGATCAAACGCATGCTGCCCGTCATGCTTTCCGTCAAACCTTATTTTCCGCATGTCCAGTTTGCCATTGCCGGAGCACCATCAGTGGAAGAATCGTTTTACGCAGCTTTTCTTGCCGGGCATCCCTGGGCCCGGCTCATCCCCGACGACACTTACAATTTGCTGGCAAATTCAGCAGCGGCCATGGTGACCAGCGGTACCGCAACGCTCGAAACCGCACTCCACGGCGTGCCGCAGGTGATTTGCTACAAAGCGGGCAAGGCCTCCTACCAACTGGCCAAAATGCTGGTTAACAAAAACCTGAAACACATTGGCATCGTCAACCTCATTGCGGAACGGGAAATCGTTCCGGAACTGATCCAGGATGATTTCAACCCCGGGCGCCTGAAAGAAGAACTTTGGAATCTGCTGGAGCTGAAAACCTACCTGCGTATCAGCCAATCTTATGAAGCAATCAAACAGCAGCTTCATGCTCCTGACCCGGCGGGTAAAGTAGCAGCCGACATCGTCCGCCGTTTGCGAAGCGAATGAAAAGCAACAGGCCCGGATCGGGGATGATCCAGGCCTGCCGTCAAAACTCGGGTCTATAATTCAATTCTTCGTCAAGGATTCCGGATGACAATATCACCGAATGAAATCTTAATGGAAATGTTGGAGGTTCCGATCTGCGAAGAAAAGATGGCCTTTTTCAACTGGTCGGAATTTTCCAGGTAGTTGAATTTCAGTTCCCTGGGTGCGGTGATGTTGCCATAATGGGCAGTCAGCGTGTATCCGTAAAAATTCGGTTGCGGGTCAAAGAAATAGACGTCGGATTTTTCCGCTTCGATGTTCAGGCTCAGCAAGTCAGGGCTGGGGTTGGTGAAGAACTTCAGGATGCCGTATTGGGCGTTGATGTTCCAGTTGCCTTTGATGTCGTACAGGGTAATGTCGGAACGCCGGGTGGCAAAAACCACGTCTCCGTCAATGTCCCGGCCTTCAATATCTCCGAAGCGGCTGGTCACGCCGAGTTTGCCCCGGATATTTTCGAGGTTTATCTTCGAAAACTCCGAATTGATGGTGAGTTCCCGGTTGAGGTCACTCACCTGTGTCAGTCCGAAATTATTCTTCAAATAAACCGGGCAGTCAGCCGGCAGGGTGATGGTGTAAACCGCTTTCAGGTCGGAAGCCGGTTTGGCTCCGGCACTTTTCTTTTCGAGGTAATTCCGGAAATAGATCATGTTGCCATGCTGCTCGGTGCTGTAGCTCATTTTGTCAATGTCGGTTCGGGCCACTTCCCGGTCGGGGTGTTTGGCAACGATTTCGAGCAGCACTTTCACCTCGTCGCGCTCCCAGGTTCTCACCACTATTTCCGCCTTTTCACCCTCGATGTTCAGTTCATAGCCGTTTTTGTAGGGAAAGGTCTTCTCGATGGTTTTGGTGACCACCTGCAGCATGGTTTGGGAATGTCCCACTACCGTTCCACACATCAGCACTAACACCCAAAATAATTTCAACATAGGTTTCATCCCGTTCGTGTTTTGTGATGAGGTCAAATGAGCATGACCATCATTTTTTTAAGGATGTCGGTTCGCTCCAATTCAATTTCTTTCATTTGCTGCACCAGTTCAGGTGTAGCACCGTAGGCCCCGATGACTTCTTTGAGGTCGTTTTTGGCTTCGGTGAGTTCTTCCAGTTCTGACTCCAGGTTTTTGAAGGACGCCTGTTCGCAAATGAAGTGTCCGTTCCGGCACAGGGCCATGAACTGCTGAAACGCATCTTCATCTTCGTCCCAGTCGTTTTTTTCCAGAATGGGATCCAGCACCTCAACGGAATAGCTGATCACGCCTTCATCCTGTACGGGCCGGTTGAAGTTCAAGGCCCACCAGGATGCCATCAGGAGTACGACTGCAGCTGCAATGCGGGCTATCCATTTTCTGAAAGGCACTACCCTGCCCTCCTTATGCAGCTGATTGCTGACCTTTTCCCAAACCTCACCGGGCGGGTCAAATTCGGCCATAACCTCAGCCAGCGACTCCTTTTCTGGCAGCACTGCCAGCAGGTCCAGTTCGGTTTCCACAACCGGCCACAGTTCATCGGGTGGGTCGTGTTGCGGAAGCATGGAAAGCGCTTCGATCAATGTGGATCTGTTGATCTCTTTCATTACGCATCGTTTTTCACATGCCCCTTCAGCAGTTCCCGAAGTTTCCGCTTCGCGTAAAAGAGCTGAGATTTTGAAGTGCCTTCGGAAATATCGAGCAAGGCTGCCACTTCCTTGTGGCTGTAACCTTCCACCTCGATCAGGATGAAAACACTTCTGTAGCCTTCCGGCAATGCCATGATAGCTTTTTCCAGGTAGTCGGCATCCAGCCGGTGGCCCCAGTCAATGGTCATGGAAGAGGCGATGTTTTCTACAGGTTCAAAGAATCGTTTTTCCTTGCGCAATTTGCTGTACGCTGTTCTAACGACAATGGTCTTTATCCAGGCTCCCAGGGTGCTCTCTGCCCGGAAGGAGGGCAGGCCCCGGAAGATTTTGACGAAAGCCTCCTGAAGCACATCGTTGGCGTCTTCGAAGTTGCCCATGATCCGGTAGGCAAGCGTGTACATGGCGCGCTTGTATTTTTCGTACAGGGCTTTTTGCGCCAGACGGTCGTTCTGCAGGCAAGCTTGCACCAATTCGGGTTCGGTCATTCCGGTGTGAGTAGCCATTAAAGTCAGATTTCGTCGTACGGAAATAAGGTGGTATTGATGGGAAATGTGGTTGTATTGACGGCAAAAAAAATCCGGCCCTCGCCAAAGGTAGTTGACAAGGGCCGGAAGCAGCAGTAAGTCCTGGTATCAGAAGGCATACCCCACAGAGAGTATCCACCGGCTTGGCCGTTGGGAGAAGTTGACTTTCTCACCGGCAAAATACATGTGGTCTCCCAGGCGCGACAGGTTTCCTTCGAAGCGCACATCCACGACCAGGCGCCAGATGTCCAGCCCGGCTCCGGCCTGGTATCCCAGGGTAAAATTTTCAAAGCGTTGGGTGTACGTTGGCACGTTGCTGCCGATGTCACTTTTGCTGGCAACGTGGACATGGCCCACCGGCCCGGCATTCAGACGAAGAAACCCGAACTGCCAGCCGGCCAGCAAGGGGAAGTCGAGGTTCTGGTAGGTCTCGGAAACTATTTTGTTGATCACATTCTGTGAAACATCGTTCAGCGTGTAGTCAACCGTTTCACTGTTGAACAGCACTTCCGGCTGAATGTGAAACTTTTCGCCCAGCCGCACTCGGGCAAAGGCACCAATGTGAAAACCGTAACTGGCATCTTTGATGGCCAGGGAAAGGCCGTCGTTTTGAATGGTCTCGCCATTCAGGTTGTCAGTACTGAGGCCCAGCTTCAGGCCAAAGTTGTTGCCGCTCTGGGCCTGTGAAAAATTGAAAAGGAAAAGGCTGAAAAGAATGGAAACGAGAAATGTCTTCATGGGTACTTTGTTTTGAATTCGATCAGGAAACGCTCGTGCCGTGTCAATCTATTGCCCCATCAGCCCGATTGTCAGAAAGCTTAACATGGCATTAATAAGCGCCGGCAACAGCGGTGCCAGGGTGAGAGAAGTTTGAGCGGGAGCTTGCCGCTAAAACTGTACAGGTCAAAATCAATTCCAGACCCGGAAATTGGAGTGATCAATTTGGAGTACATTTGCCCACGCCTTTACAATTCCGAACCATGATCATTCAGGACGCAGCATACATGGGTAGTTTTCCAACGTTGGAAAAATGTCCCGAAGCCAGGTTGCCGGAGTATGCCCTCATCGGGCGTTCCAATGTCGGCAAATCCTCATTGCTGAATACACTTTGCCAACGCAAGGACCTGGCGCGCATTTCCAAGAAACCCGGAAAAACCGAGGCCATCAACTTTTACCTCATCAACGAATCGTGGTACTTCGTTGACCTGCCCGGTTACGGCTATGCAAATCGTTCCAAAGGCCTGATCAGGAGCTTCGGAAAAATGATCACCGAGTACCTGCTTTACCGCCCTGTCCTGCAATGCGCCCTGGTGCTGATAGACGCCAATGTGCCACCCCAAAAAAAAGACATCGGGTTCATCAACTGGCTTGGGGAAAACCAGGTGCCATTTGTACTTGTCTTCACCAAAACCGACAAGCTCAAAACCCAAAAAAGCAAGAAGAATCCCGGGTTGATCAAAGCTGAATTGCTGAAACACTGGAACGAACTTCCAGCCACTTTCATGACCAGTTCCGCAACCGGTGAAGGAAGGGAGGAATTGCTGAATTTCATCGAGCAAACAAACAACCAAACAGTGCCCAACCAGCGCTGAATGCTATGAACAAGCTCACCAGGAAAGCTGACGACATAAACCTGCAAGGTTCCAGGGTTTATCCCCACGTATTGCCCAACATGGAGGATTGGCCCATTTACAAATTGCATGAGAACAGAAAGCAGTTTGTGGAGGAAATTGATGAATTTGCTTTTCGCAAACTGCTTCAGCAATATCCAAAAGCACTTCCGGACATCATTGCCAAAACCGTTTACCTGGAGCGCATCCGCATCAAGGAAGACCCCTGGAAGGTGGACCCGCCCAATGAAAAACAGTTTTGGAGGAGAATCGGCAAGAAGCTTTTCAGCCTGCCCCCAACGGCCAGCGAAGAGGAAGTGTGGGCCAATGCAGAGGCGCTCTTGCGCCTCATCGTCCATCGTTATTCCGAAGAAATTGTCGGCACCTTCAAAATCGGAACTTTCAAGTTTGCCCGACGGTTCCTGACCATGTTCTTCAACCGCCTGCTGAACACCGCCGCCGGCCGCAACATGCGCCGCCTTTACGGAACCCGCCACAAGGTGTACGAACGGCTGCTCACCTTCGGAGAAATTGAAAAACTGCGCACCCTGATGACCCGGGGCACCGTAGTGATCGTACCGACCCACTCCAGCAACCTCGACTCCATCCTCATCGGTTATGCCATTGACAAAATACTCGGCTTGCCTGCCTTCTCCTACGGTGCCGGCCTGAACCTGTACAACACCGGCTACACCGCCTACTTCATGAACCGCCTGGGCGCTTACCGGGTGGACCGGCGAAAGAAAAACCCCATTTACCTGGAAACGCTGAAGAGCATGTCCAGCCTGGCCATCCAAAAAGGAACAAACACCATTTTCTTCCCCGGCGGCACCCGCAGCAGGTCGGGGGCATTGGAAAACAAGCTGAAAATGGGGCTGCTGGGCACGGCCGTCGAGGCCCAGCGCATCAATTACCAGAAGGGCGATAACACCAAAGTATTCATCGTGCCGCTCATCCTGAGCTACCACGTCGTGCTGGAAGGGAAGTTCCTCATCGAACAGCACTTGTCCAGAACGGGAAAAGAGCACTATGTGAAAACCCGGGACGATTTTTACAGCTTCCGGAAGTTGATGAAATTCGCATGGAACTTTTTTTCACAGCCTTCTGAAATCACCCTTTCCTTCGGCAAACCCATGGACGTGCTGGGCAATTTCGTGGATGAGGAAGGGATCAGCTACGACCGCTTCGGCAAGGAGGTGGCACTGCCGGAATACTTCATGTCTGAAGGTGAGATCAACGCAAACCTCCAACGTGAAAAGGAGTACACCACCATTCTTGCAGACAGAATCGTGGAACGGTATCACAAAGAGAACATCGTTCTTTCGAGCCACGTGGTAGCTTTTCTGGCTTTCAAGTTTCTTCAGAAAACCTATCCGCAACTGGACCTCTTCGGCGTGTTGCGGCTACCGCCGGAAGATTTTGTTTTTCCGAAAGACACCATGCTCAATGCCGTAGAACAATTCCAGAAAGTACTCATCGAACAGGAACAGGCGGGCCGGATCAAATTGTCACGGCAGATACGCTATTCCGCAGAGGAATTGCTGCGCAACGGGGTCAGAAACCTCGGCACCTACCACGTCAACAAGCCACTCGTTTTTGACGAAAAAGACCGGTTGGTCAGCCAGGACTTCAAGTTGCTGTATTTCTACCACAACCGGCTGGTGAATTACCATTTCGAGGAATACATAGCCTGGAAAGAAATTGCCCGAAGGGAAATGGAAACTGAATTGGCCTGAGTTAGACATTCAGCCTGCCCCGCCGTACGGATTTTAACAGATTGGCTACCCGCTTGACCATATTGACGACAGGGATTTCCGTAACATCTTCCGCCAGAACGGTATTGTTGATCAAGTATTCGGTCAGCTTCTTTTCTGCATCTGTCAGATTCAAATCCGTCAGGAACTTTTCCAGCACTTCCCTGTGCAAGCTGTGGCTGAACACGAACACATCCTTTTTGAGGTCGTAATAAACCACAAAACGGGGATTCAGGTAATGGTCGGAAAAAATGTGCAGGAAAAGCGGTGACTGGAGGAACTGCTCCTCAGCGGTGCCAAACAGGCTGGACTCAAAAGCGGGGTAATACAACATTTGAAAAGGTATGCGCAACCCGCTGAGCGCAAATCCCACCCTGAAAAGCTTGAGGTTCAGCACCCGCACCGGAATCCTTTCGGGATCGAAAGAACTGTAAGGATGCCAGGTGCTGGTTTTGAGATCGTAAAACTCTACCTCTTCGGGTTTCCCTATCCTCAGCTTGTAGTCGAAGCGGGAATAACCGGGAACGAAATAGCCCGGATAGTAGTAATCGAATCCCTTTTCCCAACCGAACTGGATTTCTCGAAGCATGGTGTAGATACCCAGGCTGAAGTTCCGGTAATCATGTTCATACACCGCCTTGATGCTGGCAAGTGACAGGTGCCCCAGGTCAAAAAAGCTGAATGCGATCAGCCTGCCCCGGTCAAAAACGGCCACTTCCCAGGTGTTGAAAACATTGCGCTCATGCCCGTCAAACAGGGCCTCATTGATGCTGCCGTACAGTTTGCCCTTGAAATGTTTCTTGAAATGCTGGAACAACAGTTCTTTTTCTTCGTCAATAATGGCGGGCCGAACCTTGACCTCAAAACGTTCCTCAACCCGCCTCTTGATTTTGCGAAGCGACTTCCGGAAGCGGTAACCCTCCAGGGGCAGGCGCAGCCAGACGGGCGAATACAGGTTGTCTTCAAAAAAAAGGAAATGGCAGGTGAATACTGTTTGCCCCATGCGATACCAGCCGTATTCGAGGAACACATCCAGTTCCTCTCCACTCAACGATTCCGGCAAATGTTTCTCAGTGAACATACTTTGGTTTGCAGGAGCAAATCTGGCTCGTTACTTTTGTGCCGTACCAACGGGCTTCGAGCCCAAATTTAGCCACCCGGCTATCATCTTAAAATTTCATTCATGAAAAAATATCCTTTCGTCATCTTTTTTGCTTTGTTCACCATGCCCTTTGTCCTTTCGGCACAGGAAGAAGCACCCAGAGAGATCCCCGTGGCGGACCTGATGCAAATGCACCGCAACACCGTCAACAAATTCAAGGCGATGGTGGAGCGTTTCACCGCAGCCGTGGAAGAAAAAGAACAGCAAAGCGTAACAGTGCTCCAAAAGGAGTTGTTGGACCAGATGACCACCCAGGTCTCCTACAACCTCAACATGAGCAAACAAGACGCCGCCAACCCCAACTGGAAAGACCGCTACCAGAAGCAAAACAAAATCTACCAAAAACTAGATCGTGCCAGGCTTCAGATCCGAACCGCCGCCGGAATGAATGCCGCACTTGATATTGTCAAAGATTTGAATACATTTGCATCAACCATGGAAGTCGGCCTTGCCGACATAGAGGCCTACTTACGGAACAACTGACTTACACGTGAACACAACGAAATAAGCGGCGCCAATCCGGTGCCGCTTTTCTTTTGCTGCCAGCTTTCACCCCCTGCCCATGTGCCATGACCTACCAGGAAACCCTCCAATTTCTCTACCGGCAACTCCCGATGTTTCAGCGCATCGGCCCCGCCGCTTTCAAAAAAGACCTCACCCGCACGCTGGCACTTTGCAGTCACCTGGGCCACCCTGAACGCAAATTCCACACGGTTCACATTGCCGGCACCAACGGCAAGGGCTCCGTGGCTAACATGCTGGCGGCAACATGCACAGCCGCCGCACTGAAAACCGGCCTCTACACTTCCCCTCACTACAAAGATTTCAGGGAGCGCATCAGGATCAATGGCGAGCCCATTTCCAAAAAAGAAGTGGTGGACTTTGTCAAAGCCACGCTGCCACTTAGCGAGGAGATCAAACCTTCCTTTTTTGAGCTTTCCGTCGCAATGGCTTTCCATCATTTTGCCCGGCAGAAGGTTGACATCGCCATCATCGAAACCGGCCTGGGCGGCAGGCTGGACAGCACCAATGTCGTCTCCCCGCTGCTCAGCATCATCACCAACATTGACTACGACCACCAACAGTTTCTCGGAGACACCTTGCCGGAAATAGCGGCAGAAAAGGCGGGCATCATCAAGCCGGGCGTCCCGGTAATCATCGGACAATCGCAATCCGAAACGGACCCGGTCTTTGAAAACAAGGCGAAGGAATCGGGCAGCCCGATCCAATTTGCGGATCGCCAATTTCAGGTTGCCCCTGTCAGGCAAAGCGAAACCCACGTTTTTTACGAAGTGAAAGAAAAAGGCAAGCTGCGCTTTGCCAACCTGGCACTGAACCACCTGGGCCAATACCAAAAACTCAACCTGCCGGCCGTTCTTGCAGCTTTTTATTCCCTTCGGCAAAATTTGCCACTGGCGGAAGAACATTTAACCGAAGGACTAAAAAATCTCAAATCCCTGACAGGTTTCCAGGGCCGCTGGGAGTTGGTCAGCCGTGAGCCCAGGGTACTCGTTGACAGTGCCCACAACCGGGCAGGCGTCGGGCAACTTCTGGAGAACCTGAAAACCGTGAGGTATGAACGCTTATTTGTGGTACTGGGAACCGTACTGGATAAAGAACTGGAAAAAGTACTGCCCCACTTCCCCCGGGACGCCACCTACTTTTTTGCGAAGGCAAACATTCCGAGAGGATTGGACGCTGAAACACTCCGCCAAAAGGCGGCTGCTTTCGGGCTGAAAGGTAAGGCATACTCTTCTGTCAGGCGGGCACTGGCAGCCGCCAAAAGAATGGCCCACCCAACTGAAGACCTCATTCTGGTGGGTGGAAGCATTTTTACTGTTGCAGAGGTGGTATAAAAAAAGGCCACGCTTTCGCGTAGCCTTCCTGATCGTGCCGAAAGTGGGACTCGAACCCACACGCCCTTGCGGGCACACGCCCCTGAAACGTGCGCGTCTACCAATTCCGCCATTTCGGCTTTTTGTTTTGGGTACCGAAGGTGGGACTCGAACCCACACGGTGTTGCCACCACTGGATTTTGAGTCCAGCGCGTCTACCAGTTCCGCCACTTCGGCATCAGGGCGGCTGCCGGGAGCTAAAGCTTTGAAAAACAAGGCTCTACATCTCAGCAGCAATTTATTATTTCACAGCTTCCCTTGAAGCGGGTGCAAATCTATCCAATTTTTTCAAAAAACAACAAACCTTGATTAGGGTGATTGATTGAGTACTTTGATTAGGGTGATTGATTGAGTACTTTGATTTTGGAGAATTGAAAAAACTCTCAAAAATCCTCAATCCCGAGTTTGCCTCGGGACAAAAACCTCAAAAACCTCAAAAAAAAATTCAGGAGCTGACCGAAAGTCAGCGCCTGACGGGCGCCCAAAAACCTCAATCCCGAGT
>JALWSS010000035.1:0-27607 GCA_026993525.1 Saprospiraceae bacterium
GAAAATATGTACTTTAAAATCCCCCGCATCCTGCTCGTTGTACTGACTCAGTGTAAGGCCGAAGTGGGTGCCGTCGGGCCCGTAGGCTTCATTCTGCAAAACGCCGTCATCCAGTTCCAACACCCGGGCAACATCGTCCAGGTCTTTTACCGCCCTTACCTGCATCGCAAACATCAGTTCACCCCGCTTCATTCCATGCGTCATCACCTCGTCCATATTGGCCAACCAGGACAAGCGCAACAGGCCCTGACCCACATCTTTCAGGCTGACGCTGCTGCCTTTTATCAGAGTACCGGCCTCGATCAGCTTTTCAATCGTTATGGCCTCAGGATCAAAGCGAATGCCCACTTGCAAGCCATCCACCGGCTGATCGTTGTTCCAATAAAATGGCAACAGAAAAACCTCGCCTTTTTTCGCAGATATTTCAGGAACTCCCAGTTGCAGTTTCTCAGCGGTGCGTTGCTCCGGCTCTGCCGGTGACCCGAAACAACCTGCAGAACAACTCAGATTTACATCACCTACCTTGACAGCAACAAAATCTGCCGTTGCAGGAAAGGAACTGACCTGTATACTTTCCGGAAATTCCTCCGAAAAGGGATTTGACGGATCCGGAAATTGATAAGCGGCATCTATGAAACGCCAGGATGTGTTGTTTGGGGTTTTTTCAGTGATATTAAGGATTAACTTTCTAAGATCTACAATATCCAAAGTCGTTACACTACCGTTATTATTCGCATCTGCCGCAATGATCTTGTAGGGAGAATCCAATAGTTGCGAATTCAAAATATGCCTGGAAATCAACACCAGGTCAAATGTCGTCACCCCGCAAGTCCAATTGTCGTCTTTGGCGGGAGTTACCGTGTATAGTGCATTGCCATCGCAAACACACTGGGCATACATCTTTTCACAGGAAGGTGTAAGGGTATAGTTACAAGCTGTAGACGAGATGGAAACATTGTATGCTCCCTCGACTTCTACGCCATTTTCCCGTTCAATGGTGCCGGACAGCAAAGTGTTACAGATCGGAAAGTCTGCAAGGTCAATGTACCGTTTGGGTACACAAGCCACACCGGAACCACCACCTGTAAGGTCAAGGTAAGCCTGCCGGAATTTCACTCCGGTTACACAACCGGTTGGTGCACTTACGTTTACGGTAAATCCAGTACCTTCAGTAATCGTAATGGCCGGATTCGCCCAGATGCAATACAAAAAACGGTTGTCGCTCAATTTTTGAAAGCAGTCATTACCTCCACAATAACTTTGTCCCGTCGGGCAAGGTATATTACTTGACTTCAAATCCACTACTGACACACCGCCTTCAGTTTCCAGTTCAATATCTACGACAAATTTGTAAAAATCCCTGGTACTTAAAGGCTCCGTCCAGTTAACCGTAACCCGCAATTCTATGTCTTCGCATTCCAACCCTGGCACTGCATCCACACGGAATGTGATATCTTCCGTACAATCCGGATATCCGGAAAAATTAACTGATTCCGGTCCTGCCAGGCAAGGTTTACAACAACTCCCACCCACAGGTTCATATCTCGCATTGTCCAGGGTCAGCGTGGCTGTACCTCCGCTGGACTCAAACTCCGGTCCATCTATTTGTATCCGGAACAATTGTCCTGTCGGATTACTGATATCCCTTTGGCTGGCATAAATCACATAGCCACTCTGACCATTGTCAATAACCCGCACATTTTGCGCGGTGATATCACCTCCCAAAATAGTAGGCATCTTCATCAAGTTGTCAAATGTAACTGTGATCTTCACATCCAGCTCCTCAATATCACCACTTGCATTATCAAGGTTGACAGGGATGGTCGCCGGGCCGCTTCCACCGCCCTGTTGTTGCCCGAAACTAATGCAGGCATTGGTACAGGCAGCTGGGTCGGACAATGTCACCTCGGCATTGGTTTGAGAATTACCGCAGGTGTAATCCACCAAAGGTTCGCAAGTCACCGTGCTCAAACCACTTGGGTAAGTGATAGTTCCATTAACCACTACATCCACTGTCTCCCCAGGGAATGCATCAACCACAATGGTGAACAACAATAGCCTGTTTTGGGAAAAATAATAAGTACCGGATTCATCAGGCATGTAAAATCCAACACTCGATGGCTCCGGGGATACCAGATAATTGACAAATTGGCTGTTCAAACAACCAGTTGTGGCTCCGGCATTGATCTGAGACAGTTGCCCCTGTACCTGCAACTCTGCCGATACTGACAGCTCTTCAAACTGAATGTAGGATTGTGAATTGTTGGCGTGAAGGTAAACGTTGTAATAATACCTGAAACAGCCTGGTGCCAAACACGCCTGGTCCTGGGCAACTGGTGGTCCACTTAGCTGTGTACAAACTTCCAGTGAATAATCGCAGAGAGTGCCAATGCCATTGTCGCCTATCAACCGGAATGGCATGAACACAGTAAGTAACATCAATAGCAGCATCATTCCGGGTAAAAGAATCGTAACTTCAGAGATCGTTTTCTTCAAATCGTGGAATCGTGGAATCGTGGAATCGTGGAATCCCTGTCTGCCGACAGGCAGGGTGGAATCGCGGAATCCCTGTCTGCCTATTGGCAGGGAGGAATCGGTAATTGGTAATGGGTTCATGATTAAATGTTTTAAAGGTGAAAGAATAGAGTTGCATAATGCCCACAGGATTTTTTCTGCATGCAGTGCTGTTTTTCTAACAGGTTTAGATGTCCGGTATATTAGTGTTTCGGTAGTGTGGAACGTTCGGCGTGCAAGATAAGGGAGAATTTCTATTTGTGCAAGCGTGGAGAAGGTTTTCCGGAGGCAGCTATCAACATCAGTGTCACTTCAGCACCCTGATCTCCACCCGTCTGTTTTTTGCCTGGTCAGCTTCACGGATGGCGTTGGGGTAGAGCATTTCCCAGTTGCCATAACCCTGGTACTCCAGTCTGTCGGGAGAAATTCCGTTTGCTATCAGGTAATCGTAAACCAGTTTGGCTCTGTCAACGGAAAGTCGGTATTCAAAGGTGTTTTTGCTCACCGGTGGGCGGTTGGGGAAATTGACATGGCCGGCAATTTGGATTTTGAGACCGGGGTTCACTTTCATGAAGCGCAATATTTTCGGCAATTCCGGTTCTGATTTTTTCAGCAATATGGCTTTATTTCCCACAAAATAGAGGTTGGGGATATTTACTTTTTCACCCGGGATGGCGGGGCGAAGTTTTAATTCCACGGGCTTCATTTTTCCCGGAAGGGCGCGCAGCATGGTGCTTTCCATGAAAAAGCCTTCTGCATATACATCCACGCCGACGACCTCGCCCAGGGGAACCCTGGCGCTGAATATGCCACTGCTGTCGGAGCGCACACTGTCTCGGAAGAATTTGCCGTGTACGATGACAGCTGCCGCTACGCCCTGGTCCGTTTCCGGGTCTTTCACCACTCCGTTGAGGGTGGTTGCGGGCACCGGCCTTTTCAGCTCCACGGTTGCACGGCGGTTCATGCGGCGGTGTTCTTCCGTGTCGTTGCGTGTTTTGGGTTTGGCTTCACCGAAGTAGGAAAACTGGATGTGGTCGGGGTTGATTCCTTTTTTCTTCGCAAAACCGGCAACGGCCCGGGCTCTCTTTTCACTCAACTTCAGGTTGGCCGCATAGGAGCCGATGGAATCGGTGTGGGCAGTAATGGTGCAGAAAAACCCATCCTCCAGGTTCCGGAACAGGCTGTCAAGGCTTTTGACCGCAGTGGAATCGAGGTCGGCTTTTGCGAAATCGAAATAGATTTCCGTTGATGCCATGGGTTTCAGAAAAGTGCTGTCGGACTGGGAAAACAATTGCGAAGCGAGGAGAAAAAGACAAACGGTGAGCAGCGTCTTCATTGCAGGGTTTTGGTGAAAGGTGTAACAGCTTAATGAATAGTATCTGAAAAGTAACGGCCTGCTGAGCCGCATTGCTACGCCGATAGCCGAAGGCTGCCCTTCCATCGCACAGATGTGTGGGAACGGCGGTATATTTGCGGCCGCTGCTGGCAGGACCGGAAACCAGGGGCATTTCAACCCATTTCCGGACTGAGGCAGCTTTTTTAGAAGCAATTTATTCATGAAGAACATTCGCAACTTTTGCGTAATAGCACATATTGACCACGGTAAAAGTACCTTATCCGACAGGTTGCTGGAGACCACCCGCACCATTTCCGAAAGGGAAATGCAAGACCAGGCACTGGACAGCATGGACCTGGAGCGCGAGCGCGGCATTACCATCAAGAGCCACGCCATCCAGATGTATTACAAACACACCGACGGAGAGACCTATACACTGAATTTGATTGACACGCCCGGCCATGTGGATTTCAGCTACGAGGTGTCCCGGTCCATTGCTGCCTGTGAGGGCGCTTTGTTGCTGGTGGATGCCACGCAGGGCATACAGGCACAAACCATCTCCAACCTGTACCTGGCCATTGACCACGACCTCGAGATCATTCCCATCATCAACAAAATTGACATGCCCAATGCCATGATTGATGAAGTGACGGACCAGATCATCGAGCTGGTCGGGGTCAACAAGGAAGATATCATTCTGGCAAGCGGCAAAACCGGGGAAGGTGTTGACGACCTCCTCACAGCCATCGTTGAGCGCATCCCGCCTCCTGAAGGTGATCCGGAAGCCCCGTTGCAGGCCCTTATTTTTGACAGCGTGTTCAATCAGTTCCGGGGGGTGATTGCTTACTACAAGTTGGTCAATGGTACGCTTCGCAAAGGCGACAAGGTTCGTTTTTTCCATACCGGCAAAGAGTACTCAGCCGATGAAATCGGAATCTTGCAGATCGACATGATTCCGAAAGAGGTGATGAAAGCCGGCGATGTGGGGTATATCATTACCGGTATCAAAACTTCAAAGGAGATCAAAGTGGGCGATACCATTACCCACGTTGACAATCCCTGCGAAGAGGCCATTCAGGGTTTCGAGGACGTAAAACCCATGGTCTTTGCGGGTATTTATCCCATTGAAAACGAAGACTTTGAAGACCTCCGGGAAAGTCTGGAAAAACTGCAACTCAACGACAGCTCGCTGACCTTCGAGCCCGAGTCTTCGCAAGCACTGGGTTTTGGATTCCGCTGCGGCTTTCTCGGAATGCTTCACATGGAGATCATTCAGGAACGGCTCAGCCGGGAATTTGACATGGAGGTCATTACGACGGTGCCCAACGTGTCTTACATCGCCCACACGAAAAAAGGTGAGACCATCCACCTGCGCACGCCTTCGGACTTCCCCGACCCCACCCTGCTGGACTATGTTGAGGAGCCGTACATCTCTGCACAGATCATCACCAAACCGGAATACTACGGGCCCATCATGAGCCTGTGCCTGGAAAAACGAGGCATCTTCAAAAACCAGCACTACCTCTCCCCCACCCGTGTGGAGATGGTTTTTGAATTGCCACTGGCCGAAATCGTGTTTGATTTTTACGACAAGCTCAAATCCATCTCCAGGGGCTACGCTTCCTTTGACTACCAACCCATCGGCTACCGCCAAAGCGACCTGGTGAAAGTGGACATCAAACTGAACGGTGAGAGCGTGGATGCCCTCTCGGCGCTGGTACACCGGGAGAAGGCCTATGCTTTTGGCCGCCGCATTTGCGAGAGGCTGAAAGAACTGCTGCCCCGGCAGATGTTCATGATCGCCATTCAGGCCACCATCGGTGCCAAGATCATCGCCAGGGAAACCATTTCGGCCATGCGCAAAGACGTGACTGCCAAGTGCTACGGCGGTGACATCACCCGGAAGCGAAAACTGCTGGAAAAGCAGAAGAAAGGTAAAAAGAAGATGCGTCAAATCGGTCAGGTGGAGGTTCCGCAAAAGGCCTTCCTGCAGGTACTCAAGCTGGAGTAGGGCTATTTTCCGGCCGGATTGTAGCGGATGATCCCGGCTTTTTCCAGTGTCACCAGGCCACCGCATTGTGCTTTTTCGAAAAGCTCGTTTACCTTATTCATAAACTGCTGCACATTTTCTTCGGAATCCACGATTTCGACCACAACCGGCAGGTCGGAGGATATTTCAAACAATTTGGCGGTGTGTATCCGGGAGTTGGCTCCAAACCCCATGGTGCCCCGAAGCACCGTAGCACCTGCAATGCCGGCCTTGCGGGCTTCCAACACCAGCACTTCGTAAAGCGGTTGATGCCCCACTTTGTCTGATTCGCCAATAAATATTCTCAACAACTTGGCATTGGGATCTCGTTCCATGAGCTTTAAATAAAACGGTGAAAGGAATAGCCGGCAAAAGCCGCCAGTACGCCGGCCATGACACTGCCTGCAATGTACAGAAATGCCGGCAGATATTGTGCATCCCGTAGCAGGGCCATGGTCTCGATGGAAAAAGCGGAAAAAGTGGTAAAGCCTCCGCAAAATCCGGTGACCAACAGCAGCCGCCATTCCGAAGAAATGTTGAAACGCTCTGAGTAGCCCATCACCAGCCCGATAATGAAACAGCCGATGATGTTTACGGTGAAGGTTCCAAAGGGATAGGTTGTCAGCAGTTTGATTTGCACCCATTTGGAAATGCCGTACCGCAGCATTCCTCCCACAAAACTGCCCGCTCCGACAATTAACAAAGCTTGCATTTCAGTTCATTTTTTGAGAAAGCGCAAAGGTACCCTTCGGTGCGCTAAACCGAAGCCCTTATTAACCCTCTGACAAAGGCGATTTGCCCCAGATGGTAAAGGTCGTGGTCAATGACCCCCTGGACGAGCCAGCCGAATTTCTTTCCGGGCAGAAACTCCTCTTCGAGAAAAGTATCGTCCTTTTCACGGAGTGCAGCGACGATCAGGTTTTGCTGCCTGACGAATTCCTGTTTGGTTTCTTCCCAGCTCTTTTTACTGATTTCTTCGGCCTCCGGCCAATTGTCGGGATCGTCCTCGCCGGCCCGGAAATCCATGTTTCCCAACAGGCGCTCTGTCAGGGATATTCGCCATTTGATCATGTGGAGCAGCAGCCGGTGAATGGAATGGCCGTTGGGTGGCCACCAGTTGGCTTCTTCTTCGGCAATGCTGCTGATGATGCCGGAGTAGTTGGAGCCGTACCAGGGGGTGCCGTCAAAAAAGGCCTCCAACCGGCCAATGTGGTGTTGGATGATGGTATTCATGCGGTAGCTTGTTTATCAAAAATGGGTGTGCAAGCTACTGATTGAACCCGTTTTTTACCGAAGGAAGTAGTCAGAAAAGGCCGTGCAACTCCCGTTGCACCAGTGAAACCACCTTGCCCATGTCTTCGGGATTGTTCTCAAAGTCAATCTCATCGGCGTTGATGATGAGGAGTTTGCCTTCGTCGTAGCCGGAAATCCATTTTTCATAGCGTTCGTTGAGGCGTTTGAGGTAGTCGAGGCTCATGCTGCCTTCGTAATCGCGGCCACGGGACTGGATGTGTGCCACCAGTGTGGGGATGCTTGCCTTGAGGTAAATGAGCAGGTCAGGGGCCTGAATTTGCGAAGACATGGTTTTGAATAGGGTGAAATAATTCTCGAAATCGCGGGTGGTCATCAGCCCCATGTCGTGGAGGTTGGGAGCAAAGATGTAGGCATCTTCGTAGATGGTGCGGTCCTGCACCACGGTGCGGTTGCCCTGCAGGATGTTGAGTACCTGCTGATAGCGGTTGTTGAGGAAATAGACCTGCAGGTTGAAGGACCAGCGCTTCATGTCGTTGTAAAAATCAGCCAGGTAGGGGTTGTCATCGGTGCTTTCAAAATGGGACTCCCACTTGAAATGCCTGGCAAGTTTGGCGCAAAGCGTGGTCTTGCCGGCGCCGATGTTTCCGGCAATTGCAACGTGCTTGATCAGGACTTGTGTTTCTTCCGCCATCAGTGTTTGCTTTTTAACTCAAAACGAAGTGATTTGGGCGGCCCCGGGACCAAACTCACAAATCCTTCTTATGAGGAGGACCTGGATTTTGCCAAAACATCTCGAATTGGTTATAAATTCGGGGCACGAAATTAGGAATTCAATTGAAATCGCATGAAGCGGGGCCTTCCGCTTGCAGGCATATTTTCCATCTTTGCAACTCCGCTCGAAGAATAAGCCCTGATTATCTAATAATTAGCCATGCAGATAGACCGCCATCTAATTTTACGGCTCGAAAATCTGGCCCGCCTGCAGTTGTCCGAAGAAGAGCGCAAGCTGATGATCCACGATTTGAACGAAATCCTGGAGATGGTGGAAAAGCTCGAAGAACTGGACACGGAACACGTGGAACCACTCATTTACCTGAGTAACCAATCGCAGCAATTGCGTTCTGATGAGGTGAAAGGGCAGGTCACTCCCGAACAGGCTTTGAAAAACGCACCTGCCACCGAAGGGCCGTATTTCAAAGTTCCGAAGGTGATCAAACAACACAAATAGACTACAAACAACCCGAGCCACTCATGCAAGCAATCATTTCCGTTCACAACCTCAAGAAAATTTACCACATGGGCAGCACCATCGTCAAAGCCCTCAACGGCGTTGACCTGGATGTATTCAAAAACGAGTACGTGGCGCTGATGGGACCTTCCGGTTCCGGAAAATCCACCCTGATGAACCTGATCGGCTGCCTGGATACGCCAACCTCCGGCGATTATTTTCTCAACGGCATCAATGTCAGCACCATGGACGACGCCGACCTGGCAGCCATCAGAAACAAGGAAATCGGATTTGTATTCCAGACCTTCAACCTGTTGCCCAGACTTACAGCACTGGACAATGTGGCACTTCCCCTGGTCTATGCCGGAAAAAGCAAAGCCGAACGCATCGAAAAAGCCGCCCAGGTGCTGGAATCCGTGGGACTTGCCGACCGCATGCACCACAAACCCAACGAGCTCTCAGGAGGCCAGCGACAACGAGTGGCAGTGGCCCGGGCCCTGGTCAACGACCCTTCCATCATCCTGGCTGACGAGCCAACGGGTAACCTCGACTCCAAAACTTCTTACGAAATCATCGGCCTGTTTGAGGAAATCCACAATGCCGGCAATACCATCGTACTGGTAACCCACGAACCCGACATTGCGGAACACGCCCACAGAATCGTCAAACTCCGCGACGGCGTGGTGGAATCCGATGTCAAAAATCCGAATCCGGTGTCGTTGTTGAATAATGTGGGGTGAGTGAGAGAAACTGATCCCGACTTTCGTCGGGAGAGGAACTGAGGAATTGAGGAACTGAAGAATGAGTCCCCTGCAAAAAGTTATATCCTCGTCGAAAGATGTAACTTCATCTGAACATAAGTCGGACGGAGTCCGACAAGATGGGGTCCCGGACATCCCGAAGAAATTTCGGGACGGAACCAGCGTAGTTGCTGGCGCCTCCCGAAATCCTTCGGGACGTCCGGTGCCTCATCTAGCCGGACTCCGTCCGGCATGTGAGCATTCAAATTTCCGTCGGAATTAATGAATTTGGGGGTTTTGCAGTGCACTGAAGAATTGAGGATTTGAAGAACTGAGCCATTCCCCTGGACAGGGCAGCTTATTGGGAATGTGTATTCTGCTAAAAATGCCCACAATAATTGGGATGCAGAAGTTTGACAGATCGGAGAACCTAACACATCGTCATGGCAATAAAAATCTACACCAAGACCGGCGACGAGGGCAATACCGCCCTGTTTGGCGGCAAGCGGCTGCCAAAATCCCATGTGCGGATAGAAGCTTATGGCACCATAGATGAGCTGAATGCTTTTACCGGTTTGTTGAGGGATCATCTTGAAGATAGGCCGGTCAGGGACAGGTTGTTTGAAGTGCAAAACCGCCTTTTCGATCTGGGTTCTTACCTCGCTTCCGATCCGGAAAAAGAACTCATAGAACTTACCCTTCGGGAAACGGATATCCGGGATTTGGAGGGTGACATTGACGAAATGGAACAGTCGCTGCCACCCCTCAAGAACTTCATCCTGCCCGGTGGCCATCCCATCCTCTCCTACTGCCACCTGGCCCGCTGTGTTTGCCGAAGGGCAGAAAGACAAGTGGTGGCCTTGCACCTGCACGAGGAGGTCAATCCCCTGGCCTTGCAATACCTCAACCGCCTTTCGGATTATTTCTTCGTACTGGGCAGAAAGCTGGCCCGGGACCTCGACATTCAGGAAGTCCTGTGGAAGAGCAGGAGCTGATTTTTCTGTTCTTCGCAAATTCTCCTCCTGCCCCGTCCGAATATTTCTAACTTTGCGTCCCGTAACAAGGGAACCAGCTTTGGTTCTAATTTTTTCATTCTGATACGCAACAGTTGATGACCAAATACATTTTTGTTACGGGCGGCGTTACCTCATCTCTTGGCAAAGGCATCATTGCCGCTTCGCTTGCCAAATTGCTCCAGGCCCGGGGCTTTTCGGTTACCATCCAAAAATTTGACCCCTACATCAACGTGGACCCCGGCACGCTCAATCCCTACGAGCACGGCGAATGCTACGTGACCGACGACGGCGCCGAAACAGACCTCGACCTGGGCCACTACGAGCGCTTCCTCAACCGGCCCACCTCACAGGCCAACAACGTGACCACCGGCCGCATTTACCAGACGGTCATCAACAAGGAAAGGGCCGGTGATTACCTCGGAAAAACCGTTCAGGTAGTGCCCCACATCACCGACGAGATCAAACGCCGGGTGATGCTGCTGGGCAACACCAACAACTACGAAATCGTGATCACAGAACTGGGCGGCACCGTGGGCGACATCGAGTCGCTGCCCTACCTGGAGGCCCTGCGCCAACTGCGCTGGGAACTGGGCCGGGACAATTGCCTGGTCATCCACCTGACCCTCATCCCCTATCTCAGGGCCGCCAAAGAACTGAAAACCAAACCCACCCAGCACTCCGTAAAGGAACTGCTCAACGCCGGTATCCAGCCGGATGTACTGGTGTGCCGCACCGAGTACCCGCTGGGCATGGACATCCGCCGCAAGCTGGCCCTCTTTTGCAATGTGGATGTAGGCTCCGTTGTGGAAGCCATAGACGCAGAAACCATTTACGACGTGCCCCTGCTCATGGCCAAAGAAAACCTGGATGCCACGGTGATGGCCAAATTGCGCTTGCCCGATCGCAAAGCCCCCAATCTCGGTGCCTGGAAGTCCTTCCTCGGCAAGCTGAAAAACCCCGTGCGTGCCACCACCATCGGCCTCATCGGCAAATACCACGAACTGCAAGACGCCTACAAATCCATCTTTGAGGCCTTCGTGCACGCCGGAGCCGTCAACGAATGCCGCGTCAACGTGCTACCGATCCATTCCGAATCATTGGCCGGGTCTGATGAAAAAGTGGCCGAAAAACTGGGCGAACTGGACGGCATCCTGGTAGCTCCGGGTTTTGGCGAGCGGGGCATAGAGGGCAAGATCAAAGCCATCAAATACGCCCGTGAACACAAAATGCCTTTCTTCGGAATTTGCCTGGGCATGCAATGTGCCGTGGTAGAGTTTGCCCGCAATGTGCTGCAACTGTCCGGAGCTGCTTCAACGGAAGTGGACCCCAACACGCCCCATCCGGTCATTGACCTGATGCCCGACCAGAAAAAGATCACCAAAAAAGGCGGAACCATGCGCCTGGGCGCTTATGCCTGTGAATTGAAAAAAGGTTCCAATGCCTTTAAAGCCTACAAAACCAACCTCATCCACGAACGCCACCGCCACCGCTACGAGTTCAACAACGAATACCGGAAGCTTTTCAATAAAAGTGACATGCAAACCACCGGCATCAACCCGGATCAGGATCTGGTGGAGATCGTGGAACTGAAAAACCACCCCTGGTTTGTCGGGGTACAGTTCCACCCCGAACTCAAAAGCACGGTGGAGAACCCTCATCCGCTCTTCGTTGACTTCGTAAAAGCATGTCTAAAATAATCCGTGTCAGATATGTATTCTACGCCATTGTCATAGTGGCTACCTGGCTGGTCAAGGACCATCCGTTCTTTTGGGACACGGTACAGTTGGGCAGCAAGCAGGCCCACTTTTTCTTCGCAAACGGTTTCGGCAGTTTCATCCTTCCCGTTGAAATTGACAGCGGGCACCCGCCATTTTTCGGGGTTTATCTCGCCCTGGTCTGGAAGGCCTTCGGTAAAACACTGGCCGTGAGCCACTTTGCCATGTTGCCCTTTCTGCTGGGCAATGTTTACCTGCTGACCAAAATGGCCGCCTGGCTGCGCCCCGATCACCGGCCGGGCTGGTTGCTACTCTTTGCCTTTGCAGACCCTGTATTGGCTTCGCAAAGTATTCTGGTCAGCCCCGACATTGTTCTGGTCAGCTTTCTTCTGCTCTGCCTGCATGGAATATTGACCCAAAGGAAATGGCAGGTGATCCTGGGTGCCACCGGTCTGGCCCTGGTCAGCACCCGTGGCATGATGGTGGCCTTTGCCCTGGGCCTGTTTTCGCTGCCGGCCCTTTCCCGGTTCAGGGCAGAAAAAAATTTCCTTCGGGTAATTGTGAGCCGATTGGCATTGTTCATCCCCGCTGCTGTGGCAGGTGGCGGGTTCCTGCTCTACCACTACCTCTCCACCGGTTGGATTGGCTACCACGAGGCCTCCACCTGGGCGCCCAGTTTTGAAAGAACCGACCTTTCCGGCTTTTTCAGGAACGCAGCCATCCTCGGCTGGCGCATGCTGGACTTCGGGCGGGTTTTTATTTGGCTGGGCATTGCATGGCTGATTTACAAGAGGCTCCCCGTCAAGGACTTGCGCCATGTTTTTGACAATACTGAGTGGCGCCTGCTGAAATTGCTGGCTTTGCTGGCCCTTTGCCTGCTACCTGCGATGGCCATGCACGCGGGCCTGTCAGGGCACCGGTATCTGCTGCCCATTTTCCTGGTGTTGACATTTTTCTTCGTCAAAATTTTACCGAAGGAAAAACACCGATGGAACAAGCTATCGGCGCTGGTACTGGCAGGCCTGCTTTCGGGCAATTTCTGGCTCTATCCGAAAAACATCGCCATGGGTTGGGATGCCACCCTGGCACACCTGCCCTGGTACCCGCTCAGCAAGGAAATCATCCACCGCATCGGGGAAGAAGGCATCGCACTGAGCGAAGTGGGAACCGCCTTCCCGAACATCGGCCCCAGGGAAATCTTTGAACTGAATGGCAGGGAAGACGGATTCAAAGCAAGGTCACCCGAAAGCGATTGCTACATCCTGTACTCCAATGTCATGAACGACTTCACTGACGAAGAAGTCCATGCCCTGGAAAGTGACTGGGAAGTGATTGAAAAACTCGAGAAGGGAGGCCTGTGTATGATCCTCTTCAAAAATCCGTTGCCATGCGAAAACTGACCATGCCGGAACTGAACCGGCTTTCACAGGAAGCGTTCAAAGCCGCCGAAAAGCTGCCGTTGATCCTCGTTCTGGACAACATCCGGTCGGCACTGAATGTCGGTTCCATTTTCAGAACGGCCGACGCTTTCGCCGTTGAAACCATTGTACTCTGTGGAATCACCGCCAAACCACCCCACCGCGAGATGCTCAAAACCGCCCTCGGGGCTACGGAGAGCGTGGCATGGCGATACTTCAACCGCACCGAAGAGGCCCTGCAGGTGCTGAAGGAACAAGACACCTGCATCGTTGCCGTCGAGCAAACGGACGAAAGTGTCAGGTTGCAGGATTTTGTTCCGGAAGCCGGGAAAAAGTACGCGCTGATCCTCGGAAACGAAGTCAGGGGTGTCAGCGAGGAAGCCCTTCCCTATTGCGACGTTGCGATTGAAATACCACAATTTGGCACCAAACACTCGCTCAATGTGGCGGTGTGTGCCGGGGTGGTTGTCTGGGAGTTTATGAAGAAAACAGGTAAGTGCTGAGTGAAGCAGGCAAGGCTGATTGTCAGGGCAGGGTCTAATTTTAATTAAATCCAAATTAGCGTAAAATCCCCCACCTTTGCTGCCTATATTTGCAGGCAACCAACCAACTCGTTTGAAATGGCAGGACCAAAGGTGCTAATTGCTGACTCCGAGAGCCTGGTGAGAATCGGGCTCAAATACCTGTTGGGTGAGAAAGCCGGGTGCCAGGTCGTTGGTGAGGCCACCAATGAAAGCCAATTGCAAGCCCTGATAGATGCTGCCTCCCCCGATATCGTCGTCCTGGATTACAACCAGCCCGGGCATTTTTCCACAGAAACCCTGGACCTCATCAGAAAAAAATCCCCGAAAACGAAGCTGCTCATCATCAGCGGAGACCAGGACAAAAAGACCATTTACGAAGTGCTGGAAACCGGCGTAAACAGTTACCTGTCAAAACATTGCGACGAAAAGGAGATTCTCGACGCCATTGAGGCCACCGCCCGGGGAGACAAGTTTTACTGCACCAACGTGCTGAACCACCTGCTGGAGAAATCTTTCCCGAAGGCCGATAAATGCGAGCCTACCCCCCTGTCGGCCCGGGAAATTGAAATCGTGCAACTGGTTGCCGACGGACTGATCGCCAAGGAAATTGCTGACAGACTCCACCTGAGCACCCACACGGTTTACACCCACCGCAAAAACATCATGAAAAAGCTGAAACTGGGAAGCACCTCGGAACTGGTGAGGTGGGCCATCGAGGAAGGGATTGTTTGAGGGGTTGTTTGAGGGGTTGTGAGAGGTTGAGAGGGGTTGAGAGGGGTTGATCCCGAGCCAAGCTCGGGAGGTTCCGCATCAGGTTGCAACTTCCAGTTGCGGCCTGAATTAATCGGCTGATTTTCCTCTCACAGCGCTCACAGCGGACACAGCGAAAAAAAACTCCGTGGGCTCAGTGGCCTCTGTGAGAGGCAATAAAAGTTTAGAGGGAGTTCCGCATCAGGTTGCAACTTCCAGTTGCGGCCTCCATTGCAAACGCTGACAGTGGTTCCGAACCCTGCACCCAAAAACCAGCAATAAACTATCTGAAAAAACCTCCGTGGGCCCAGTGGCCTCAGTGAGAGGCAATAAAAGTTGAGAGAGGTTGAGAGGGGTTGATCCCGATCCCGAATCAAGTTCGGGACGGGAGGTTGAGGGGGGTAATAGAGCCATCGATTACCCACAAGTCCATCATTCCGGTTCTGAGAGCTCTGACTCATAAAGTAACCGAGGCTTGAAAAAGCATCCTTTACCCCATCAAACATCTTGAAACCCCTTGTTTTAACGAGGGGTTAGTGGATTAACCCCCAATCACATCAAACATCTTTACAGAGCATCAGCATCAATTTCAATTCACATCCCGAATTTGGTGCTAAAGCTATTCCTGATGTGATGTTTTGAATAGAAGTTGGATGTGTGTAGGGGTACTGGCAAGATTCCCGCCGTTGCCTGTCTGCCGACAAGGCAGGAAACAGCGGGTTACAAGATGGCTGATGTTGCCACGACTTTTTAGCACAGCCAGGGCACCAGGGCATAAGAAGGATTTTTTTTCACATTCAATGAAGTCGGGTTGCAGAGGCACTTCCCGATGTGATGGGGATTTATGGGTAATCGGTAGGGTTATAGAGGTTGGTGAGTTTGGTGGAACTTCCCCGTTGAGATGCAAGGTCAGATTCAGAAGCGCACCCAATCAAAGCCGAGGTTTCCTTTTCTGAGTACGAGTTGCACCAGGTCTCCCCTTTCTTTTCCGGGAAACTGTTGCCGATCAGCCCTGAGGCGGATGATCTCTCCACGGTAGTTCACAAAAATATAGTAGCCGTCGGGCGCGATCTTTTTGCCTTTCTCCAGCCCGAACCGCTCCTGGGCAAATGGTTTTTCTTCGATAAACTCCACACTGATCTGCCGGGTGGTGTTCGACAACGGCAAGCGGTTCAACCAACTGGCTATCAGGGGCATAAAGAGCGTGCAAAGGATAAGCGAAGAAACCCACCACCGCACCTTGCCCACGAAAGTAGTTTCCGAACGGCTCAGTTTACTGGCAAGCCAGCCACCCAAAGCTGCTCCGGCAATCAGTGAGAATGCCACCAGCTTGCCAACACCGAGGGTATTGGAAAAATGTTTGAACTCCAGCGCATAACCAAAGATGAGTCCGACGATGGTCAGCACAGAACCCCAGGCGATCAGTTTGGTTTTCCAATCCAATGTGTTTGACATCAGGCGAGTTCAAATTGGAGCCTGGCCAGGCTGTTGTAAATACCGTCTTGAATGGCAGACAACTCTTCGTGGGTCCCGCTTTCAACGATGGTGCCCTTTTCAATCACATAAATGCAATCCACGTTGCGGACGGTGGCCAACCTGTGGGCGATGATGATAGAGGTCCGGCCTTCCATGAGTGTATCCAGTGCATCCTGTACCACCTTTTCGGATTCTGCATCCAGCGAAGAGGTAGCCTCATCGAGCAACAGGATGGAAGGATTTTTCAAAATGGCCCTCGCAATCGCTATGCGCTGGCGCTGCCCGCCGGAAAGTTTGATGCCGCGCTCACCCACCATTGTTTCCATTCCTTCGGGAAAAGAATTGATGAATTCGAGTGCATTGGCTTTTCCGGCGGCTGCGATGAGTTCCTCCTCAGTGGCATCGGGTTTTCCGTAGAGGATATTTTCTCTGATGGTTCCTCCAAACAGCAGTACCTCCTGTGGAACGATGGCGATATTCTTCCGGTATGCGGTGGTGTCGAGGTCGTAAATGCTCTGACCATCCACCAGGATATTTCCTTCGGAAACGGGGTAAAACTTCAACAACAACTGCACAATCGTTGATTTCCCTGCACCGCTGGGACCGACCAGTGCAACCTTCTGACCGGGCTCCACAGTAAAACTGATGCCGTTCAGCACTTGCACATCCGTCCGGGTGGGATAGCTGAAACGGACGTCATCGAATTCGATGTGCCCCATCAGTTTCTTTTCAACCGCCAGGCCTTTGTGATCAACTTCCACCTCTCCTTTTTCATTCAGGATGTCCCGCACCCTTTCGGTGGCACCGATGGCCCCCAGCAACTCGGTGTAAAAATTACCCAGACCGGCAATGGCCCCGCCGATGATTGCCGTATAAACCACGAAGGAAATCAGTTGCCCGGGCGTGATGACCCCGTTGCTGACCATGATGGCTCCCTGCCACACGATAAAAAACAACGCACCGAACAAAATTGAGACGATAAAAACCGCAAACAGTGCCCGGCCACGGGCATAGCGAAGCGACACATCCACGGACTTGTCAATGGACTTGCCGTACCGGAGCGACTCCAACAGTTCATTGGTAAAGGCCTTCACCACCTGGATGTTTTGCATGGTTTCATTCAGGATGATGTTTGAATTGGCCAACTGCTGTTGCCGCTCTTTTGACAGCTTGCGGATCTTCCGGCCAAACAGCATGGCCCCAACCACGATCACCGGAAATGTTGCCAGCATGATCAGGCTGAGCCTGGGCGTGGTAACAGCCAGAAAGAGAATTCCCGTAATGAGGATGATGATCTGACGCATGAACTCCGCCAGGGTGATGGAAAAAGCATTGTACAGACGTTCGACGTCTGCCGTCAGCCGGCTCACCAATTCTCCCACCCGGGTTTTTTCGAAGAAGACAACCGGAAGGGTGATCAAACGCTGATACAAGGCCCGCCTGACATCTGCAATCCCCCTTTCGCTGACACTGGCAAACAAGAGCACCCGGTGGTACGAAATGAATCCCTGCACGACAAGAATGGCCAAAAGGATCAAACCGACTTGTTGGAGCGAAATATCGTACTTCGACTTTCCCAGGGCAATGTCCACCATTTCACCCGACAGGTAGGGGAACACCATGAAAACCATGCTGGAAAAGAACAAAAGTACCAGGCCAAGTATGAGCTTTGCACGGTATGGCCTTACGAATGCGAAGATTGCGAGCGCCTTCTTCAATTGCTTCAGGGAGAACTTCCTGGAAGTGCTGTCACTGTCTGATTTGGGAGCGGCCATGAGAGAAAGATTTTGATCGCAATGGTAAACAAACGAATACGTAAACGGAGCCGGGAGCAGATGGTTGATGAGGGTTCAAAAAAATGTGCCGGGTTTGCATTCCGCAACGATTCCGGCCAACATTTCCATTCTTTTCCAATCCTTCCGTTTTTTACCGGCATAAAACTCATCGGATGGAATTGCCCAAACACTGGATCAGCCGGATGGAAGAACAGCTCGGTGATGAGGGTAAAGAGTTGCTTGCGGCCATGCAGCAACGGGCCGTTACTTCCGTCAGGGTGAACCCTGCCAAAGCCCACAATCTGACCTTTGGCAAAAAAGTTCCCTGGCATCCCTGTGGATATTACCTGGATGAGAGACCGGTCTTCACCCTTGACCCCTTGTTTCATGCAGGTGCGTACTATGTTCAGGAGGCTTCGTCCATGTTTCTGAGGGAGGCTTTGGTGCAAAGCGTGGACCTGGCTGCTCCGTTGACGGTGTTGGATATGTGTGCAGCACCGGGCGGGAAAAGCACACTTCTGCTGTCCGGGCTGAATGCAGACAGCCTGCTCCTCGCCAACGAGATCGTACCCTCCAGGGTTCCTTCACTGCGCCACAACCTTACCAAATGGGGATACCCGAATTACATGGTCAGCAATCACCACCCGGATGATTTCAGTTCGTTGAAGGGCTTTTTCGATGTGGTGGTGGTGGATGCGCCTTGTTCAGGGGAGGGCCTCTTCCGCAAAGACGACAAGGCCATCCGGGAGTGGTCGCCGGAGCATGCCTGGCAATGCGCCATCAGGCAGCAAAACATCATTGATTCCGCATTTCCGTTGCTCAAACCCGGCGGTGTGCTGCTCTACTCCACCTGCACCTTCAACCCCGAAGAAAACGAAAAGAACATTGCCCGCTGGCTCGAGAAATATCCCCTGGAAATTATTCCGCTCGATGTTCCGGAATCCTGGGGCATCCTGACCGGAAAGTATGGCTACCACTTTTTCCCCCACCGTTTGAGAGGTGAAGGTTTTTTCCTCTCCTCGCTTCGCAATACCGAAACGGGGTACATACGGCACAAGGTCAAACCGGTCAAGGGGCTTTCAAAACTCAACAAGGACAAGTCCGCAGCCGTGGAAAGATGGATTGATGACAAATACGAACTAAACCTGTTTCAGAAAGGAAATGGGGACCTGGTGGGCATTCCGGAAAACCTGCTGGAAGCAACATCCGTCATTGCCAATGCACTGAAGAAGCGATCCGTGGGAGTAAAACTGGGAGCGTTGAAAGGCGGCAAGCTCGTCCCCTCTCATCAACTTTCACAAAACCAGGTATTGAACAAAACGGTTCCGAAAATGGAGCTGAACAAAGATGAAGCACTGCGATTTCTGAAAAAGGAAGAATTCACCATCCCGGAAAACAGCAGCCCCGGCTGGAAACTCGTAAGCTACAACGGAACCGGACTCGGCTGGGCAAAAAACCTCCAAAATCGCATCAACAACTACCTGCCCAACGAATACAGGATCAAGATGGCCCTGCCGAAATAAAAAATGACCACCAGTTATTCGCTGGCAGTCATTCTATTCATTGAGAAATTTTTTTTGAAATGAATGGTGGTTGATGCCGATCCCGAAACAAGTTCGGGACGGGAGGTTGAGAGGGGTTGAGAGAAGTTGAGAGAAGTTTAGAGGAGTTGAGAGAAGTTTAGGAGGGTTCAAGCGTTGCCCACCTTGTTAACCTCCATAATCCTCATAATCCTTCATCCCCGATGAATATCGGGGTCATAATCCTTCATCCCCGATAAAAATCGGGGTCATAATCCTCATCAAGCCAGTTTGGCCATGTCTCTGATCAGTATTTTGCCCCTGTTGAAATAGATGAGGTCTGATTTTTTGAGTTCATTCAAAACGAGGGTCACAGTTTGTCGGGAAGTGCAGGTGATATTGGCAATGTCCTGGTGGGTCAGGCTGTGTTTCAGCAACATTTCGTAGCCAATCCGGCGCCCGCTTTTAGAGACGGACTCCTTGATGAATTCTATGATTCGGGTTCTTGCGTCTTTGAATATCAAGGATTCCAACTTGCTTTCAGCGTTCATGAGGCGGTTTCCGAGCAATGCCATGATTTTGTCGCACAGTTGGAAATTGGTGCGCATGAGCCTTTTCAGGTCTTCGACTTTGAGCGCATAGATGTGAACCTCTTCGCGCAGTGCCTGCGCAAAATCCTGGCGCCTGTTTTCACCGATCACACCAAGCTCACCGAACATGGCAGTGGGATGGATCAATGACTTGATCACTTCTTTTCCATCTTCGGAATGGGTGCCGATTTTGACGGTACCTTTTGCAAGAAAGAATACATGCATTGAAGATTCATCCGGAAGGTAAATGTAGCTGAACTTCGATTTTACCTTGTATTCGGCCATGTCCTCCAGCCGGCGAAGCTCATCTTCTTTAAGGCATTTAAAAATCGGGAATTCGGTGATGGCGGGGATGGTACTGGTAGTTGCTGCGCTCATTGTCTCAGAATTTTAATGTTAGGGAACTTACTTGATTGGAAGACACGAAATTTTGATCACCCCCCTATTGCGACGAACAAATTTTTTAGATTCATCAATCCGGGCATATAAAATGCAGTGCACCATACCTTATGAAGTGCATACCGTTGAATAGCGAGAAATGAGCTGAAAGTCAGTTGCTTAACTTGAAAGAATTGAAAGAGGAGGAATAACCTGCGAAGATGCCTTCACCATTTTCGACGTTGTCGTAAACAACCACGCCTTCTGACAGGGGATTGTCAGTGTTCACCTGGCGGCTGAGGGTGATGTGGTACAGGTAATAGGCTTCGCTGACCGTGCGCAGTTCTATGACAAAATCGCCGGGAATGTATTTGGAGGGATCGTAGTCATACATGCCCCAAAACTCCAGCCGCAGTTTTTCACCATTGAAAAACTGGTCTTTGATCAAAAAGCTGCGATGGTCGTAATAGCCGGTGACCGGCATGTCGAGGTTGGAAGGATAAACGGTCAGCGGGGCGTTGTAAATGGTATTGTCCAGAATGGTATCGCCCTCAGGCGACACTGTGTAGGAATTCAACTTTTGCAGAAAGACAAGGTGGTAATAATTTTCCTCCTCCAGGGGATCAACGAATGAAACTGAAACATCAAATTTAATTTTTTTGCTCTGATTGACTTCCGTTTGTCCGGTGTTGGAAAAGGCAACCGATTCTATGGGCACAGAAGGCGGAATGCTGTTGGTGGCAGTGACCGGATCAAAACCCGGAACGGTGACTTTGATGGTGTAAACCACGCCCACCTCCGGTTTCAGCTTCAAGGTTTTGTAAAACGCCGGCTTGTCACCGCTTTCTGCTGCGGGCACAGACTCGAGTATTTCAACCAACTCATTGTCAACGAATACCATTACAGTGGCATCCTCCAGAAAAGTGGTGGGCTGGGTGTTTAACACCGAGCGGGTTTTGGAGACAAAGACTTCCAGGGTTTGTTGGTCGGAGAAGTTGCTGTAGATCACCAGCCTCTCTTCATCGTTGAGATCAAACTCCAAAGGCTCCTCACAGGCTGCAAAGAGTAGGAATGACAGGATTGCAAAGGGTAAAAAACGTTGGATGCTGCTCAGCATGGCATTACAAATTGTCGGATTGCGGCCAAAGGTCGGACTTTTATTTGGGAATTTCTAAAATCGGTAATCCAAATTTTGGCCCGGGTCCGGTTGCCAACGCAATTGAAGCGCTGGCAGGAGGTTCAAAAAAGGAGTGAACCCCGGGGTTGTCATTGCATGTCTTACCGGAAGAAGCTCCCCGTCGCATATCGGTAGTTCGCCAAAGAACGATATTTTTGCAGCCGTTTTGCAGAACAGAATACTCCAAACACACAATCTCAACCCTACATCAAACTCTCCAAAAGAATGGGTAAAGTATTGCAATTGCGCGAAGCGCTACGGGAAGGAATGGCAGAAGAAATGCGCCGTGATGAAAATGTCTTCATTATGGGCGAAGAGGTGGCCGAATACAACGGTGCCTACAAGGTAACCAAAGGCATGTTGGATGAATTTGGTGCCAAACGGGTCATTGACACGCCCATTGCGGAGTTGGGATTCGCCGGCATCGGGGTGGGTGCAGCCATGAATGGCCTGCGTCCGGTCATTGAGTTCATGACCTGGAATTTTGCCGTTCTGGCTTTTGACCAGATTGTGAACAACGCTGCCAAAACCCTCTCCCAGTCTGCCGGAGACTTCAAATGCCCCATCGTTTTCCGGGGGCCTTCCGGTTCGGCGGGGCAGTTGGCACAACAACATTCCCAGACTTTTGAGAGCTGGCTGGGCAACACACCGGGGTTGAAAGTAATTTCCTGCATTGATCCGGCGGACGCCAAAGGACTGATAAAATCCGCCATCAGGGACGACGACCCGGTGTGCATGATGGAATCAGAGATCATGTACGGTTACAAAGGCGAAGTGCCCGAAGACGAATACCTGGTGCCCATCGGAGTGGCCGCTGTGCGACGTACGGGCACGGATGTCACCATCGTGACCTTCAACAAGATGATCATCGAGGCGATGAAGGCCGCCGAAGAGCTGGAAGGAATGGGCATTTCAGCCGAAGTCATTGACCTTCGCACCATTCGTCCGCTGGATCACAAAACCATCGTGGAGTCCGTCAGGGAGACCGACCGGCTGGTGGTTGTTGATGAGTCCTGGCCACTTTACGGCGTGTCGGCCGAAATAGCCTACGAAGTGCAGCGCTATGCTTTTGACTACCTGGACGCACCGGTTGTGCGTGTGAATTCGGCTGACACATCCCTGCCATACGCCCCGACCCTGGTAGCCGGGTACCTGCCCAATCCTGAGAAGATCATCGAGGCGGTCAGGTCCGTGACATACCAAAACACCTGACTCAGATCATGTCAAGGGCCTGTTCAAGGTCCTGAATGAGGTAATCCGGATCCTCCAGTCCCACATAGATCCGAACGAGATTAGGCGGGAGTGGAGGATTTTCTTTTCCGGGCATGTTGTAAAAAGCAGCCATGGGCATCACCAATGATTCGTGCCCGCCCCAGGATACAGCCAGCAGGAATCGCTCAAGGCTGTCGGTGAAGGCTTCCACTTTTTCAATTTCCTGGGTACCCAGGTAAAAACTGACCAGTCCTGCACAGCCTTTCATTTGCCGCACTGCCAGTTCGTATTGCGGGAAGGAAGGCAACATCGGGAACAGCACCCGCCCTACTTTTGGGTGGGTTTCCAGCCATTGTGCAATTTTGAATGCACTTTCGTAGCTGCGCCGAACCCTGAGTTCAAACGTCCGCAAGCCCCTGAGGATCAGCCAGGCATCGTGGGGTGAGACGATGTTTCCGAAGGTCATGTACCCGGCGTGGAAGATCTGCTCAATGTTTTTTCGGCTGCCGCAAACAACACCGCAAACCACATCGCTGTGACCATTGAGGTATTTGGTGCCCGTGTGCATGACTAGGTCTATGCCCAGGCTGGCGGGCTTCTGAAACAAGGGTGTACAGTTGGTATTGTCAATCAGTGTCGTAATTTCGTTTTGCTTCGCAATGGCGGCGCAGGCACGCAAATCCTGGAGCTCGAAAGTCATGGAGTTGGGTGATTCCAGGTACATGAAGGTGGTATTTGGCCTGACGGCCTTCCGGATCGCTTCTGCATCCCTGCCATCCACAAAGCTGTGTTCAATGCCAAAACGGGGCAGGATGTCCTGTACCAGTATGCGGGTCCAGGAGTAAGGTTTCTCCACACAAATAATGTGCTCGCCGCTGTTCATCAGCGACAACACCGCCATGGCTGTTGCGGCAGCCCCACTGGGGAAAACCAGGGCATCGTCGGTCTCCTCCAGCGCTGCCAGCTTTTCCCGAAGGATCTTTACCGTCGGATTGTTGCCACGGGTGTAGATGTGCTGATCGAACTCATGCTGGATGGCGTTCCGGAATTCAGCAACGGAATTGAACACAAAATTCGACGTCTGAATGACCGGAGGTGCGGTGGCGCCAAAATACTTCTCACGGTCTTCGCCCAGGTGGGTCAGGATTTCGCTCAGGTGCATGCGGTAGATTTTTGGTTTTGATTCTGGATTTTTTGGTTTAGAGGGGTTTAGAGGGGTTGAGCCCGCAACCGAACCCTGCTCCCTACTCTAAATTTAACCACAGAGTTTAACAGAGTTTAACCGCAGAGTTTAACAGAGTAGCGCCTCCAAACCCTATACCCTAAACCCTACTCCCTACTCTAAATTTAACCACAGAGTTTAACAGAGTTTAACCGCAGAGTTTAACAGAGTAGCAGTTCCAAACCCTACACCCTACACCCTACTCCCTACTCCCAATTCAGGGATGAGGGATGAGAGGTGAGGGATGAGGGATGAGGGGTGAAAGAGCTAGCTCTCCCAAACTTTACTCCCTACACCCTACTCCCTACTCCCTAAACCCAATTCAGGGATGAGGGGTGAGGGATGAAAGAGCTAGCTCTCCCAAACTTTACACCCTACACCCTAAACCCTAAACCCTAAACCCTAAACCCTACTCCCTACTCCCAATTCAGGGATGAGGGATGAGGGATGAAAGAGCTAGCTCTCCCAAACTTTACACCCTACACCCTAAACCCTAAACCCTAAACCCTAAACCCTAAACCCTACTCCCTACTCCCTACTCCCTACTCCCTACTCCCAATTCAGGGATGAGGGATGAGGGATGAGGGATGAGGGATGAGGGAGCTAGCTCTCCCAAACTTTACACCCTACACCCTAAACCCTAAACCCTACTCCCTACTCCCTACTCCCAATTCAGGGATGAGGGATGAGGGATGAAAGAGCTAGCTCTCCCAAACTTTACACCCTACACCCTAAACCCTACTCCCCCGTCTGGCCTGGCGCCAGCCGGACAGGCTACTCCCTACTCCCTACCACCGCGGCGGGATTGCCCCCGAAAAGCCGGTCCGTGAAAGCATCTGGCTGAAAGAGGTTCAGTGGCACAATGGAATGGGTTTTTCGTCGCAATTGCGGCCAAATGTACAGCATGGGATCAGTTTAGCAAGCAGGCGATACACAACTTGCCTGGCTGTGACCAATATTTCATTGGCAATCCCGCTCTGTCAGTTACTTTTGCGCCGCTTCTTTCAGAACCCATGAAAAAAACCTCAAAAACCTCAACCCAGAGCTTGCCTCGGGACAAAAAACCTCAAAAACCTCAACCCAGAGCTTGCCTCGGGACAAAAAACCTCATAACCCTTCATCCCCGATGAATATCGGGGTCATAACCCTTCATAACCCTTCATAATCCCTCATAACCCTCCAAAAAAACATGCTTTCAGTATCAGACATATATCTCCAGTACGGGGAACGCATCCTTTTCGACCACGTCGGTTTTACCGTTTCCGGCAGGGAGCGCATCGGACTGGTAGGACGCAACGGTGCCGGGAAAAGTACCCTTCTCAAGATCATCGCCGGCATCGTCTCTCCGGACGGGGGCAAGGTGACACGCCCGGGCAATACCACCCTCGGTTTCCTGCACCAGGAGATGAATTTACCGAAGGGAAAAACCGTCATCGAGGAAGCCATGACCGCTTTTGAAGAAGCCAAAGAACTTGAAAAGCGGCTGGAAAACATCCACAAGGAAGTTGCGCAGCGAACGGACTATGAAAGCGAAAGCTACAGCAAGCTGCTGACGGACATGGCCGATCTGGAACACCGCTTCCACATCCTCGGCGGCCACCAGATGAAGCCCACGGCCGAAAAAGTGCTGAAGGGCCTCGGTTTTGAGGACGAGGATTTTGACCGGCTGACCGATGAGTTCAGCGGGGGCTGGCAAATGCGCATCGAGCTGGCCAAAATCCTTCTCCGCCAGCCCGATTTTCTGTTGCTCGACGAGCCGACCAACCACCTGGACATCGAAAGTATCCTCTGGCTGGAAGATTTCCTGGACAGCTACGAGGGTTCGCTGATCGTGATCTCCCACGACAAGACTTTCCTCGACAATGTGACCAAAAGAACCCTGGAAATTGAACTGGGCAAGTTGTACGACTACAAGGCTTCCTACTCCGGCTATGTGGAGATGAGGAATGAGCGGCGGGAGAAAATGCTGGCAGCTTATGAAAACCAGCAGCGGGTCATCGCTGAAAAGGAACGCACCATCAAGCGTTTCATGGCCAAAGCCACCAAGACCAGTATGGCCCAGAGCATGCAAAAGCAACTGGACAAGATCGAACGCATCGAAATCGAGGAAGAGGACAGGGCGGTCATGAACATCCGTTTCCCGGAGGCGCCGAGGTCGGGTCAGGTGGTCATCGAAGCCGCCAATGTTTCAAAAAGCTACGGCGACTTGCTCGTCCTCGACAAGGTGAACCTCAAGCTGGACCGGGGCGACCGGGTGGCATTTGTGGGACAAAACGGGCAGGGCAAAACCACCCTGGCCAAAATCCTGGTGAACGCCCTCCAGCCTACCGGAGGGCATGTGAAAACCGGCCACAACGTGAGCATCGGTTATTACGCCCAAAACCAGGCTGAAACATTGCAACCCAACCTGACCCTCCTCCAGACCATGGAGCAGCATTCACCACCGGAGATGAGAACAAGACTCAGGGCAATTCTCGGTGCGTTCCTTTTCAGTGGTGAAGATCAGGAGAAAAAGGTTTCCGTGCTCTCGGGAGGCGAAAGGGCCCGGCTGGCACTTGCCTGCCTGCTGCTGAGGCCCGTGAACCTGCTGGTATTGGACGAGCCTACCAACCACTTGGACATGCTCTCGAAAGAGGTGCTCAAAAGCGCCATTCAGCAATACAACGGCACACTCATCGTCGTTTCGCACGACCGGGATTTTCTGGGTGGCCTGACGGACCAGACCATCGAGTTCAGGAACCACAAACTGCACACCTACCTGGGGGATGTCAATTACTTCCTGGAAAAACGGAGGCTGGACAACATGCGGCAGGTGGAGAAAAGCTCAGGCAAGCAAAACGCCACCAGTAAAGAAGAAGCCCCCACTGCCAGGGAACTCAGTTACGAGGAGCGCAAACAACTGCAAAGGGCCGTTTCTCAGGCTCAGAAAAGGGTGAAGGAACTGGAAATAAAGATTGAAAAACTGGAAACCGAAATGGCCGACCCGGATTTTTACAACAAACCCGGTGCTGCCGAAAAACTCAAATCGCACGCCACGGCGAAAGAGGAACTGGAAAAATACATTGAGAAATGGATGATTGCCGAAGAAAAACTCGGCAGCAACTGATCACTCCCTGAAGCTGCTCACCATCACCGCCACCACCGGCCTGACGGCCAGCAGGCTTTTGTCGTTGCTGGAGAACTGTGACTCACCCAGGAGGTACTCCGGAATTTCGGAAGTGGACGGGGCAAAAGTGAGCCCGAGCGTTTCCGTCAGCTTGCCCCCGTTCCAGGAATTGACCACCCCGCCGTAATCCCAGCCAAAACCGTAAATTTCGAAAGGTTTGCCATTGAGTTTTTCCACCTCCCCGATGGGGGTGCCTATGCTGATGCCTTCGGTTGTCCTCCAGACTGTTTGGCCCTTTTCATCCCCACTGATGCGGATGAAGCTGGGTCGCAATGAGTCAATTTCTACATCCCAAAAAAACTCTACCCGCTTTTTAAAATCCCCGGGAAACAAAATCACACCTTCAGCCAACAAGCCTTCCCCCAGGTAAACACTGTCAACGATGGCATCATCACCATAGGCTTCCAGCACATCCGTTTTGGAACATTTCAAGGCACTGACCTTTCCAATTTTTTTGCCGGGCACCAAAATGAAAGCATCATCCTTTGCAAGGGCTTCGGAAGGAGTGCCGGAGTTGTTTCGGACAGTGGAGGAATCCGGTTGGCAGCTCAACAACAAAAAGAGGAG
>JALWSS010000035.1:27617-29780 GCA_026993525.1 Saprospiraceae bacterium
AGAAACAGGCCAGACGTGAGGTTGTTTTTCATTTTGTTCAGAATTCGTGCGGGAATGTTTTGTTGGCAATGACCAGAGAAAGCCTTTCGCCGCATTTCCCAAATCGGAGCCTAAAAATGTCAAAATTTTTCCGAAAGCACGATTCTTCCCCTGTCGTCTTTTTTCACTTTTCCAAAAGCCCCGGCCGGGTCGTGTTCAAAGATCAGGGTCCAATCCTTGTCATGGGCATTTGCCAGGAGTTCTCCTTTTTCCTCCAATGTCACCAGGGGCCGGATGTCGTAAGCCATCACCCAGGGCATTCCGATGTGAAACGAGGAAGGGAGCAAATCAGAGCAATAGACGTAGTGTATGCCTTCCGACTCAAAGTGGAGGGCCATGAGGGCTTCGGTGTGGCCGTAGGCGAATTGGACACTGATTCCGGGCAACCACCCGAGCAGGTCTTTCTGGACGTCAATGAACCGGAGGACACCGGCATCCTTAAGCGGAACAAAGTTCTCTTTCAGAAACGAGGCTGCCTCACGGGCGTTGGGTTCCATGGCCCAGTTCCAGTGCACCTCATTTGACCAGTAGGTGGCGTTGGGAAAGGCGGGTACAAGGTTTCCTTTATCGTCAATCTTCACGGCTCCGCCGCAATGGTCGAAGTGCAGGTGGGTCAGAAAAACATCGGTAATTTCATCGGGGTTCAGGTTGTTTTTGCGAAGCGAGTCCAAAAGATTTTCTTCACCGTGCGGCTCAAAGAAGGAGCGCCACCTCTCGCTTTGTTTATCGCCCAGGCCACAGTCCACCAGGATTTTCCGGTCGCCATTTTCGATGAGCAGACACTGCATTGACCATGTGCAGAGGTTGTTCTCGTCGGGAGGATTGAGGCGCTGCCACAACTTTTTCGGAACGATGCCGAACATGGCCCCGCCATCCAGTTTGAAATAGCCGGCGTGAACGATAGAGAATTTCATAGTGGGTTGTTTTTCGTTTGAGGTCAAAGGTAGTCCAATGGAAGGAGCCGGCAAGCTCAGTTTTCAGAGAATGGCGGCGGCAACCTGAACTCCTCAGCCAAAGAACTCAATTCCGCTTCCAGGGGCATGGGCTGAAAGCCGGTGCTCGCAATCAGGCTGTTGTCAAGCACCAGGCGTGGCGGGCGGAAGGCCGGCATTTGCACATCTTTCTGCGAGCAGATTTCAACCGGTGCGTGTTCGAGTTTGAAGCGCTCTTTCACCAGAATGGCCAGGTCGTAACGGCTGAGGCCCCGGTCGCCGCCAATGTGGAAAGTGCCGGATGCCTGCTGCCCGAGCAAGTGAAACACGCCCCTGGCTGCCGATGCGCCTCCCAAAAAGGAGCGGTACTCATCGTAAAAGGCCTTCACGGGAAAGAAATGCTGCCAGGCGTCCAGCCATTTCTGAAGAAAACCGGGCCGGGCCGAACTGGCCATACCGTACATGACCGAAATGCGGACGATGCCGGCTTCGGGGTAAATGGCCCTCACCAGTTGCTCGGCTTCCAGTTTCTGACGGCCGTATTCATTTTGCGGAGCGGCCTCGTCCTCCTCCCGGTAGGCTTCCTTTTTCCCGTCAAATACCTGCTCGCTGGAGGTAAAAAGGAAATGCACGTGCCTGTCCGCACACATCTCTGCCAGGGTTGCGGTGGCTTCCACGTTCAGGGCCCTTGACTTTTCAGGGTTTTCTTCGCAAAAGTTGGTGTCGGAACAGGCAGCCAGGTGGACCAACGCATCGGGGTTGATTTCTTTGAGGCATTTCCAGACCGCATCTTTTTCCAGCAGGTCCAATTGGTAGTTTTCAGCACCGGGGCGCAGGCCATCTTTGTGCTGGTTCCAGGTACCAATTAGCCGCCAGTCCTCTGACTGTTCTTTGAAAACATTCCATCCTAAAAAACCGGAAGCGCCGGTAACCAGAAGTTTCTTCATAAGCTGTTGCTGTCCGCAGGGGTTAAGGGTCTGTTCTCCGGCAACTTTATGAAAACCGTCTGAAAAACGAACAGCCCGATGTGCCCACATCCTGTAAAATCACGCCGTACCACAAACCGTCCGGGACAGAGGAACCTCCCTGGCAGAGAACCCCGTATCAGGAGAAAGTGAATCAAAATCTACTCCAACCCCCATTTTGCTAAATTTGCCCCTTCCCGCAAGCGGATGGGGGAAAACCAAAAAGC
>JALWSS010000035.1:29790-90964 GCA_026993525.1 Saprospiraceae bacterium
CTTACTGAGCCAAGTACATGAAAGTAAAACTGCCGAGCCACCAATTCATTGAAACCGAAGATGACCTGCAGCGATTTTATTCACTGAACGCCGACAGCCCCTGGATTTGTTTCGATACGGAATTCATCGGGGAGAAGCGCTTCTTTACCACCCTCTGCCTCATTCAGGTTGCCACGCCCCACGGCAATTACCTGATTGACCCGATCAAGCTCCCGAATATCAAGCCCGTGCTGGACTTGCTGGCAGACGAAAATATATTGAAAATTGCCCACGCCGCCGCCAATGACTACCGGCTGATCTACAACCACTACGGCGTCATCGCGAGGAACACATTTGACACCCAGATATCTTCGGCTTTTCTGGGCTACAAATACCCCATCGCTTTCAATAAATTGCTGGACAGCGAGCTGAAAATCAGAATCGGCAAAGGCTTCACCGTAACCGACTGGGAGAAACGCCCTTTTCCGAGGAAACAACTCCGCTATGCGCTGTACGATGTCATATACCTCCGGGACCTGTACGAAAAACTGAAACACAAGCTGGATTCCTTCGGGCGCTACGAATGGGCCATGGAGGAATGCAAAACACTGGAGGATGCGGAGTTTTATGAAACCGATCCTTACAAAGAAACGCTCCAGAGCAATCTCATCAAGGGCCTGCGTTTCAATGAAAAGGTGATGCTGTTGCGCCTGTTGCTCTGGCGCACCGATGAGGCCCGGAAGAAGAATTATTCAAAAGAAATGGTGCTGCCCGGCAAATACATCAGTGCCATTGTGAGAGGGGCCAGGGAAGGCATGGACGCCTTCAAACACAACCGCAGGTTGCCGGACTCCCTGATTGGGAAATACGGCCAGTTGTTCATTGAGATGTACAACCGGCCGGTTACCGAAGAAGAAAGAGAGGTGCTCAGCCGGCTGCCCAAAGACGGTTATGAAGACCCCAAACACGAGATCATGATGGAAATGCTGGACCTGCTGGTGCGGTACAAATGCATCGAGGCGGGTATTTCCCACCACATGGTTTTGCCCCGGCAGGCATTCAAGAAGATGAAAAACACGGCCGGTTACATGGCCCCTTCCCTGCTGCAGGGTTGGCGGCGCGAGTTTCTGGGACCGGAGATCGTCTCCTGGTTCGAACATCGCCACGAGCTGAGAATCGCATTTTCCGAAGGAAAGTTCGAGTTGAAGATGAATGCTGAATTCAACGGCACCTGATGCTTACGACGGGTAGGCAATCCTGGGATGGTAGATACTCACCAACTGTTTTTTGAACACTTCCCTGACCTTTTCCAGTTCCTTAAACGAAAGTTCACACCGGGTGAACTGCCCCTCAGAAAGCTTCCGCCCGATGGTCTGGTCCACCACATCGCTGATCACTTTTTCCGAAGGTTCTTTGATAGAGCGCAGGGTAGCCTCCACGCTGTCGGCAATCATCAGAATGCCCTCTTCTTTGGTTCGGGGTTTAGGTCCCGGATAGGTGAAAGCGGCCGGATCAACCTCCTCGTCAGGATGTTCCTTGCAATAGGTTTTGTAGAAAAACCCAACCTGGGTGGTTCCGTGGTGGGTCAGGATGAAGTCAATCAGTTTTTGTGGCAAGCGGTATTTCCTTGCCAGCTCTGCACCTTTGGTCACATGGCTGATGATCATGGCAGCACTGTCTTTGCAATCCATGTTTTCGTGTGGGTTGTACAACTGCTGGTTTTCGACGAAAAACTCCGGATTAACGGTTTTGCCCACATCGTGGTACAGGGCTCCCACTTTCACCAAAAGGGCATCGGCGCCGATGGCCTTGGCAGCAGCTTCGCTCAAATGGCCCACCTGTATGGAATGCTGGAAAGTGCCGGGCGCTTTCAACGAAAGCATCTTCAGGAGGGGCTTTTCCATGTCGCTCAATTCCACCAGGGAAATGGCCGAAACAAAGCCGAATGAACGCTCCATCAGAGGAATGAGTGGAAATGCCAGCAATACCAGGACACTGTTGCCGGCCAGCCAGCCAAACATGGGCCAGTCAATTTGTGCCAGGTTCCCTTCTTTGATCAGCTCGGTGGCAAAAAAACCGACCACATAAGTGAGGGTGATGTACAACACGGACATGAAAAAGCGCCCCCAGTACCTGGCGTCGGTAACCGCCAGCACAGCAACAACACCTGCAACGATTTGAATGAAAGCAAACTGATAGCCTACTGAAGTGAGCAAACTGCAAAGCAAGACCACCAAAACGTGAACGAAGAAGGCAAGCCGGTAGGAGAAGAAATGCCGCATGATGATGGGTACAATGGTGTACGGCAACAAAAACACACTGATGGTATTGGTTTTTTCCACCAGAAAAGTCAGGTAAATGAACACCACCGGCCAAACCAGAACCGAGATCAGGTAAGACCACTTGTTCAACAACTCCGGCCGGTAGGCTCTGACATACATCAGGAAGGCCACAAACACCAGCACGATGAGAATCAGGTATCCGAGGTAAACCAGGCTGGCACCAGAGGCCGGGCCGTAATCCTGCTCGAATTTTTCTTTGAATGAAAGAAGAATGTCATAGATACTATCGGTGATCACGGCATTCTTCGTCACAATGACCTCCCCTTTTCTGACAATTCCCCTGGTGGTCACCAACTCCGAAAGGGCCTGATCCAGCATTTTTTGAGAATGCGCTACATCGTAAACAATATTGGGAAACACCAGGCCCTGAAACAAGCTTTTGGTGGGCAAATTTGTGCCCCGGAGGCTGAGACTGTCGTACTTCAAGTACAATGTCGCTTGAGCCTCGTCAGGCGTCATCAATGAAGACAACAGCCTGGGCCTCAAAGTATTACCCGAAATGACGTTGATGACGAAGTCCGGCCCCCTGTTCAGGTGCTGCGGGTCTATGTCCACTACACCTTCTTTGTAAACATCCGAGAGAAGCCTTTGCCCGTTGGACCACATCAAATTGTAACGGTCTTGCAATTCCCCGGCAATAGAATCCCCGTGAACGGAAATGAACCAGGTGTGAAAGTGTTCACGCAACAATTCCTCTTGCCGGGTTTCTACCTGCTTGTCCAGCTTGTAATAGGGAATGAAGGATTCCACCAACCTGGTGCGGTCCCGGGCAATCTGTTCGGGCGACTTTTTGATGGGTATGTCATAGGGAGCGAGCAGCGTTTCGTAGTTCCAGCGCTGCCCTTTCTGAAACTCATACTGAAACTTGACCCGCTGTGGATATACGATGCTGATAAGCAATACAACCAGGAGAATGGTCAACTGCTTTCCGAAGCGATTGAGGATCAACATGAATTTTTGCCAGGACAGTTCCATGATCAGATTCTCGGTTTACCGAAGGGCAAAATAAAGGTGCAAGCTGCCACTTTTTTCCGATATGAAGGATTTTTCAAGACCAGTGTCCGGCCGGTAGCCCGTTCGGCTTGACCGGAGGATTTGTTTACCTTCACCCTCCAATTTCAGAAAACACCTTGGCTCCTTCTACCCACATACCCTCTCCGAATGATTTGACAGGCTTGCAAGAAGCCCTCAAAAGCACAATTGAATCTCATTCTGTGCAGGTGCTGCCAACAACTCCCCTTTCCATACTTTTTACCGCAATCGGGGCTGTTTTGACAGACATGGATGCCGGAAGATTTGAGCACCCGGAAAAAGCCGCAACACTGGTCAACATCATGGGACAGCAGGTACTGCAAGAATACCGGAAAGCTCCGGAAAAAAGCCTCAACCGGTGCTGGGCCCAATACTTTGAGAAACCGGGGCAATCCTCCCAATCCCTTCAACAACTGTTCGCCGGTCTTGGTCTGCTGCTGAATTTTCAATTTGGCATGGCCACCAAAGAAGTCTTGAAACAGGAGGAACTGGAAAGTTTCGATAACGATGGGCAACTCCTCCTGGATGCCATCAGGAAAGGGTTTGTTCAGGATTACAACGCTTTCAGGAAAAGCAGGCCCCTGGCAAGATTGCTGTCCCTGACGGGTGCTGTCAGTGATTATCACTTCGGACATTTTAGCGTCAGAAAAGCCATGCAACACGCCTGGGTGGCCGCTGCCCGGCTGGTCAAATCGCACCCGGCCGAACTGCCCAAAAAAGTGCAGGACCTGGACAACTACGTGGTGGTGTTGAACCGGCTGATCTATGAACCCGGGGTTTTGATTGCACTTATTTCAAGGGTTATTTGAGTATTATTGTTTCATCGATTATTGTTATTCATCGATTCTGTTTTACATTCACCACGCGTTTTTTCTTAAATTGTAGATTTTCTGTCACTCAAAAATTCTTTTGCAATGAAGGTCCTAAAGCAAATGTCCCTCTCTATTGCCATGTTGGCAATATTCAACTTCTGGCTCCTTAGCGAAAATACACTAACCCCTTATCCGCCTTCAAGTGAATCAAATGGCCAGTCGATCTTTTGGAAAATGGAATCCCAGTCTTTTTCATCGTATTACAACAGCAACCTCCACAAATATTATTCAACATTTTGGAACCCTGATGGCTGGGTAGTTCTATTGACCATTGATCCGCCGGAAGGAATGGAGGATCAACAAAATAAACAATACCTTACTTCAGGAACTACCTATACCTGGAAAATTGAATCGCTTACCAAACCATATACTTACACCATCAAAACAAAGAAACACACACTGTTCGCAGGTGGTCCTGTCAAACATCCACGAAAAATAACTCAACCAGGAACAAAACCAGATGGCAGGTTTGACAACAAAAGACCGAGTCCGTTTTCAAATCCTCAGGAAATTGACAATTCAAAGCCAAAGAAAGACAATGGTGAAAATTTTGAGATGATTCCAAAATTTCCCTGGCTCGGAACCTACCAGATCACCTTGGAGCAAACAGATTCATGGGGTATGAAAACCAAAGTGTCAAAAAAAATCACCCTCAGACACTTTTTGATAGTTTCAATTGGAGATTCCTATGCTTCCGGAGAAGGCAATCCCGATATCCCTGGGGAACCAGCTGAATTTGAACCAGAAGGTCATGGATTTTGGGACTATGTCCGTTCATTAGGTTTGGTAGTATTTGAAGATGTATGGGACCTCACAAAGGAATCATATAATTGGACTAAAAATAAATTAAAAAAGAAACTCACTACCATTTCTGCGGATTTTGAAGCTACCATTGACATGGACCCGAAACCCGTCTGGTTAGAAAAGGAAGCACATAGGTCATTAAAGTCAGGGCCAGCTCTGGCTGCAATGAAAATAGATGACAGGTTCAACAGGCTGAGTACATCCAGAACAAAAACGAGAGTAACATTCTTGTCTTTTGCCAGATCTGGTGCCACTATTGAAAATGGGCTCTTTGGACCAAGAAAATCAGATGGAAAATCAAAGGACAGCTGGATAAATGATATTGGTGAACTGGAAGAAGTAAAAAACACTCTTGGTAATTTGAGAATTGATGTATTGATCATTTCCATTGGAGGAAATGACGTCGGTTTTTCAAAGAGCTTATCAGAACTTGTTGGAGGTGATGATTTATTTTGGGGAATTCCAAAATATGGAGGAGATGCTGACACACGTAATAAAGTCAAAAATAAGTCTCTTCAAAAAATAGAAGAGCTATTTAGTCCAAAAGGAAGTTATCACAAAATGTGTAATTACATTCAGACTGAATTAAATGTGGATCAGGTTTATGCTACTGGTTACCCAGTCTCATTATTTGAAAAAATGAGTACGCAAGGTAAACCATATGACGCTGAAGGATGTGGAATCTTCCAAGCTTATCTGACTGAGCTAGACATTTCACCTGCCGACGCTCGGATAATTCGTGAAATAGGAATGGAGCTTAACGATCATTACAAAGACCTTGATAGAATATACCCTAATTGGCATTACATAAGTGTGGAAGAAGGATTTAGAGGTCATGGTTACTGTGCTGAAAAAAGGAATGACAAAACTCAACGTTTTTTCATTACTGCTGAAGGTTCATTTTTCTTTCAAGGAGATACAAAAGGAACCATGCATCCAAATGCCTTTGGGCACAAGGTTTATCGTGATGAAATTTACAAGGCAATAGAAAAGCAAATGAAAGCAACTAAACATTGAGTCCAGTATTTTAGGCTTCTGGCTTCAATAATGAGGTGAATTGAGATGAAAAAAAAAGACGTGCTTTTGGTAATCGGAATGCAGGTGGACTTACTCCCCGGTGGTGCACTGGAAATTCCCGGCGGAGAAGAGTTGATCCCAATGGTCAACGACCTGATGGCTGAATTCGATGAAGTCATCGCCGCCAATTTCAGCCTGCCCCCCGGGCACCTGAGTTTCGCCGGAAACCACCCCTGGCGCAAGCCGGGTCAGGTAGTGTCGGTAAATGGCGTGGAGGTGGAGTTGGAGATCATGTATTGCGTACAGGACAGTTTTGGGGCTGCCTTTGCCCCCGGACTGGATACAGCACGCATCACCCACATTGTTGAAATGGCTGCCGAAGAGGATGCCCTTCCCCACAGCGCCTTTTTTGACACCGGAAATCCCAGGTCAACAGGGCTCCGGGAATACCTTTCAAGCCTGAAAGTCAAAAAAATCTACCTCTGCGGCATGCCATTCGACAAGGTGGTGGCCAATACAGCCCTCGATGCAAAAAAACTGGGATACGAAGTTGAAATCCTCGAAAGTGCGTGCCGGCTGAGACAAGCACAACGACTCAATGAAATCCTCAACATGCTGGAATCCAAGGGCATTAACGTGACCTAATGAACCACTGTGCCAATAACCGACGAATTATTCCAACACACTATTTACACTTCCTGCCTTCTTTGTAATACCTTTACACTTCCTGTATAACCTCCTGTGAGCCTATCCCAAAATGAAAGATGAAGCCCCATTAACCTTTAAAATAAAAGGGTAATGAGGTTTTTTCTTTCACTCGGGTTTGTTTTCACGCTTCTCGCTGCGCTCCAATCGCAGAACTACAACATCACATTCAGATCCAAACTCAGCTTCCCGGGGCAAACCCTTGCCAATGTGTGGGGCTATGCTGCCAACGGGAAAGAATATGCCCTGGTGGGTGCTTCCAAAGGGCTGGCCATTGTGGATGTCACCGATCCCGAAGCGCCGGTTTTGCTGACCCAGCTGGAAGACACCATCAATTCGCTTTGGAGGGAGGTGAAAACATTCGGAAACTACGCATACGTCACATCTGAAGGAACCACACCAAATGGCTACGGCGGCGTCGGGATTGCCGACCTGAGCAACCTTCCAAACACGTCCATTCCCTTTCACAAATACCACGGCGACGGTGCCATCCAGAACCAGCTCAAAAGGGCCCATGCACTGCATGTGGACACGGTAAAGGGCTTTGCATACATCTATGGCACCACGGGCCTGGCCAACGGCGGTGCGGTGGTGCTCGATCTGAATGCCGACCCGTACAATCCCAGCTATGCCGGCCAATACAGCACCCAATACATCCACGACGGCTATGCCCACAATGACACCCTGTACGCCGGGCACATTTATGCAGGACAGTTTTCCATCATTGACTTCAGCAACAAATCTTCACCGGTAACCATTTCTTCGCAAACGACGCCCTTTGCATTCACCCACAACACCTGGTTGTCAGCCAACGGCAATTACCTCTTCACCACCGATGAAAAAAGCAATGGCACGCTTGCTGCTTACGACATAGACAACCCCACCAGCATTGTTCTGAAGGACCAGATCCACGACACTCCCGGCAGTGGTTCCATCGTCCACAACGTGCACATCAAGGACCAATACGCCGTCACTTCCTGGTACACCGACGGGGTGACCATCACCGATGTGAGCCGCCCGGAGAACCTCATCCAGGTAGGGCGCTACGACACCTGGCCCAACGGCTCCGGCAATGGTTTCAAAGGTGCCTGGGGCGTGTATCCCTATTTACCTTCGGGCAATCTGCTCGTCTCCAACATTGATGAAAATGCCGGCAGCAGCCCTGACACCGGAGCTCTCTACATCCTGACACCCAGCTACGTTCAGGCCTGCTTTCTGGAAGGCACCGTGACTGATATGACCACCAACTTGCCTTTGGAAGGTGTAACTGCTGAAATACAAAGCTCCGACCCCCTGAACTCCGATGTGACCAACTCCAGCGGCCAGTACAAAACCGGCCAGCCCGGTTCAGGAAGCTTCGACGTGGTGTTCTCCAAAGATGGCTATGTGTCCCAAACCGTTCAGGCAAGCCTCAGCCCGGGAGCGGTCACCACACTCAACGTCAGCCTCCAGCAAGCGGGTTTGCCGGTGGAACTACTCAGTTTCCATGCCGAGGCCCTGCCCGACCGCAACCTGGTACATTGGACCACTGCTTCCGAATCGTTTACCGATGAGTACATCCTTGAATACCGGTCCACAGAACATGGTGTATGGAATACGCTGGCAAAAGTTCCGGCTGCCGGCACCAGCACTGCGTTGCGGGAGTATTCCGCTGCGCACCACGCCCCTCCCCCGCAATGCTACTACCGGCTGAGAACCCTCGACCTGGACGGCACTGACCATCTCAGCCATGTCATCGAAGTGAACCGCAACGATGGAAAAGAACTGCAACTACTGAATTTACAGACCAACAGCGCCGGACAGGCTGTTATCAGCCTTTACACGCCAGAAGCGGCACCGGTCAGGATCAGGATAATTGCACCCACAGGGGCTTTGGTGCTGAACCGGGAGTACCAGCTCCCCAAAGGCGAGAACGAGCTTTATCTTCCGATGGAAAAGGCTGCAAGCGGGGTGTACTTCCTCAGCATCCATTCAAACCTCCATACAATCTCCAAACCCTTCATTTACAACCCTTAAGAGGCTGTGGAAAACTTTTTTGAAAATTAGTCGCAAAAAAGTTTTGGGCATTTGAACGGAGGCCTTTTATATTTGCACCCGCTTAAACGAAAGCACACGAATTCATGCGGAAATAGCTCAGCTGGTAGAGCACGACCTTGCCAAGGTCGGGGTCGCGGGTTCGAGTCCCGTTTTCCGCTCCAAGCCTTCCTCTGCGAAGGCTTTTTTTATTTATCTTGCACCGCTTTCGAAATGCAAGCATCCAAAGCTTGACATTCAGCCCGGGTGGTGGAATTGGTAGACACGCTGGACTTAAAATCCAGTGGCCAGAAATGGCCGTGCGGGTTCAAGTCCCGCTCCGGGCACTTTTTTTCCCCCGATTTTTCGCCACAGGTAATTTGACAGGATCCAACCTCTAAACCCCTCTCCCCCATTGCTTCTCACGGAGGCCACTGGGCCCAAAGAGGTTTTTCAGATAGTTTTTTGTTGGTTTTTGGGCGCCCAACGCTGGCAGGGTTCAGAACCACTGCCAGCGTTTGCAATTCAGGCCGCAACTGAAAGTCGCAACCTGATGTGAAACTTCTCTAAACCTTTGAATGCCTCAAACGGAGACCACGGAGCTCACGGAGGTTTTTCAGATAGTTTTTTGCTTGTTTTTGGGCGCCCAACGCTGGCAGGGTTCAGAACCACTGTCAGCGTTTGCAATTCAGGCCGCAACTGAAAGTCGCAACCTGATGTGAAACTTCTCTAAACCTTTGAATGCCTCTCACGGAGGCCACTGGGCCCACGGAGGTTTTTCAGATAGTTTTTTTGCTGGTTTTTGGGCCCCCAACGCTGGCAGGGTTCGGAACCACTGCCAGCGTTTGCAATTCAGGCCGCAACTGAAAGTTGCAACCTGATGTGGAACCCCTCTAAACCTCCTGGTGCCGAAGCCGGTGCCGATGGCCATCGGCACCGGCTTCGGCACCGGGAAGAAGCTTGTCATTCCGACTTCAGGAACTTTTCAGTGTGCATCAATTTCGTCGCAACGTCATACACCGTAAGGAAATAAATACCCGGAGGTAATTCACTGACCTCCACCACAACGGCATTTTCATTTGTAGATATTGTCTTTAAATTCCTCCCCCAAATATCGGAAATTATTAACTCCGCAGCACTTGTCCCATCGAGGCCTTGCACGAAAACACTGGAGGTGGCAGGATTTGGATAAATCAGTAATTTTTCAAAATATAATTTTTCGGCAGTTGGCACCAGCAGCGGTTCCCGCTCCTTGTAAAATATCCGGAACAATCCGGATGAGGGATAATTGGGCAATTCATAATTTGCCGCAATGCCGCCGTTTGGCAGCAAGGCAACCGCTTTAAAGCCAATGGAGGGGTCTCCCCAGTCTGTCACATATTCAGGATCGGACCAGCTCTCTCCCCGGTCCAGGGAATAAGCTGCCATCATATCTCCACCCTGTAGGCCCGGAATATCTTCTTCTTTCCAGAAGGTCCACAACACATCATTTTGAATGTCATACCGGCTTCCTTCCACCAGGTAACTGCGCTGATCGTTGCAAATTATATTGTCAAAATTCTGAGAGGGCAACCAGGTTTGTCCAAGGTCATCCGAATAGCCGTATCGCACCCGCATGCCCCAGTAGGCATCGCTTACCGGAGCCTCGTGAAAAAATAAATGGAAGCGGCCCTGGGGGTCAATGACCAGATCCGGATCGCCTTGCAAATTCACATTTGGAGCAATTACGGTGGGGCTGCTCCAACTCTGCCCCCCATCCATGCTCAGCACCATTTGAAGGTCCCAGTTTTCGGTGGGTCCGGGCACCGAGTCTCGCCAGAAAATGGCCAGTGTATCTCCGCTATATGCATTCAACTGCGTTCTGGGGAAAGAGCTGGGCAAGTTGTCCGGATTGCTGAGCAACACCTCATCGCTCCAGCTTTGACCTCCATCAACGGAACGGGAATAATGAGCTTCGGGCAGGTGTACGCCAGTGATGCCCTCATTCCACATGACGTGGATTCTGCCTTGCAAATCAGCCGTGATATACATATCCCGGAATGTGTCAAAATCCGGATTGTCGCTGATGAGGACAGAATCAATTACATAATTTAATTCAGCATCCATTTGAGAATAATACAAGGCTCTTGGCAGTTGGCTGGCCCAGATAATATGGATGCGATCCAGGTGATCGGAAATAACCTTGGGAGAATTCAACCCTATCACAAAATTGCAAGGTTCAAATAATTGCGGAGTACTCCAGTTTACACCGTCGTCGCTATATGTGTAATAAATTGTTTTGCCGCCTTCCTGTTTGTTCATAAAAACCACCCTGCGGCCATTTGACAGCACGGCAATATTGCTGTATAAAAACCCCCTGACGCTATTGGAACCCGGCGGGGTTGGCAACTCTACATCATCCAACCACTCCATGGCCGTTCCATGTTGAGCAACAACAGTGCTGCAAAATCCAAAGAATAAAAGCGTGAACAAAAAAATGATCCGTTGTCTCATCGTAATTATATTTAGTGATTGTTGTTCCATGTACCCTGGCACCAGGGCGCCGTTCAAAGAGGGAATTGACGGGTAACAAAGTTTTTCGGGAGGGGGAGAAAGCGTTCGGTTGCCTTCCGGCGCGCTTCTGAAGGTTACACCGGACGAATGCTGTGGCAAAAAGTTTAGTGCCTTCTCAAAAATTTTCAAGGATAACGTGCAGGTGAGTAAACACAGTGGGGTGCTCATGTCCTTTGCTCTGGCAATTTCTGGTTGTTTTTCCGGTTTTCAAGGATTGAAAACGAGCAAGACTGTCCTAACTCAGCAACTTCCGGGCCACCACTTCACCAATGGCCAGGCTTGCCGTTGCCGCAGGCGAAGGAACATTCAGGCAATGAAGTACGCTGCGCTGTTTTTCGAAGAAAAAATCATGAAGTGGGCGGCCGTACCAGTCTATGGCCTGGGCCCGTACACCGGAAGGGCCACGTTGAACATCCTTTTCTGTTATTTCCGGAAAATACTGAACCGCCTTTTTCATAAAGGCCCTTTTGGACAGCGAGCGATGGATCTCGTCAATGCCCACCTTCCAATAGCGGCGGGCCATTCTCCAAAAGCCCGGAAAGCGCAGATAATCAGCCATTTCACCTGCATTGACATCTTTCATCCGGTAGCCCTCACGGGCAAAGGCGAGCACTGCATTGGGCCCGATGTCCACCTGGTGGTCAATGCGGCGGGTGAAATGCACCCCGAGGAAGGGCAGTTGCGGGTTGGGAACGGGATAGACCAGGTTTTTGACCAGGTCTTTTTTCTCGTCGGAAATGACGTAGTACTCGCCCCTGAACGGCACCACTGCCAGTGACGCTTTTCCCGGATTGGGGAAGGCGAGTTTGTCAGCATACAAGCCGGCGCAATTGACCACATGCCAGGCGTTAAACTCCCCCCCACCGGTACGTACCACAATCCGTCTTCCAACGGCATGTATGCTTTCAACCCGGGTGTTGAAGTGGAACTCAACCCCGTGTTCGCTGAGCAGGGATGCGAGTTTGCGGCACACTTCAGCAAAGTCAACGACACCCGTTTGCGGAACCCAAAGAGCCCCCTTGCAATGCAGGTGGGGCTCTATTTCCTTCACCTCTTCAGGGTTCATAATTCGCAGACCGGTCAGGCCATTTTGCCCGGCATTTGCTTTCAACCGTTCCAGGTGGGGCAGTTCCCAATCTTCAACGGCGGTGATCAATTTGCCACAGATGCGGTATCCCACCTGGTGTTCGTCGCAAAAATTCAGCAGGCGCCGGTATCCTTCAATGCAATTTTTGGCCATGTAGGTGCGCGGTTTGTAATACACGCCAGCGTGGATCACCCCGCTGTTGTGGCTGCTTTGGTGCTGTGCAAGGTCCGCTTCTTTTTCGAGGATGGTGATTTCGGCCTCAGGCCGAAGACGGCTGAGGTGCCAGGCCGTGGCCAGGCCGACGATACCGGCTCCAATCACCAGATAATCAGTAATTTCACTCATCGTTTTGCTTTTTCAATGCTTCCAGTAAAATCTCTGCCGGGTGTTTTGCTGTCCTCCCGGTTGCATCCAGGATCTGGTGCCGGCAACTGGTTCCCTGCGCAACTATCTGCTGCGCTTCATCCGCCTTCCGGCCATCCGGAAGGCGGATGGCCGGAACCAGCGATTGCCCGGCGATGGCCATGCTCACTTCGTAATGCTCTTTTTCATAGCCGAATGAACCTGCCATGCCGCAACAGCCGGCCTGTATTAGTTCCACCTCATACTGCTCCGGAATACCCAGCGCAAAGGCAACATCGGCCACATCGGCCAGCGCTTTGTGGTGACAATGGCCGTGCAATCGTAGCTTTTTCTTTTGCTTCGTAAAATGAGTTCTGTCAATCCGCCCGGCATTGAATTCCCGCACCAGGAATTCTTCGAGGGTCAGCGCATTTGCTGCCAGTTTTTTTGCCTCGCTTCGCAATTCCGGCCCCACCAGCCTGGGGTACTCATCCCTGAAGCTGAGGATGGCCGATGGCTCCACGCCGATCAGCGGCCGGTCCGGGGCCACCATTTTTGCGAAGCGAAGGACATTCTTTTCGGCTACCTGCTTTGCTGAATGCAACATTCCTTTGGAGATCATGGCCCGCCCACTGGGGGCACAAGCCGGCATGCTGACCTCGTAGCCCAGTGCATGCAGCAATTTTACCGTCGCAATGCCGGGTCCGGGGTCTGTAAAATTGGTAAACTCATCGCAAAACACGAAAACCTCCCTGCCCGCATTTTCGGGTGGAATGCTCCGCTCGTACCATGCCCTCCAGGTGTGGCGGGGGATCGGCGGCAGGCTGCGCCCGGGGTGAATGCCGGCCAGGCTTTTCAGGAAGGAAGAAGCTGTCTGGTTTTTCAGGAAGAAATTGGCCAGGGGTCTGACCCAATTCCCGGCTCTGTAAAGCCGGTGACCCTGAGCGAACAGCCGGTTGCGCAGCGAGAATCCATGATCCAACTGGTAGCGGTACATGACCTCCGCTTTCAGTGCCGCCATGTCCACAGTGGAGGGGCATTCGCTGGCACAGGCCTTACAGGACAGGCACAGGTCCAGCACCTCTTTCAACCCATGTGCGCCAAAGGGTCGTTCCGGGTTTTGGGGCCGGCTGAGCATTTCCCGGAGGGCATTGGCACGGGCCCGGGTGGTGTGCATCTCGTGGCGGGTGGCGTGATAGCTTGGGCACATACTACCCCCGGCAGTTGGCAATTTGCGGCAATCGCCGGAGCCGTTGCACTTTTCAACGTGCCTCAGCAGGCCGCCGTCCCGGCTGAAATCGAGTAGGGTTTGGTAGTCCGGTGTGGGCTGGCCCGGCTGGTAGCGCAGGGCCTTGTCCATCGGCGGGGCATCCACGATTTTTCCGGGGTTGAAAACACCTTCCGGATCCCAGGTGTGTTTGATGCGTCGCAAAAGCTCATAGTTCTGTTTGCCTATCACCTTCGGTAAAAACTCAGCCCGGACGCGGCCGTCACCGTGTTCTCCGCTCAGGGCACCCCGGTATTTTTTCACCAGGCCGGCCACTTCTTCGCTGATCTTCCTGAACAGGGCCACATCCTCTTTTTTCTTCAGGTTGAGGATGGGGCGGAGGTGGATTTCTCCGGCCCCCGCATGGGCATAGTACACCGCCCGCTGCCCATGGCGGTCCATGATCTTTGTGAACTCGCCGATGTAGTCTGCCAGGTCTTCGATGGCCACGGCCGTATCCTCGATGCAAGCCACAGCTTTGGCATCACCGGGCAGGTTGCCCAACAGGCCCAGGCCCGCTTTGCGCAGGTTCCAGACCTTGTGTGTGTGGGGTGGTTCCACAATTGGAAAGGCATAGCCCAGCCCCTCGCTGCGCAATGTGTTGATCATGCGCCTGGCTTTTTCCGGGGCTCCTTTCCCGCGGTATTCAACCACCAGGATCGCAGCGGGGTCTCCTTTTACGAAGAAGCGATTGGGTCGCTGGCCGGGGTTGTCTTTGGTGCAGTCAAGGATGACCTTGTCCATGATCTCACAGGCAAAGGGGCTGGTTTTCATAACCTCAGGTACAGCCCGCATTGCCGAAAGCACTTCGTCAAAATGGACACACAGTAATAAATGCGCTGCGGGAGGTTCCGGAACCAGGTTCAATTTCACTTCGGTAACAAAGGCAAGTGTTCCCTCTGAACCGGCCAGCAGGGTGCAAAGATTGAGCGGAGGGCCGTGCGGAGAAAACGGCTGCTGCCGGAGCAGCAGGTCAACAGCATAGCCGGTATTGCGCCGGTGAATCTCAGGTTTTGGATATTCGCTGACGATGTTCCTTTGGGTTTCTGTGTCAGACAGTTCGCTCACAAGCTGCCGGTAGATGGCCCCTTCCAGGCTGCCCAGGCTGAGTTTTTTCCGAAGGGCATCTTCATCCAGGGGGCCGAATACCACCTCGCTTCCATCACTGAGGATTGCCTTCAACTCCAGCAGGTGCTCCCGGGTGCTGCCATACACGATGGAAGACATGCCACAGGAGTTGTTGCCAACCATGCCCCCGATCATGCATCGGTTAGCGGTTGAGGTGTCCGGCCCGAAGCGAAGCCCGTAAGGCTTGAGATAACGGTTGAGCTCATCCCGAATCACACCCGGCCGCACCCGCACCCAACGCTCTTCCTCGTTCAACGCCAGGATACCGGTGAAGTGCCTCGAGACATCCACCACGATGCCGGCCCCCACACATTGGCCCGCCAGCGAAGTGCCGGCAGTTCGGGGTATCAGTCCGATCTTGTTTTGCGAAGCGAAACGGATGAGCCGTTTAAGATCATTGGCATTTTTGGGATACGCAACGGCAAGCGGCATATCCCGGTAAACAGAAGCATCGGTAGCGTAAATGCGGCGCAAAAGCCGGTCGGTGTGGAGTTCACCGTCAAGCTGAGATTGAAGATTCTTAAGCGAGTTCTCCATAAGGCGCAAATTCAGCAAAATACCTAACCTGTACGTACTCCCCATCCAATGATCTCTTCATTTCATGTTGAAAATGAAAATGACCGCTAAGGCGGGCCAGCAAATGGATTCTTGTTTCGATGCTTGTCATAGCCATGTTCCTTTCCCCCTTCCGGAAGTCCTGCTTTGGAACAATTGTCACACAAGAAAATAATTGCCAATTGTTCGATTCAGCCTGCAATTGACGCATGGTGGAATTTTCTAGAACTATTTGCCAAATTTTCAAAACTTCCTACCTCCATTAAAGCCCATTGCAAAATCATTGAATCAATTTAAATCCCATCTAAATAGTACAGCAGTTTTTAATTTCTTGTTAAAAAAATTCACCGAATTATATCTTTGCGCCGACTTTGCCAGAAGGGGTCACCATTCTGCAAAGCTTAGGCGAAAACAACCCTGTTACAATGACACTCAAGCGTCTGTATTACAGTTCATTTTTTCTGCTTCTCTTTTCTTTTCTCACAATCTCTCTTTCCGCACAGGATCAGGCTGCAATTGACGCCGGTGCCACGCTGTTCAAGAACAACTGCGGTGCCTGCCACAGCCGTGACATGAAAACCAAGATGACCGGTCCGGCCCTTGGGCTGGCGGAAGAGAATTGGGCAGATTACCCCCGTGAAGACCTTTACGCCTGGATCCGGAATTCCCAGGGCCTGATCTCCGACGGGCATCCGAGGGCCACCGAATTGTGGAACGAATGGAAGCCAACGGTCATGAATCCGTTTCCCAATCTGACCGATGAGGAAATCGAAAACATCCTGGCATACATTAGTTATGTGTATACCGGAGCCGGCCAGAAAGGCGACGGTGGCAAAGAGGTGGTTGACGAATGCACCCCACCGGCAACCGATACCGGGGGTTCAAACATGATGTACGTCTTCCTGTTCGCCATTCTGGTTGTTTTGGCGCTTATCCTTGCCCGAATCATCAGCAACCTGAATTACATGCAGGAACTGCGCGAGAAGGGCGAAGCCGAAAAGAAAACCCTTGCTGAAACACTGACCAGCAAAGGTTTTGTCAGCTTCGTGGTTTTCGTCGCAATCGTGGTAGGCGGCCTGTTCACCGTCAACAATGCCATCAAACTCGGAAGGCAACAGGGATACCAGCCTGAGCAACCCATCAAGTTCAGCCACATCACCCACGCATGTGTCCACAAAATTGACTGCCAGTACTGCCACGATGGTGCCCGCCGCAGCAAGCACAGTGTGATACCTTCGGCCAATACCTGCATGAACTGCCACAAATCCATCAAAGTCGGCTCGAAGTATGGCACGGGTGAACTCACCAAGATATTTGCCTCCATCGGTTACGATCCATCCACCGACAAATACATCGAAAATTACGAAAGCCTTTCTGACGATGAAGTGAAGAAAATCTACACCAAGTGGATTGCCGACACCTACATCCAGGACAATGGCAGCCTCGATGCCGAAGGGGAAAAGCTCATCGGTGAGCAATGGGATGGCATTGTGGACGCACTTACCGATGAAGAAACGGGAGACAACAAGATTCAAGGTCCCATCAACTGGGTTCGCATACACAACCTTCCCGACCACGTTTATTTCAACCACTCACAGCACGTGAAAGTAGCCGGCCTCGAGTGCCAGACCTGTCACGGGCCGGTTGAGCAAATGGAAGTAGTCAGTCAATACGCTCCGTTATCCATGGGATGGTGCGTGAACTGCCACCGCAAAACAGAAGTGAAGTTTGCGGACAACAAGTATTACGACAACTACTATCAGCTTTATCACGATCAGATCAAAATGCACAAGCGCGACAAGGTAACCGTGGAAGACATAGGAGGCACTGAGTGTCAGAAGTGTCACTACTGATCGAAGCTGAACCCAACAATTTTTCAAACCTGAATTTCGGTACACATTAATTATACGATGAAAAATCAAGCGCAGAACAAGGAAGTCTGGATTGGTGTAGAGCAACTTGAAAACGACCCGCACTATCTGGAATCCGTTGAAAAGGAGTTCAATGAGGAGCCCACAGCCATCATGAACGACGAAGCCCTGAATGTGAAGGCTTCACGGCGTGATTTTCTCAAATACATGGGCTTCAGCCTGGGGGCTGCCACCATTGCCGCCAGCTGTGACATTCCCGTAAAAAAGGCGATCCCCTATGTAATCAAGCCCGATGAAATTGTGCCGGGAGTTGCCACCTATTATGCGTCTTCCTTCGTCAATGGCGGTGATTACTGCTCGGTGCTGGTAAAGACCCGTGAAGGCCGTCCGATCAAGATCGAAGGCAACGACCTGTCTTCCGTCACAAAAGGTGGAACTTCAGCCAGGGCGCAGGCATCCGTACTCAGCCTGTACGACACCAACCGCTACCAGGGCCCCATGAAAAACGAGGGTGGCCGCATGGAAAAAGCCAGTTGGGAAGAGCTGGACAAAGCAGTTGCCGCCAAATTGAACGGCAACGCCCAGGTCCGCATCCTGACCTCAACCCAAATGAGCCCGACAGCCGAAAAAGCGCTGGCGGAGTTCGTGGCCAAATATCCAAATGCCAAAGTGGTAGTTTACGATGCGGTTTCTGCTGCTGCCCTTTTGGATGCAAACGAAACCTGCTTCGGCAAACGACTGGTTCCCAACTACAAGTTCGACAAGGCCGACGTGATCGTGAGTTTCGGCGCTGACTTTCTCGGCACCTGGATATCACCTGTTGAATACGCCCGTCAATACGCTGAGCGCCGCAAAATAAAGGATGTGAAAGGCGCAAGCATGAACCGCCACATCCAGGTAGAAAGTGCAATGACACTGACCGGCTCCAATGCCGACAACCGAATACTGGTAAAACCTTCTGAAACAGGCGCAGCCATCGCTACGCTCTACAATGCCATCGCCCAAAAGGCCGGCAACCCAACCGTTTCCGCACCAAAGGTCAACGACAAAGCCGCTGCCGCCCTGGCAAAAGTGGCTGAAGAGCTTTGGGCAGCCCGTGGCAAATCACTCATCGTTTGCGGAACCAACAACCTTGGCGAACAAACACTGGTGAATGCCATCAATGCCATGCTGGACAGCTACGGCAACACCATCAGCTTTGCCAATGCTTCCCGCCAGCGCCAGGGCAACGACAGAGAAACCCAGGCCCTGCTTCGTGAAATGAAAGCCGGCAGCGTTGACGCCTTGTTCGTCTGGGGTGCCAACCCCGCCTACGAGCTTCCGAACGCCGCTGAATTTGCCGAAGCAGCCGGCAAAGTGGGATTGAAAGTTTCGCTTTCAGGCATGCCCAACGAGACCAGCGCCCTGTGCGACTGGGTTGCTCCTGCCCACCACCTGCTGGAAAGCTGGGGCGACGCTGAACCAAAAGTTGGTCATTACAGCCTCATTCAACCAACCATCCGCCCCTTGTTCGATACCCGCCAGGCGGAGGAATCATTCCTGCGCTGGGCCGGCAGTGAGGCACTCGATACAGCTGCCGAACAACCCTACTACGAATACCTGAGAGCCAACTGGGAAAACACCATTTTCCCACAGCAGAGCGAGTTTGCCACCTTTGACGCATTCTGGACATCCGTCTTGCACGACGGAGTTTTTGAAATGCCACAGGACGATGTGGCAGAATTCGATTTCGGTGGGGATGTGAAGGCAGCCGCTGCCAAAATCACCAAACCCGCAAAAGGCGGGATCGAGATCAGTTTCACGGAAACAGTAAACATCGGGGGTGGCCAGTACGCTGACAACCCATGGTTGCAGGAAATGCCCGACCCGATTGCCAGAACGGTCTGGAACAACTACCTGGCCATCCCGATTGAATTTGACGGCAACCGCCGCTTCCACGGCCAGGGCCAGTTCAAGAACCTGAACGAAAACGAATACTACAAAGAAGCCGACATTGTTGAAGTCAGCATCAACGACACCACCAACAGGGTGAGTTGTGTACGCCAGTTTGGCCAGATGGCCGATACCGTTTCCATGGCGCTCGGTTATGGCCGCAGTGTTGCCGGAGATTGCGGCAAAGGAGTTGGCGTGAATGTAATGCCCTGGTTGTCTGTTGATTCCGACGGATACACCCAATACTTCGCCACTGATGTCCAGGTATCCGACAAAGTTGGTACCGATGAGGAATTCGCCTGTGTCCAGTATCACCACACCATGGGTGTTACGGGCAAGACGAATGATAGCGACGAAAAAGTCAACGTTGATGAAGTTGCCCTGATGACCCTTGGAAAAGGCTTCCAGGGTGCATTGACCAAGCGTACCATCATCCGCCGGACCAACCTGAACGAACTGGAGGAGTTTGTCGAAGAGTTGCACCACGAGCGCGAACACCACGAGCACCTCAACCAGCAAAGCCTTTACCCCTACGACAAATACGTAGCTGAAAAATACAGCCAGGGACACCACTGGGGCATGCACATTGACCTCAACGCCTGCATTGGCTGTGGCGCCTGCCAGGTTGCCTGTGTTGCTGAAAACAACGTTCCCGTTGTCGGCAAGCACGAGGTGTACCGCCACCACGAAATGACCTGGCTGCGCATAGACCGCTATTTCTACGGCGATTATGAAAACCCGAATGTGGTTTACCAGCCGATGATGTGCCAGCATTGCGACAACGCACCCTGTGAGAACGTTTGCCCGGTTTCGGCCACCAACCACAGCAGCGAAGGGCTCAACCAGATGGCCTACAACCGCTGCATCGGTACCCGCTACTGCGCCAACAACTGCCCTTTCAAAGTGCGTCGCTTCAACTGGCTGGACTACACCACCGCCGACCTCTTCCCCGCCAATGAAGTGATTACCGAAGGGCACGAAATACCTTACGGAGCTGACAACCTGACCCGCATGGTGCTCAACCCTGACGTAACGGTTCGGGTGCGTGGTGTGATGGAGAAATGCTCCTTCTGTGTTCAGCGCCTCCAGGAAGCCAAACTCACCGCCAAGCGCGAAGGCCGTGCACTGGGTGACGAAGTTCACAGCGCATGCCAGGCTGCCTGCCCCACAGGTGCCATCACCTTCGGCGATACCAACAACAAAGAGGCAGCGGTGAGCAAAGCTTTTGAAAACCCACTGAATTACATAGTTCTGGAAGAAGTTGACACCCGCCCCTCAGTACAGTACACTGCCAAGGTGATCAACAAATCTGAAGAACTGGCTTGACAGGAATTGCCGCCGAAGCGGCGAACTTATCGAATCAAAGCAAAAGGAAATGCGGGAGAAAAATCCCGCCACTTAAATAGCAACTTTACAAAATGAGTGCATCAGTTTCCAGAATACGTGAGCCCCTGGTATTGGGCAACAAAAGCTACCACCAGATCACCGAAGACCTGGTAGGGCCTACTGAAAAAACACCTGACCGGATGTGGGTCATCGCCTTCATCCTTTCCGTCAGTCTGTTTGCCTACGGAATGTTTGCCCTGATCTGGACCTTCTACTTCGGCATCGGTTCATGGAACCTCAACAGGACCATCGGCTGGGGATACGACATCACCAACTTCGTTTGGTGGATCGGTATCGGTCACGCCGGAACCCTGATCTCGGCCATCCTCCTGTTGTTCCGCCAACGTTGGCGCACCGGGGTAAACCGGGCAGCAGAGGCCATGACCATCTTCGCCGTGATGTGTGCCGGCCTGTTTCCGGCAACGCACACCGGCCGCCCCTGGTTTGACTTTTTCATGTTCCCCTACCCCAACACCCGGGGTCCGCTGTGGGTAAACTTCAACTCTCCATTGCTCTGGGACCTCTTCGCAATCTCCACTTACTTCACGGTTTCATTGCTGTTCTGGTACACCGGTCTGGTACCCGACTTTGCCAGTGTGCGCGACCGTGCGAAAGGTATCCGCAAAAAGATCTACGCTTTTGTGTCAATGGGTTGGACCGGAGCAGCCAAGCACTGGCAACGCCACGAGTACCTTTCCCTGGTTCTCGCAGGTATTGCTACGCCACTGGTACTCTCCGTACACACCATTGTGAGTTTCGACTTCGCAACTGCAGTAGTACCCGGTTGGCACACCACCATCTTCCCGCCCTATTTCGTTGCAGGTGCCATCTTTTCCGGTTTTGCCATGGTGCAAACGCTGATGGTGATAACCCGAAAAGCGTTTCGCCTGCAAGAATACATCACCGTGAATCACATCGAGAGCATGAACAAGGTGATCCTGGTGACAGGAACCATGGTGGGTTCGGCATATCTCATCGAGCTGTTCATCGCCTGGTATTCCGGATACATTTACGAGCAGTTTGCATTCTACAACAGGGTTTTGGGTCCATATTTCTGGGCCTACATCGGCATGATGGGCTGCAACCTGCTGTCACCACAGGTTTTCTGGAGCAAGAAAATCCGCCGCAGTGTTTTCTGGACTTTCCTCATGTCCATCTTCGTAAACATCGGTATGTGGTTTGAGCGCTTTGTGATCATTGCCACTACCCTTGCCAAAGATTTTCTCCCATCAAGCTGGTCTTACTACTGGCCATCATGGGTTGAGATCGGAATCTATCTTGGAACCATCGGGTTGTTTTTTACCCTGTACCTGATTTTCGCCCGTGTGGCGCCTGTCGTAGCCATTGCAGAGGTGAAACACATTCTGAAACAATACGGTGATCAATACCTTGGCCCAAATGCCAAAGAACATCACCAGGAGCAATCGGAAAAAGCTCACTGATCAAACGGGATTAACAACAGTCAAAAGCAACAACCTTTATCAGGATGAAAAGTCATAGCAAAAAAGTTCTGTTCGGACTTTACAACGATGAAGAGGAGTTAATGGCCGCCATCTCCGGCGCCAAAAGCAAACACCTCAACATCATGGATGTGTATTCTCCATTCCCCATCCACGGCATGGAGAAAATCCTCGGGCTGGAGGAAAGCCGCCTGCACATCGTTGGTTTTATCTTCGGAATGATCGGTACACTCACCGCCTTTCTGGGCATGACCTGGATATTCACCAGTGACTGGCCCACGATCTTCGGCGGTAAGCCGTATTTCTCACTTCCGGCCTTTGTACCCATTATCTTTGAATTGACGGTGCTGTTTTCAGCCATTGCCATGACGGTAGTTTTCTACATCGTTTGCGGCTTGGGATTCGGGGTGGACAACCCCATTCTCGACGACAGGATCACCGATGATAAATTCTGTCTGGCTTTTCAAACCAATGACCTTTCAGGAACAGATGTGAGCAACATCAAGAAATTCCTCAAAGAATCAGGTGCCGCTGAAATTCACGAAAAAGAGGTTTGACCCGGGCCGAAAAACCTGGGTGTTTAAAAATGATAAAGCAGCGGATCATCTTCGCTGCGCAATTGAAAGAACTGATTCAATGAAAATGAAAAACTTTCAAACGTTCATAGCCGCAATTGCACTGGTGTTGGTGCTGGGAGTGTTCACCTCCTGCCAGCAGGCCGGTGGAAATCAGACCGGTAGCGAGTTCATCCCGGACATGGCTCACTCCGTCGCCTATGAGGCCAACGTGCTCACCAATTACTCCCTCAACACCTGGGATGAAGAAAGTGTAAAAAGCCGTTGGGACTTGTCACAACCAGGTACCCCGGTAGCAGGAACTGTTCCCCGGGGGTATGCCGCCATTGGCAGCTATGACCTGACTTTTGCCTCTGCTGAAGATGCCATTCTGAAAACGGCAGAAAGCATGAAAAAGAACAAGGCCAGAACCAATTACCGCCCGAACGGTCATGTGCCCTACTTCTACCCCGACACCGAAGAAGGACGCACTGCGGCCACTGAAAAGATCATCTACAACCCTTTTCCCGTCACCGATGAGGCCCTGGCCAACGGGAAAGAACTCTACACGATCTACTGCGCCATCTGCCACGGTGACAAAGGTGATGGCGATGGCTACATTGTCAGCGGGCCGCAATCAAAATACCTCGCCCAGCCGGCCAATTTTACCGATGACCAATTTGTCAACTCGAGCAATGGCCGTTTTTACCACGCCATCATGTACGGCAAAAACGTGATGGGCTCACATGCCGATAAACTTTCATTCGAAGAGCGCTGGGATGTGATCCATTACATCCGCTCGCTTCAGGCCAAGGCCAGGAAAGTGAAATACAACAGCGAGGTAAATGAATTGAACCCTGACTACGGCCTGCCTTATGCCCAGATAAAAGAACAACTGGAAGCACTTGATTCTGAAGGGCATGAAGCCGTGGGAGAACATTCTGAAGATGACACACAGGATGAACAAGGCCACGAAGGCGGAGGTCAAAGTCACTGATTTCAACAGGAGAACCAATTAAAAAGCAAGACCGGGTTTCCGGAAAACAAATACCTGCAACATGAAGCAGTTTATTTTCGAAGCTAAGCAAAAACAATTCTTGATGGGGCTGATGGCCCTGGGTGCTGTCTGCCTGGTGCTGTCGTATATCTTCGAGCCCGACAGCATTGCAGAAGCCGGTTTCCATCAAAGGTTCTGGTCCAACCTGCTGCACAACGGTGCCTTCTTTACCGGCATGGCATTCATGACCACTTTTGTAATAGCGGCCTTTGTAACCGCTTATTCGGGTTGGCATGTGATGTTCAAGCGCCTGTGGGAAGCATTTTCGCTGTTCCTGATCGTAGGGCTGGTGATTTTCGTTTTGCTGGGCCTGGGCAACGTATTTCACCTACACCACCTTTACCATTGGGCAGCAGAAGGAATCACCGACCCCTCGAGCCCCAATTTCGACGAGGTCATTGCCGGAAAAGCCGGTTTTCTCAACAACGGCTGGTACATCGGAGGCACCCTCCTCATTGGCGGCCTGTGGTATTTCATTGCCAGAAGAATGCGCCAACTTTCTGTTCAGGAAGATATTGACGGCGACAAGGTTGAAAACTTTGCCTACCACCGGAAGATTCGCTTCTGGGCGGCTTTGTTCCTGCCAATTGCCGCTTTCACGGGCCCCGCTCTGATCTGGCAATGGGTGATGTCAGTGGATGCCCACTGGTACTCTACCCTGTTCGCCTGGTACAGCATGGCAAGTTGGTTCCTGGCAGCCTGCTCATTGACCATTCTGTTGTTGATTTACCTGAAGTCGCTCGGCTATTTTGAAAAAGTAACCGTGGAGCACCTTCACGACCTCGGCAAGTACATGTTTGCTTTCTCGATATTCTGGACCTACTGCTGGTTCAGCCAGTACATGCTGATCTGGTACGGCAACGTCGGTGAAGAAACCATCTACTTCAAAGAGCGCCTCACCCATTATCCGGTATTGTTTTACGGCAACCTCTTCGTCAACTTTGCACTGCCGTTTCTGATCCTGATGCGCAACACCACCAAGCGCCGGAAAGGCACCCTGGTGTTCACTGCCATCCTCGTTTTCATCGGTCACTGGTGGGATTACTTCTACATGATCAAGCCCGGAACACTGATCACTGCCCAGGAAGCCGCACACGCCGGCGCCCATGAGGCAGCACAGCACGGCGCAGCCGGATTCGTGGCAGGCTTCACCATACCAGGCTTGCTGGAACTCGGCATCATGCTTGGATTCGTGGGGCTGTTTATCTATGTGGTTTTCCACCATTTGTCAAAAGTGTCGCTGGATCCGGTCAATGACCCTTACTACGAAGAAAGTGTGCACCACGAAGTGCAACCTTACGAATAGTCAATTTTCAACCAATTGTCATCAACTGCTTTCGAAAAAACCAGTTTGAAGACACACCGCTAAAAGCCTACAACAACAACTCAGAATATGAAAACCGGATTATTGATCATTGGTAGTTTGCTTCTCATCATCGTCGTGGTGGTGCAGATCGGTAAGATCACCGAGCTGGCTGCAAAGATCCGTGGTGAAGAAGAAGTTCAAATTGAGACCAACAACCGGATGGGTCGCTTTATGATGGCATTTTTGATTGCCTTCATGGCCCTGGTTTTCTGGTCAGCCATCAAGTACAAGAACTACATGTTGGGCTATGGCCCGCACGAGGCTGCTTCTTCTCATGGCCCTGAATTGGACAGCATGTTCAACTGGACCCTGTTTTTCACGGGAGTGGTGTTCGTCCTCACCCACATTGCGTTGTTCTACTTTGCGTACAAATACAAAGGCCGCAAAGGAGTGCAAGCTGCATTCCTCCCCCACGACAACAAGCTCGAGATCATCTGGACAGCCATACCGGCCGTAGTTATGTGCTTTCTGGTAATCCGGGGGCTGGTGGCCTGGAACGAGGTCATGGGCGATGTCGGAGCTGACGATGAATACATTGAAGTTGAAGCCACCGGAGCACAATTCCTCTGGTATCTTCGCTACCCGGGCCCCGATGGCATCCTGGGTGAGCGCAACTACAAGCTCATCACAGGCAGCAATCCACTCGGCCAGGACTGGACCGACGATGCCAACCTCGACGATTTTCAACCCACCGACCTCGTTTTGCCGGTAGGCAAGAAAGTCAGGGTTCGCATAACAGCAAGAGACGTACTGCACAGTTTCTTCCTGCCCCACTTCCGGGTAAAGATGGACGCCGTGCCGGGCATGCCCACCTACTTCGTGTTTACACCGACCAAGACGACGGAAGAATATCGACAGGAGTTGAGCAAATACCCTGAATACCAGCTTCCTTCAGATCCAAACGACCCGGAAAGCGAACCACTTTGGAAAACATTCAACTTTGAGCTGGCATGTGCCGAACTTTGCGGTAAGGGTCACTTTTCCATGCGCAAGGTTGTCCGCATCGTTACCGAAGAGGAATACAAAGCCTGGCTCAGTGAACAGCAGAGCTATTACATGACCACCATCCGTGGCAAAGACGACGACCCCCGCAAAGGAGAATTGCTGCCCGGAGAGTCAGCTCCCACTGAAGAAGCAGCACCCGCTGAGGAGACTACCAACGCAGAAGAAACCACAACTTCTGACGAGTGACAACCGAATGAGACAGAGGACAGCAGAACGAAAAACCAATGCATTGCTGAATCCTCAATCAATAAAAGTTTAGTCCGGCTTTGATTGAAAATGCCGGATCGTTTAAACCACCATTTAATTATGGCTCACGCAACAACCACCGTTCAAGATCAGGAAACCAAACTCATCGAGGAATTGGGTTATGACGACCACTTCCATGAGCACGAGCACGGTGACAAGTACAAGTCCAACTTCATTACGAAGTACATCTTCAGCCAGGACCACAAGATAATTGCCCGCCAGTTTTTGATCACTGGTATCATCTGGGCCATTATCGGTGCTGCCATGTCGGTGATCTTCCGTCTGCAACTCGGTTTTCCGGACGAAAGCCTGGCCTGGCTGCAGCCATTGCTCGGCAAGTGGATCGAGATTGATGCCGCTACCGGTGTGGGCAAGCTCTCTCAGGAGTTTTACTACGCACTGGTGACCATGCACGGTACCATCATCGTATTCTTCGTGCTGACTGCCGGTTTGAGCGGTACTTTTTCCAACCTGCTCATCCCCTTCCAGATCGGTGCCCGTGACATGGCCTCACCGTTCCTGAACATGCTCTCCTACTGGTTCTTTTTCCTGGCAGGTGTGGTCATGTTCTTTTCCTTGTTTCTGAGCACCGGCCCTTTTGCCGGAGGCTGGGTCGCCTATCCGCCATTGAGTGCCCTGCCACAGGCTTCTGACGGTTCCGGAGCAGGGATGACGCTGTGGCTGATCAGTCTGACCCTGTTTGTGGTTTCCGTCGGCCTGGGTGGTATCAACTACATCACTACCGTGCTGAACCTGCGCACCAAAGGAATGAACATGTGGCGGATGCCACTGACTGTCTGGGCCTTCTTCATCACGGCAATCATTGCACTGCTTTCATTCCCGGTACTGGTTTCCGGTTTTCTCCTGCTGATGTTTGACCGCGGGCTCGGCACCAGTTTTTACCTGAATGAGATCTTCATTGGCGGGCAAGCGCTCGACCACATCGGCGGCAGCCCCATTCTGTATCAGCACTTGTTCTGGTTCCTTGGGCACCCCGAAGTTTACATCATCATCCTGCCAGCCATGGGCCTTGTTTCCGAAGTGCTATCCACGCATTGCCGCAAGCCGATTTTCGGGTACAAAGCCATGGTGTACTCCATCCTGGCCATTGCGTTCCTGTCCTTCATCGTTTGGGCACACCACATGTTCATGGCCGGTGTCAACCCCTTCATCAGCAACTTTTTCGTGATCTTCACCCTGATCATCGCCGTGCCTTCTGCCGTGAAGGTGTTCAACTGGATATCCACCATGTACAAGGCCAACATCCGGTACAACTCGGCCTCGCTGTTTGCCATTGGCTTTGTTTCCATGTTCATCTCCGGTGGTTTGACCGGTATCTTCCTCGGAAACTCCGCCATTGACATTCAAATGCACGATACCTACTTCGTGGTTGCCCACTTCCACATCGTCATGGGTGTTGCTGCTTTCTTCGGAATGTTTGCGGGTATCTACCACTGGTTTCCGAAGATGTACGGCCGTTTCATGAACGAAACGCTCGGACGGATTCACTTCTGGGGAACCCTCATCGGGGCTTATGCCATTTTCTGGCCCATGCACTACCTCGGAATGGCCGGCGTACCGCGCCGCTACTACCGTTTCGACAGCTTTGAGTACCTGCGTCCGTTCGAAGATATGAACCAGTTCATCACCATTGCTGCCATCATCACCTTCGGCCTTCAGATACTTTTCGTCGTAAACTTTTTCTACAGCATCTGGAAAGGCAAGAAGATGACCACGAAAAACCCGTGGGGAGCAACCACCATTGAATGGACCACACCTATTGAACCCATTCACGGCAACTGGCCCGGCAAACTGCCTGCCGTCCAGCGCTGGCCCTATGACTATGGCAAAGACGGTCGTGAATTCATTCCGCAAATTGAGCCCATTGGGCCCAACGAAACAGAAGTACACTGAGGGCACTGACCCTGCAACGCCATAACAATGAGTAAAGCACAAACCGCCACCCTCACCCTCGCCCAGCTGGCACTTCAAAAAGTGCGGGACTTCGGTGAGTTGGTGAAATTCAAACTGAACCTGACCGTCGTCTTTTCCGCGGTGATGGCTTTCCTCATTGCCAACACCGGTGAGATTGACTGGCTGGCAGTCGGAATACTGGCACTCGGTGGTTTTTGCGTGGCCGGTGCAGCAAATGCGCTGAACCAGGCCCTCGAAAAAGATTTTGACAAACTGATGAAGCGAACTGCCGACCGGCCCGTAGCCGCCGGCAGAATGAGCATATCGGATGCAGTTTTGACTGCCGGCATTCTCAGTATCATCGGGTTGTTGCTGCTGGCAACATTCAACCCCTGGGCTGCTTTCTTCGGAGTGATCGCCATGCTGAGCTATGCTTTCCTCTACACCCCGATGAAGCGGATTTCGCCTGCGGCAATCGGCATCGGCGCATTTCCGGGTGCCCTGCCCGTATTGATCGGCTGCGTGGCCTTTCAGGGTGAGATCACCTCACTGGCATTTGCGCTGTTTGCACTGCAATTCTTTTGGCAGTTCCCCCATTTCAGTGCCATCGGCTTTCTGGGGTTTGAGGACTACCAAAAGGCAGGGTTCAGGTTTGTGGCCTCCCACAACGGAAAACCCCACCCCAACCTGGGCTTTCAGTCCATGCTGTATGCACTGTGCCTGATTCCGGTTGGATTGCTGCCCTTCATCAATGGCTACACCGGCATGGGTTCCGCAATAGTTGTGGTACTTGCCTCGCTGGTCTATGCCTGGATGGGATGGCGCCTGCAGACCGGTAACGACCGGAAAAACGCCATGCAACTGATGTTCAGTTCTTTCTTTTATCTGCCAATTGTGCTGCTGGCACTTTGGATTGACAAGATTTGAGGGGGGTAGTCGCTGTTACAAGTATTTAAAATGGAATTGACCTTGAAGCAAAATACAGGCAGAAGCAAGATACACCCGCACAAGCTCGCCTTGTGGGTTGGTTGCGCTTCTTTGATGATGATGTTTGCCGCACTGACGAGTGCCTACATCGTCCGCCAAAGCGCCGGCAACTGGTTGGAGTTCACCTTGCCCGAAGTCTTTAAATACAGCACGGCCACCATCATTCTGAGCAGCGTGGTGCTCCATGCCTCCTACATCGCTTTCAAGCGTGAAAACGAAGTCGGCTACAAGGGGCTTCTGGTGCTGGCCGTCATTCTGGGCCTTGCCTTTCTGGGGCTCCAGTACCAGGGCTGGATTCAACTAATGGAAAACGGGGTGCCGTTCACCCTCAACCCTTCAGGTGACTTTGTTTACGTCATTTCGTGGCTGCATGCCGCCCACGTAGTCGGAGGTATTGCCATCCTGGCAGTGGCCATGATCCACGCTTTTGGCCTGCCTTTCCGGGTCAGTCCAAAGCGGAAACTGAGATTCGAATTGTCCCTGACCTACTGGCATTTTGTGGATGCGCTGTGGGTATATGTATTCTTCTTTTTGACTTTGTATCGTTAACAATCAAACCGGCCGCCGGCCGGTGATTAACCAATAACATCAACTTTAAAATGGCTTCAGAAGCAGCAGTTTTAGAGCAGACGCACGAACAGGACGAACACCTCTGGGAAGGTGGTAAATCGCCATTCAAGGCAAGCTACGGCAAGCTGATGATGTGGTACTTCCTGGTCTCAGACGCTTTCACCTTCGCCGGATTCCTAATTGCCTATGGCGCTTTGAGGTTCAGCAGTGAAACCTGGCCGTTAGCGGATTTTGTGTTTGAAAAAATCCCATTCTTCAGCCACACAAAAGCACCGCTTGTATTTGTAACCTTTATGACTTTCGTCCTCATTGCCAGTTCCGTAACCATGGTGCGTGCGGTGCAGGAAGGACACCGTGAAAACAAAAACGGAGCAGTCAAGTGGCTCGTGCTGACCATGGTAGGAGGCTTGATCTTCCTCAGTTCACAGGCCTGGGAATGGACCACCCTGATCGCAAAAGAAGGCGTCACCATCCATACCAACCCATTCAGCCGCCACATTGACGAAGGCACCTACCTCTCGGCCGCTGATCTGGAGGGCATGGGCTTCACCAAAGTGGAAAAGAACGTACATGGCACCCCTGCCACCTATTTCCTGCCGGCCGGAGCTGCCGACATCGAGGAAAACCGCTACTTTGTAAAAGTGGACCATTTCGGCAATTCGTTCGCCGGAAAGGAATTCAAAGCCGGTGACAGCTACCTGATCACCATCAACCACGATACCCACATGTACGAGCCGGGGGCTTACAAATCGGCCAGCGGTGCCGTTCTGAAAGAAGCATTCGGCCCACGCGCCTTTGGCGCCCTGTTTTTCTTCATCACTGGTTTTCACGGCTTCCACGTATTCTCAGGTGTTTGCTTTCTGACCATTGTGGCCATCAACACCGCCAGTGGAATCTACCTGCGTCGCCGCAACGGCCACGAAATGGTGGAGAAGATCGGCCTGTACTGGCACTTCGTGGACCTCGTATGGGTATTCGTCTTCCTCGTTTTCTATTTGCTTTAATCACCAATTATCCATCAACTTCAGAACACAATAACATCCTCGGGATATGGAAGGACACATGAGCTATGAAGAGCAAAAAAAGCTGGTTTTCTACGGCCTGAAATTGCTCGGTACAATTACAATTGTTGAAGTATTGGTTGCCCTGCTCGCCAGGGGCCACCTCATCGAAGGTGTAGAGTTCACCGGATTCATGCACTATGTTTACATGGCATTGATGGCAGGATTCAGCCTGTACAAAGCCTATTTCATTGTGTACAACTTTATGCACATGGCGCACGAAGTGAAATCCCTGCGCTGGAGTGTACTGCTGCCCACCCTGTTGTTGGTCTGGGCCATCATCGCCTTTTTCCAGGAAGGTAATTCATGGAAAGAAAGACGTGAACGGGTGCATGAACTGCACCACTCTGCCCCAACCGGCGATGCCACGGGTGCCGTTGATGAAGCCCCCGATACTTACCGGCTGCCGGGTTGACCACCATTTTCGAATAAAAAAGGCGAGACGGAACATCTCGCCTTTTTTGTTGTTGGATCACCAATTCGTCAAACCCTTTCACCATGGCAAATGAGCAGATCAGCCGCAAACTGAAGATCAGGTACATCCTCTTCCTGGTAATACTTTTCGTGCTGCCCGCACTGTCGCTCTATTTTCTCAATTCCGGAAAAAATTACCGCTTACAGGCCTTGAGCGAACTAAAAGAAGCCGGCAAGGTGGAATCTTTCAAGCTCAAAAACCAACGCGGACTGGAAGTGACTCCCCACATGCTGCACGGCAAAGTAAGCGTAGCCTGCCTGCTTCCTGAAAACCCCGATTCGGCTGCGTTTTACAGCGAGCGGCTTTCCATCATCCACGAAAGTTACGACGACACCAAAGACGTTGTTTTCCTTTCCTTCATCAACACCCCGGATTCCACAAAACTTCTGGAAACAGCCACCCGCCTGGGCATCAAAGACCACGACCAGTGGTGGCTGTTGCGAAGCGAAGACAGTGAAACAGCCCGGCGCCTGTACCATTTCCCGAAGGAGGGCAATCTCCAGGTTGCCCTCGCCGATACCAGCCTCACGGTCAGAAACCACTACAACATCTACGACAACCGCCAGATGGGGCGCCTGGTAGAACACATCGCCCTCATAATTCCGGCACAACCCCGTCGCTAAATCTCAGCATGCCATGCTCGTCAGAAAATCGCACGACCAACACCTGGAAAAAAAGCTCAATCGCATCGCCTGGGTTATCACGGTGGCCGTACTGGCCCTGGTAGGAATGATGCGCCAAATCAAACTGGACACACCCATAGATTTCACCTTCCTGCCTGCGGTGTACTCCACACTGAATGCACTGACCGCCGTGGTGCTCATCGCCGGCCTTTACTTCATCAAAAACGGCAGGCGGGAAGCCCATGCCAAAGCCATGACCTTTTCCATGCTTTCCTCACTGCTCTTCCTGCTGGGCTATGTGCTGTACCACATCACCACCGAAGAAACCAAATTCGGGGGCGAGGGCAGCATCCGGTATGTTTACTTCTTCCTGCTCATCACCCACGTGATCCTGGCAGCGGTCATCTTCCCGTTCATCCTCTTTACCTTCATCCGGGGCTTTACCGGAGATTTCAAGAGACATGTAAAAATGGCACGCTGGGTTTACTGGGTATGGCTCTATGTGGCCATTACCGGCCCGGTTCTGTACTTCCTGATCAAGTCTTACTACCAACATTAGCAGGGCCTTATCCTGTTTTCCTGCTTCGCAAACAACCCGTTGGAGCTATACTTTCGCTAACTTTGCCGCTCAATATGCTACCGATATGAAAAGTCTGAAAAAATACCTCCTTCCCCTCTTCTTCACAGCTTTCTTTTTCCTCGGCTCCGCCAACCTGGCCGATGCCCAATGCCCCATGTGCCGGGCCAGCGTGGAAAGCAACCTGAAAAACGGCGGCCAGGCAGGCAAAGGCCTCAACACCGGCATCCTTTTCATGCTCAGCATGCCCTACCTCGTCGTCGGCGCCATCGGCTTCGTCTGGTGGAAAAACAGAAAACCGGAAGAAGAGTAATTCGCCCTCCAGGCTTTCCCTTCCTTTTCGTCAAAACAAGTCGCTCCCAAGAGCCCACCATCCGGACCAAAGAAAAGACAGGTTCTTTAAGGCCAGCAATTCTGGGATTGGAAGAGTAATCGTTAAAAAATTGAGATATCTGATCCGGGTTCTTTTTGGATTTTGCAGTGGGTTCATTTGACCAATTCAAATTTGCACTGCATGGGATTTACGAAGGAGGTGAAGGTGGGATGGAGAAATTCGGGTATTGGGACGATATTCACCGTTTTGAAAAACAATCTAAAATAATGATTGAATTCATACTGAATCATTAAACTGACAGAAAATGTTCAAGACAATAGAAGTTGACCGTAAAAAGCTGACAATCATTGGAGTAAAATTCTCCAATTTAATAACTTTGGAAATTACTGCAAATGCAATAGGTAGTAATATGTTCGAAGGTTTTGAACCGAATAAAAAAGGAATTGAGATTACCAGAGATTACATAAGTGGAAAAATATCTTTGTCAGAATTAATAAAATTGGCAAAGAAAAAAAACGCATGTCTGATTCATATAAATTATAGAGCTACTTGATCAAAAGAAACTCAACAATGCTCAACAAACAACATAGGGCATTGGATATGTGGTAACTTAATTGATCAGTGCCACAATCTCAATTCCTCAATTCCTCAGTTCCTCTCCCGATCCCGAAGAAATTTCGGGATCGGGACTCAATTCCTCAAAAAAATCACAAATTCCCCGTGTACTCCAACAGCCACAGGACGAAGAAGACGGCTGCTGCCAGGGCTGATACCGAACCGAAGATATTGAAAACGGCACCACCTATTGCGAAGAAAACCAGCGCAGCCAGGAAAAGGATCACACAGAGGGTCAGGTAATTGCTGGCAAAAAGCGGCCCCCGTTTTTTTTCGATTTTCTTGGCCTTTTTTGTCCATTTGGCCATTTTTCTTTCAAACCTCTTGTCCCAGCGTTGCTTTTTGGCTTCCCATTTTGACGTCTTCTTCGCCGGCAGGTCTTTTCCGGATACATGCGTTCCGGCGGCTGTTTCCAGCCGTGCAGATGCAGCCGAAGAGCGGGCTGCTGCCATTGCATTTTGCGAAGCGAAGGTTACAGCAAACAACAAGGCGAGTAAGCACAGAAGTTTCTTCATGGAAATGTGATTTGTGGCGGCATTGCCACCGGATTAGATTTGAATTATGTTTTGCGTTGCATTCAACGGAGTACAAAGGTCTCGTAATACTCCACAATGCGTTCGTCCACTTTAATGTCCTCGTGTCGCAGTCTTTGGTGGAGCACGATGCCTTCCAGGGTTCTGCAACGACTCAGGGCCACGTATGCCTGGCCGTATTCAAAAGCACCCCGCCCCATGTCAATCACCACCTTGTCGAAGGTCTTTCCCTGCGCCTTGTGGATGGTGACTGCCCAGGCCAACTTCAGCGGGTACTGGGTGAAGGTGCCCAGCACTTCCGTTTCCAGTTGGTCGGGATTGTCCTTTTTGGGGCGGTACCTGAGCACTTCCCAGGTGTCTTGCTCCACCCTGATATTTTTGGTGCTGCCCCCTTCGTTTGTTTCCACCACGATTTTATGATGGTCCAGTTCCACCACCTCCCCTATGGTGCCGTTCACATATTCGCCTTCCTGGTCGTTTTTGATGAACATCACCTGGGCGCCTTCCTTCAAGTGCATCTGAAAATCGGCGGGATACAGTCGGGGATCGAAGCTCCCTTCCACCGTTGCGCTGAAGATGTATTCAGGTGTGGAAAGGTTCGCCAGTTCCCGTTGATTGATGCGGTCCACCACCCTGTTGTAGGGCGAGAGGGTGATGTACGACCTGGTGGGTTTGAAAGCGGGCTGAAAGCGGGTGTTGAGGTCTTCCAGGTCTTCCCAGTCCACCTGGTTGAGGCGCACGGCATCCAGCAGGCGCAGGAAGTGGCGGTTGTCCTGGCGGTACACTTTTCGAAGTTCCATGTACTCCATGTCCACCTTTTTCATCACCTGCGCCGAAAAAAAGTAAGGCGTTTCGTAAAGCGCTTCCAGCATCATTCGCTCTTCCCCGGAAGCGACCACGGGTGGCAGTTGAAACAAGTCGCCGATGAAGACCACCTGTACCCCGCCAAAAGGCAGGGGGTTCTCGCGGTGCAGTTGCAGGGAGCGGTCAATGGCGTCCAGCAGGTCAGCCCGCACCATACTGATTTCGTCGATGACCATCACTTCAATCTCCTTGAACCACTTTCGGTAGCCGCTTTTTTTGATGTCCTTCGGCAAAATGACCCTGGGGGGGAAGCCGAAAAAAGAGTGGATGGTTTGTCCCTGAACATTGAGGGCAGCGATGCCGGTAGGGGCCAGCACCACGGTTTTCTTTTTGGTCGTCCTTCGGAAAAGCTGGAGGAAGGTGGATTTGCCCGTACCGGCTTTTCCCGTCAGGAAAAGGCTGCGGTTGGTCTTCCCGAGCAGATCCAGTGCGTATTTAAAATCTGCGTTCAGTTCCAGTGGTTGGCGGTTTGATTTCACTGCGATCCGCTTTGGTCAATGGAGCGGTTTAAGCAAATATATACAAACCGGAAAGTGGTCAGAGTACCCATGGATGTAATTGTCGAAATCAAAAGTCCGGAAAGGATATCCCTTGAACTGCCCCGTCTTTTGAACCAGGTAGGTCGGATTGAAAACTTTTGCCTTGTAAAAATGGTAGCCGGGATTTTGGGGATTCACCAGCCCCTCGCTGACCAGTATCTGATCGAACAAGCTCCAGGCATCCCGGTAGGCCAGCGTGCCGATGCCCCGCTTGTAAAATGCATGCCAGGGGTTGAAAAAATCCCCTTTTCGCAATTGGCTTTTCTTCGGCTTCGCCAACAGCACTTTGGCCACGCTGGGGCTGGTGGGATCGTCGTTCAGATCGCCCATGACGATGATTTTGGCCGCAGGGTTCCGTGCGATCAGGGAATCCCGGATGTTCCGGTTCAGCAGGGCTGCCGCATTCCGAAGCGGCCGGGTGGCCTTCTCCCCTCCCCGCCGGCTGGGCCAGTGGTTCACCAGCACATGCAGGGTGTCTCCATCCAGCAGCCCGGTGGCGTACAGAATTTCACGGGTGAAAATCGTGTCTCCGTTCTCATTTTTGATGTGCAGCCGCACCGGACGACTGCCCAGCGGTGTGAAGTATTTGGCCTGATACAGCAGCGCCACGTCAATTCCCCGCCGGTCCGGGCTTTCGTAATGGATGATCTGGTAGGCTCGCTTCGCAATGGCGGGTTCCCGGCTGAAATCTTCCAGCACCTGCCTGTTTTCGATTTCCGCCACACCCAGCAATGCCGGCCCATCGGGCGTGAGGTCTGTACCCAGTTCAGAAACCACCTTCGCAAGGTTGTGAAGCTTCTCCCGGTACTTCTCCCCGTCCCAAAGCCGGGTGCCAGCAGGAGTGAATTCTTCGTCAAACTTACCCGGTGTGTCCAGGGTGTCGAACAGGTTCTCGAAGTTGTAAAACCCGATACAGGCTACCTTGTACTGCTGCTCCTGCCCACGGGCAGAAAACGCCAAAACCAAAAACAGAAAAAGAAAGATTGTTTGTTTCATGCAGAATGCTTTACCCCAAAGAGGGGCAAAGGTAAGAATTCCACTTTCCGGTAAACATCCTGGCAGCTTCCATGCTTACTAACAATCAATAAACTATCAGATTCCGGATTCCTTTCTGGAATCTCTCTACATTTACCTGCAATGTTCAAAACTCAATTATGCTCGAATTCCACTCATTACTTAATCTCCTATTCATGAAGCCATTTTTTCTCTTCGCGCTCACCTTGGTACTTTCAGCCTGCCATCAACCCGTGGATAACACCCAACTTCTGCAAAGCCGCCTGGACAGCCTGGAGGCAAAATTGGCGGACAGCTACAAACCCGGTTTTGGAGAGTTCATGGGCAGTATACAGGTGCATCACAACAAACTCTGGTTTGCAGGGCAAAATGAAAACTGGAAACTGGCAGATTTTGAAGTCCACGAATTGATGGAAGCAATAGAGAATATCCGGAAATACCAGGCGGAGCGCAAGGAAAGCCGGATGATTGGGATGATGACACCTTCACTGGACAGCGTGAACGCTGCAATCCGGTCAGAAAATGTCACTTTTTTCAACAGGAGTTACAAGTCGCTTACAAGCGCCTGCAATGAATGCCACCGTGCCACAGAATTTGAATTCAATGTTGTAACCATCCCGGAAGATCCACCTTTCAGCAACCAGGACTTCAAGACCCGGGGAAATAGATAAGTCCCGGACTCCCGGATCAGAAAACCGGAGTTTTCACCCGGTTCTTCTGCTCCTTGTCTCCTCCACTGCCGAATCTTCTTCATGGAAATAAATTTGACCAATCGGATTGTTTGAAGTGTTGTTAGAGGAGCGAAAAATCCGAGCTTATGGGGTCTTGGTATTACAGCAAAGTTAATGCTGCTGATACTTGACACGACCAATTTCAAAGTAGTGGAGACTTTTTTAACATCCCTCACCAGGAGCTAGCCACTGAGTTTGACCTTGCCGTTGAGCGACAGGCTGGCATGATAGCCAAGATTCCACTGGATTCAGGCCGGCTGATGGGAAAATACCATGAAGCCAGGGCTTTTGAAGGTATTCGGAGCCGGTGAACCCGGGAGGATGTTCGCACCAGGGCAATGCTGATGAACCGGATAAATCAAATCCTGCATTGCGATCAAAACCAGCCACAAAAAGCCCTTTCTTTTGCCTCAGTTATGAGGCAGTCTCAATAGTCATTCCAGGCTACAGAAGCATGTGCCAATTGGAGTAAAACATCAGGAGTGTTAAAAGCCGTTCACCGGTGAGGAAACACGGAAATTAGAGGTCTTTTATGAAGAGGAGGTAAGGGGTTTGGAACTGCCTTGGTGAGCACAAATGAGTTAACAATTGAGCTCAAACATAGCAAAATAAGAACAAGTGAAACAAATACACTATGTTCGTGTAATAAAAAACGGAATTAACTATGTATCTTTGACAATGCAATGAATTAACGTTTGCATCTTAACCCCCAATAACAGGATTATGTTCAGTAGCCTTTAAGCTATTAAAAGCAAGTTAACGATGGAAAAAATCACCTTGACGAATCCGTTTATCCACCTAGAGTCCAAACTGAAAAAAGAAGATTTCCTTGAAAGGATTAAAAATATCCAACAAATTCGAACTAATACACTTTATAGAAGTTTGCTTCCTGAAGATGAAAGAGAATGGTTGATTGTTGAAGAGCTGCACAAAGCTATAAACACAGCTAAATTTGAATTCACCTCAATTTCGTGGAAAATTTTCGCTATTGAGATTAGTAAATACTTGTATACCTGGCTAAAAAACAATGACTTGCAAACTATTCAGAAACAAATAATCAACTGGATCTCCGCATTATATGCATCCAACGAAACGATGCAAGAATACATATCCGAAAACGTTTACCCCCCAGTGCTCATTGAAGTAAAAAACGTAATAAACAATTTCTATCTCAAAAAGCTATCACATACAATTACACCAATACATAGTAAAACAACCACAAACCAAACCAACAGAACTAAATATCAAATGGCATCATTAGATTATGTCAATTGCCACCCTCCTAAACACTTGAAGGACCCATTTATTCACAGATTCAAAATAAAGCCTTCTGGCTTTGGGATAGAATATGCCCCTCAAATAAAAATAAGAGCAGCATATTTCACAAAACTAGATTGGCTTTTAATCGTAGATAGAAGTCAAAAAAAACTTGAAGAATATTATAAGAACGATGAGTCAATGACAATCTCAAAGATTAAAACCATGCTGAAAGAGGCAGAAAATGACACACTTAATAGAGCAGAATCAGACAAAGACTTATGGAACAAGTGGCTGTATAACTACAAGAACTATAACAATAAAAGCATCTATAAACTATTAAAGGATGACAATCCAAAAGGATTGGTTTATCTTGTGAGACAGCGCAATTCAAATAACTACAAAATAGGGTGGACCAAAAAAAAAGCTTCTCTTTCTGACAGGCAAGTTGTTGAGCAAAGAATTTCATCCCTCCAAACGGGAAACCCCGAACCTATAGATTTCATAGGATGTTTTATAGCAAGCAGCCCAAAAACCGAAAAAACAATTCACGAATATTTCAAAACTAAAAGAAAAACAGGAGAATGGTTTCTTTTGACAGAGGATGATTGTAATAAGATATTAAGTGATGACTGGAGGATTCAAAACAACATCTTTTAATCAGCGATTGCTATAGCTGCAGTAGTCACGTCAACACACTTGAGACGATCTGATTTGCGAAGCGAATCAGGACTTTCTATCCTCAAGTCCAGTTTTAGATATTTTGGCTTAGGCAAATTCCAATTAGGCATTGAAAGCACTCTGTGTCCTGGCTCCATTGTCCCGCACCTTACCCCATCGCCTAATTTTTCTCCACACCATTAGAATCTCTGCCCGATCGTGCTACCTTTGCCGTCCGAAAAAAGAGTTTATGAAAAGAATCTGCTTTTTGAGCCTGCTCGCCCTGCTCTTCTCGGCACAAGCCATTTCCCAGGTTATCACCATCAAAGGCCAGGTATTGGATGCCAACAGTGGATTGGCTGTTGGGGCCGTGGAGGTGAGTGTGGGTGCTGCGGTGACCTACGCTGCTGCTGACGGCAGCTTTGAATTGGCCGTGAAGGCCGAAGGAGAAAACCTGAATGTCAATTTCAAAGCCGCCGGTTACCGGGATCATTCCGTCGTCATTTTGCCGACGGCAAACAAAGAGGTGGACCTGGGCAGCATCTTGCTCACCCCGGAGGCGCTGGACCTCAACCAGATCACCGGTGAAGACCGCATCCCTGTAATCACATTGCCGGAAGGCGAAGATGGAGGAGACATCGAGAGCGAAAACATCAGCGGCATCCTTTCGGCTTCCCGGGATCCGTTCATAGCTGCCGCCGCTTTTAACCTCAGCAATGGCGGTTTCGACATCCGGGGCTACCGCAACGAAACAGAGGTGTTTTTCAACGGCATGCCCGTCACCAACCTCGACAACGATGCTGTGTACTGGAGTGTTTGGGGCGGCCTGAACGACGTGACCCGCAACCGGGAAAGCACCATAGATATGAGCGCAAACGCCTACAGCTTCGGCGGATTGGGAGGGGTGACGGCCTTTGACACCCGTGCCAGCGAACAGCGCAAACAACGCCGCTTTTCTTACCTGTTTTCCAACCGCAGTTACTCGCACCGCTGGATGGGAACCTGGAGCACCGGGATGCAGCCTTCGGGTTGGGCTTTCTCGTTTTCGGGCAGCCGCCGCCTGGCCAAGGAGGGCTATGTACCAGGCACTTTTTACAACGCCTGGGCCTGGTTTGCCTCTGTTGACCGAAAGCTGGGCAAGCGCCACCTGCTCAACCTGACCACCCTGGGTGCTCCGGTGCGCCGGGGCCAGCAAGGTGCGGCCACAGAGGAAGTGAACGACCTGGCAGGCACCAAGTTTTACAACCCGAACTGGGGTTATCAGCAAGGCAAAAAACGAAATGCAAGGGTGGTAAACGCCCACCAGCCCCTGGTCATTCTCCGGCACGACTGGCAGATGACCGAAAACGCTTCATTGACCACTACGGTCGGAACGCAGTTTGGCAGGTATGGCCGCACGGGTCTTGACTGGTTCAACGCCCCCGACCCCCGGGCCGACTACTATAGAAAATTGCCCAGCTATTTTGCTTTGGAAAGCAGCGCAGTGGCAGAGGAGATCACCAACCTGTACCGCGACAACCCCGACCTGCTGCAAATTCAATGGGACCAGCTTTACGAAGCCAATGCCATGAATGGCCAAAGCTGGGAAGACACCCCTGGCATCTGGTCGCAGTACGTCATTGCCAACAACCGCTCGGATACCCGTAAGATCAACGCCAACAGCATCTACCAGAACGTGGTGTCGGACCACCTGACGCTGAATTTCGGGGTGCAGTACCAAAGCGAAAGCACCCATTATTTCAAAGAACTGACAGACCTCCTGGGCGGGGATTACTACGTCAACCTCAACCGCTTTGCGCTGGAGGATGGCACCGATGTAGATTTTGCGAAGAACAACCTCAACGACCCCGAAGTGGTGGTCAGAGAGGGTGATACCTACGGTTGGGATTACGACATCAACGCCCGCAAAAACGGCTACTGGTTGCAAGGTCAATTCACCTACCGAAAAATTGATTTCTTCGCAACGGCCTCTTTCTCCAAAACAACTTTCTGGCGCAACGGCAACTACCGCACGGGGCGCTTCCCGGACAGTTCTTTCGGCGAGTCGGAAAAACAGGAGTTCAGCAACATGGGCATCAAAGGGGGCCTGACCTTCAAAATTGACGGTCGCAACTACCTCTACGGCAACCTGGCTTTCATCACCCGGCCGCCCAATCCACGGGATGCCTACGCCTCTCCCCGCCAACGGGACCAACTGGTGCCGGATCTGACCAATGAAAAAGTTTACGCTGCCGAGGGTGGCTATCAGCTTCGCTCTCCTTCGGTAAAAGCCCGGGCCACCTTCTTCTATGCCCAGATCAACGACGCCCTGAAGATCAACCGCTTTTTCCTGCCCGGCGATATTTCCAATTTCGGAACCTACATCCTCACCGGACTGGACCGCCGGCACGCCGGGGTGGAAATGGCGCTTTCTGCCAAGCTCTCCCCCACCCTCACGCTCAACGGCGCCGCCAGCATCGGAGAGTACATCTACACTTCCCGCCCCAACGGCATCTTCATCCAGGACGACGACGGCATCATCCAGGACCGGGGCACCATCTACATCAAGAATTTCTATGTGCCCGGCACGCCGCAAACGGCTGTCAGCCTCGGGCTCGACTACCGCTCGCCCAAATATTGGTCGGCAAGTGTAACGGTGAATTATTTCGACAGAAACTACATTGATTTCAGTCCGGAACGCCGGACGGCAGACCAGGTCTTCGGACTGGAACAGGGCTCGGAATTCTACAACCAGATCGTGAATCAAACCCGTGTGCCGGATCGCTTCACGGTGGACCTGTTTGCCTATAAGTCATTCAAAATCAACCGGAAAACCTTTTTCTACCTCACCGGCGGTGTGACCAACCTGCTGAACGAAGAAGTCATCACCGGTGGCTACGAACAGCTCCGCTTCGAACGCCAGGATGTGGAACGCACCGGCCTCAACGTTTTTGGTCCGAGGTACTTCTACGCCTACGGCACCAACTTCTTTGTGATGGGAGCATTGAGGTTTTGAGGAATCGAGGAAGTGAGGAATTGAGGAATTGAGGAATTGAGCCTGTCCGGCTGACGCCAGGCCAGACGGGGAACTGAAGAACTGAAGAACTGAGGAATTGAAGAACTGAGGAATTGAAGAACTGAGGATTTGAAGAACTGAGGATTTCTGCATAATCCTTCACAACCCTCCATAATCCTCATAATCCTCTATAATCCTCATAATCCTCCATAATCCTCATAATCCTCCATAATCCTCATAATCCTCCATAATCCTCTATAATCAGGCGCAGCCAAAACCGGTGCAGCCAAAAACATCAGAAAAACATTCAACCGATGAATACCAGAAAATTTTTCGCTTTTTTCTTCGCAATTACGCTAATGGGGGGCTTCACAGCCTGTCTGGATGAAGACTTTGACACGCCGCCTGTGGACGGTGTGGACCCGGGACTGACCCCTACCATGACCATCAAGGATTTCAAAGCCCTGCACACATCCGGCGGCTATGAGACCATTGATGAAGACATCGTCATTGGAGGTGTGGTGGTGGCTGACGACGCCTCCGGCAACTGGTTCAGAACTTTTGTTCTTCAGGACGAAACAGCCGGCATTGAAATACTAACCGATATTGCCGACAGCTATGTGCTCTACCCCATCGGCAGGCAGGTGTATGTGAAGTGCAAAGGCCTGGTACTCGGTGACGACAACAACCTGGTGCAGTTGGGCGGTTACATCTCTGAAGACCTCTCACTGGGGCCCATCATCACCGTTACCGACCACCTGGTGAAAGGAAAAAAAGTTGGGGCGCCAGCCCCGAAGGTGAAAAAAATCACCGACCTGAACATGGACGATGTCAGCACCCTGATCCAACTGGACGAGGTGCAGTTCATCACCTCCGACACCTCCCGCACTTTCGCCGATCCCATTACCCGCACGTCTTACAACCGCTACCTGGAGGATTGTGCCATGAACCAGGTCATCGTCAGAACCAGTGGCTATGCTTCCTTTGCCGGAGCTCCGGTTCCCAACGGCGGCGGAACCTTTGTAGGGGTGCTGAGTGTGTTCCGCAATGATTTTCAGTTTTTTATCCGCTCACTGGACGACCTCCAAATGGACGGCGACCGCTGCTCTTTCGACCCCTGTGCCGGAACCACCGTGGTGGAAGTGGATGCCATTGACGAGGATTTCCAAAGTGGCAACAACAACGACAACGTGGAACTGAACGGCTGGACCAACATTGCCACCAAAGGCTCCCGACTCTGGATTTACAAAGAGTTCGACGGCAATGTTTACACCCAGGCCACCGCCTTCAACGACTCCGCTCCGGAAATGGAAAGCTGGCTGGTAACGCCCGGCATCGTCATTGACGCACCCAAAGTGCTGACCTTCGACAGCGCCAAGGCCTTCTGGACCCACGACGGCCTCAGCGTCTGGATCAGCACCGACTTCGTATGCGACCCCAACCTGGCTACCTGGCAACCGCTGCAAGCTACCCTGGCCAACCAAAGCACCCCCGACCACGAATGGGTTGCCTCCGGTGACATTGACCTCTCTCCCTGGCAAGGCGAAACCGTTTTCATCGGCTTCAAATACGTGGGAAGCGCCAACTCGGGCCTGACTACTTCTTTCAGAATTGACAATGTGGTGGTTGAGTAGAGTGTAGGGTGTAGGGTGTAGGGTGTAGGGTTTGGAAGTGCTACTCTGTTCAACTCTGTGGTTTTAAAGAGTAGGGAGTAGGGAGTAGGGAGTAGGGTTTGGAAGTGCTACTCTGTTCAACTCTGTGGTTTTATAGAGTAGGGAGTAGGGAGTAGGGAGTAGGGTTTGGAAGTGCTACTCTGTTCAACTCTGTGGTTTTATAGAGTAGGGAGTAGGGAGGTTTGGAAGTGCTACTCTGTTCAACTCTGTGGTTTTATAGAGTAGGGAGTAGGGAGTAGGGAGTAGAGTGTAGGGTCTGGAAGCGCTACTCTGTTCAACTCTGTTTTTAACTCTGTTCAACTCTGTGGTTTTGAGGGTGTAGGGTGTAGAGTTTAGGGAGTAGAGTTTGGAGGAGCTAGCCCCTTTTCATTCCTCATCCCTCATCCCTCTCCCGACGAATGTCGGGATCATCCCTCATCCCTCATCCCTGGCTACGGTGCCAGGCGTTGAATTTCCCAGGCACCGGCATTGGCAAGGCGGTACTCAAATCGGTCGTGAAGGCGGTTTTCCCGGCCTTGCCAGAATTCGATGGCGGTAGGGATGACCCTGTACCCGCCCCAGAAATCGGGCAGTGGCACCTGTTTATTGGCAAATTTCTTTTTTATTTCCTCAAACTTCATCATGAGCAACTGGCGGGAGGTGATGGGACTGCTCTGGTTGCTCACCCAGGCCCCCAACTGGCTTCCCCGGGGCCGGCTCATAAAATACTTCAGGCTCTCGGCTGTGCTCACCTTTTCCACATGCCCCTCGATTTTCACCTGGCGGTGCAGGTCCAGCCACGGAAAGAGAAGCGATACTTTGGGGTTGGCGGCCATATCCCTGGCCTTGCGGCTGGTGTAGTTGGTGTAAAACACAAATCCGTTTTCGTCGAAAAACTTCAGCAGTACCACCCGAGCAGAGGGTTGCCCTTCCGCCGATACGGTTGACAATACCATGGCATTGGGTTCGCGCAATTGGGCCTGTTCTGCCTGTTTGAACCATTTCTCAAACTGAAGAAACGGGTTGGGGTCCAGGTCCTCCCGGTTCAGTCCCTCGCTGAGGAACTCTTCACGCATTGCACTGAGGTTGAGAGACATGTTGGTTTAGGGTGTAGGGTGTAGGGTGTAGGGTGTAGGGTGTAGGGTTTGGGGTTTGGGGGCGAAATTCCGAATTCTCAGTTAACCGGGTGCCTGCAATGCTTGATTTATCGCACCCGGGGGGATGACAGAGGTCATTACAATGCGAAATGAGGGAGGTCAGTTTTGTTCAAAATTTCTGACCTATGGAAAATGTAATTGTCTCTCCTGAAAAGAAACCCGATTCAACCGGACATAAAAAATTCGTTTTCTCATTTCACGAAGGAGATGGAAAAAACAAACAACTGCTGGGCGGCAAAGGCGCCAACCTTTGTGAAATGACGCAAATCGGATTGAATGTACCCCCGGGTTTTGTGATCAGTACCGAAGCTTGTCTTGCCTACCTCAACCACCCTCAGCGGCAATTGCCAGCTGGGTTGATGGAGGAAGTACGCACCCACATCGGTGAACTGGAAAAAGCAACCGGCAAGGGCTTTGGCGACGCCAGAAATCCCCTGCTCGTATCGGTTCGTTCGGGTTCTGCCATCTCCATGCCCGGCATGATGGACACCATCCTGAACCTGGGCCTCAACTCCCGGACGCTCAAAGGCCTCATCGGACAGACCGGCAATGAGCGCTTCGCTTATGACGCCTGGCGGCGTTTCATTCAGCTCTTCGGAAAAATTGCACTGGAGGTTCCCGACGAGCTTTTCGACGAAGCTTTTGAAGCCGTGAAGCGCGAAGCCGGCGTAGCCGTGGACATTGGCCTGAAGACCGAACACATGAAAAAGATCAGTGAGCGCTTCCTCGAAATCGTTAAAGCTGAAACCGGCCGGCCTTTCCCCGAAGATGTTTACGAACAACTGGAAATCGCCATCAAAGCGGTGTTCAATTCCTGGATGGGCAAACGTGCCATTGACTACCGCAAGCAGTTCAATATCACCCCGGACATGGCCAATGGTACCGCCGTCAACATTGTGACGATGGTCTTTGGAAACATGGGCGACGACAGCGCCACAGGCGTGGCCTTCACCCGCGACCCCGGCACTGGTGAAAACGTGCTCTTCGGTGAGTACCTCACCAACGCCCAGGGCGAAGACGTGGTGGCCGGCATACGCACCCCAAAACCCATCGCAGAACTCGAAAAGGAGATGCCTGGAATCTACCGCCAACTTCAGGAACTCCGCAACAAACTCGAAGCCCACTACAAAGAAGTGCAGGATTTTGAGTTCACCATTGAAAAAGGCACCCTCTACTGCCTGCAAACCAGAAACGGCAAGATGAACGCCGTGGCCCGGGTGCGCACATCCGTGGATATGTGCAACGAGGGGATCCTCACCCGGAATGAAGCCCTGCTCAGGGTGGAGCCGGGCATGCTCGAGCAATTGCTCTTCCCCAGGCTGGATCCGGCATACAAGGCAGAACCCCTGGCTACCGGACTACCCGCCTCTCCGGGGGCTGCTTCGGGCCATGTGGTGTTTGATGCCGACCGGGCCGAAGCCCTTGGCAAAGCCGGGGAGAAGGTGATCCTGGTAAGGGAGGAGACCAAACCCGAAGACATTCATGGTTTCTTCGCTTCGCAAGGCATCCTGACCAGCCGGGGCGGTAAAACCTCACACGCCGCCGTGGTGGCAAGGGGCATGGGCAAACCTTGTGTTGCCGGCGCTGAAGGCATCTTTGTGGATGTGAAACTGCGCCGGGCCGTTATCGGTGAAAAGGTGCTGCACGAAGGCGACTACATCACCATTGACGGCAGCACGGGCAACGTTTACCAGGGCCTCATCCCTACCGTTGACCCGGAATTCAGCCCCGAATTGCGCACCCTGCTCAATTGGGCCGACGAAGTGGCCCGACTCAAAGTAATGGCCAACGTGGACACCCCGCCCGCCGCCAAAAGGGCATTGGATTACGGCGCCATGGGCATCGGCCTTTGCCGCACGGAGCGCATGTTCAATGCTGTGGACCGCCTTCCGGTGGTCATTGACATGATCCTGGCCGACACCCTGGAAGAACGCCAGGAAGCCCTGGACCGCCTGCTGCCCATGCAACGCCAGGACTTCAAAGAGCTGCTCGAGGTCATGTCGCCCAATCCGGTAACCATCCGCCTGCTCGACCCTCCCATCCACGAGTTCCTGCCTGCAGAAGAAGAGCTCAAAGCAGAGATAGCGCACCTTCAGCACCTGAAAAACACCATTGAAGGTGTGAACAACCTCTACGGAAGCCTCCGGCTGTTGCAGGCCGAAGAAGACCTCAAAAAGCACTATCCGGAACCTTTCGACCAGCACGGCGCCGACCTCGTGGACAAAGCCTTGCTGAAGAAACAACGCATGCTGCGCAAAATCAGGGAATTGCACGAGGTGAACCCCATGCTGGGGCACCGCGGTGTGCGGCTGGGACTGACCTATCCGGAGATTTACAAAATGCAGATCAGAGCCGTGCTGGAGGCCGTTGCAGAATGCAAAAAAGCAGGGGTGGAAGTTAAACCGGAGATCATGGTGCCGCAGGTATGCACCGCCCGTGAGCTGGAGCATGTAAGAGAGCTCCTTGACGAAGTGCGGACCGAAGTCATTGACCAATACGGCTTTGAGGTAAACGTGAAATTCGGCTCCATGATCGAGGTGGTAAGGGCTTGCATGCGCTCTGACGACCTGGCAAAAGTGGCCGAGTTTTTCTCCTTTGGCACCAATGACCTCACCCAGGCCACCTTCTCCTTCAGCCGGGAGGATGCGGAGAACAAGTTCCTGCCGCTGTACCAACAGGCCAACGTGCTGCACGACAACCCCTTCGAGGTGCTCGACACCATGGGCGTTGGCAAGCTGATGGACATAGCCGTAACCTGGGGACGACGCACCCGGCCCGACCTGAAAGTGGGCATTTGCGGAGAGCAGGGTGGCCATCCCGCATCCATTGAGTTTTGCGACAAGATAGGCCTCGATTACGTTTCCTGTTCGGCACCACGGGTGCCAATAGCCCGGCTGGCCGCAGCCCAGGCTGCCCTCAAAAACAGCTGATCATCGGGAAACCAACTGACAAAAAGCCGGGTGCATTTGCAATTGCATCCGGCTTTCGTTTCATTTGCAGGGCACTGCCGGTAGAACCAGATTTCCCTGTCCATTTACGACCAATTGCTTTCGGTTGCCCTGACGGCCAATCATCCCTTTCGCATCATTCAAATTCAATGTACATGAAAACTCATCTTCATGCCCTGGCACTTTTCGTCGCAATGCTGATCAGTATGCCTTCTTCCTTCGGACAAAACAATGGCAGCGACAAAGCCCGTGAGATCTTATCCCGGCTTAGCCTGGAAGAGAAAGTCAACCTCGTCGTCGGCAATGGGATGAACATTCCCGGCCTGCTGGTTGCCGAAGGAAAAGACAAAGTGCCAGGGGCAGCAGGCAGCACCCGTGCTGTTGATCGTCTGGGGCTTCCGTCCATCGTCATGGCGGATGGCCCGGCGGGCTTGCGCATAGAACCCATCCGGGACAGTTCCAAACAAAGGTATTACTGCACCGCCTTTCCGGTGGCCACTTTGCTGGCTTCTTCGTGGAATACGGAGTTGGCAGAGGAAGTCGGAAAAGCCATGGGGGAAGAAGTGAAAGAATACGGGGTGGATGTGCTGCTTGCCCCGGCAATGAACATCCACCGCAATCCGCTCGGCGGGCGCAATTTCGAATACTATTCCGAAGACCCGCTTTTGAGCGGCAAAATGGCTGCGGCCATGATCAGAGGTGTCCAGTCAAACGGTGTGGGTACTTCTGCAAAGCACTACGCCGCCAACAACCAGGAGACCAACCGAACCCTGGTCAATGAAAAAATTGATGAACGGGCCCTTCGGGAAATTTACCTGAAGGGATTTGAAATTGTGGTCAAAGAGGCCCAACCCTGGACCATTATGAGCGCCTACAACGCCATCAACGGAACCACCTGTTCTGAAAACAAGTTGTTGCTGACAGATATTCTCCGAAATGAATGGGGTTTTGAGGGGCTGGTGGTCACCGACTGGTTTGCCGGTGAAAATCCCATTGTCCAGATGCAAGCCGGCAACGATCTGCTCATGCCCGGCACACCGCCGCAAAGGCAAGCCATTCTGGAGGCGGTGAAGAATGGCGTTTTAGACGAAAAAATTCTCGACGCCAATGTTTTAAGGGTCCTCCAACTGGTACTGAAATCACCTTCTTACCAAAATTACCCTTACAGCGACCAACCCGACCTGGAAGCGCACGCCCAACTGGCTCGCCAGGCAGCCGCAGAAGGCACGGTCTTGCTGAAGAATGAAGGTGCCCTGCCCATTACCGACCCTGATGTGCGAATAGCGGCGTTTGGCATTGGTTCGTATGACTTCATAGCCGGAGGCACCGGCAGCGGCGATGTTAACGAGGCATACACCATCTCCCTGGTTCAGGGCCTCGAAAATGCCGGCTACAAAGTGGAAGCCGAACTGAAAAGCACTTACGAAGCATACATTGAGGCTGAAAAAGCCCAGCGCCCACCCAAACGGTTTTTCTTTGAATTGCAGCCGCCACTTCCTGAAATGCCATTGAGCATGGATGATGTTGCTCCGCTGGCACAGAAAACAGACATTGCCCTCATCACCCTGGGGCGCAATTCCGGTGAATTTCAGGACCGGCAACTGGAAGGCGATTTTTACCTCACGGATGCCGAAAAGGAAATGATCGCCACCGTTGCCGCAGCCTACCACAAAGCCGGCAAGAAGGTGGTTATGGTGCTGAACATCGGCAATGTCATCGAAACGGCCAGCTGGCGAGACATGGTGGATGCCATTGTACTGCCCTGGCAGGGAGGTCAGGAAGCCGGCAACGCACTGGCGGATGTACTCACCGGCAAAGTGAACCCCTCGGGTAAATTGCCCACCACCTTTCCGGTAGCCTATGAGGATGTACCCAGTGCCAGGTGGTTTCCCGGAGAAGAAGTCCCCAACGGCAAAGTGAAAATGATGGGCCCCATCGTCATGGGTAAAGAAGCGGAAGTAACATACGGTGAGGGGATATTTGTGGGTTACCGCCATTACCTGAGTCGTGGAATTGAGCCGGCCTGGCCCTTTGGCTTTGGCCTGTCTTACACCCGCTTCGCCTATGAAAACCTGCAACTGAGCGGAAGCACTTTCAAAGACCGGCTCGAGGTTTCCGTCACCATCACCAACACCGGCAAAACAACAGGCAAAGAAGCCGTACAGCTTTATCTTTCTGCCCCTTCGGGCAAATTGGAAAAGCCGGCAATGGAACTGCGTGCCTTCGGTAAAACCAAACTGCTGGCACCCGGTGAGCAGCAAACCCTCGGGTTTGTTTTGACCCCAGGAGACCTGTGCAGCTTTGATCCGGAAGTAAAGGCATGGGTGGCCGAACCCGGCACCTACAGTGTAAAAATTGGCGCTTCGGGTTCAGATATCTTGCTCTCACAATCCTTCGAACTGCCCCGGAAAATGGTGGTCCGCAATGAGGATTAGAGCACTCAACAAACTTGCTGAAATTGGTGCTTAACCTTGGGGGGGAGGCACCAATTATTATCAACACCCCGTACAATCCTGCCATACACGCAAGCCCGGGATTATTCAACCATTGCGGGCAGGGCAGAATGATCGGGAGCAGCCATTTCAAAATTGTGGGTAAAGTTTTTACCTTGCTTCGTTCAAAACGGTGAAATCAATTCTGATTACCATGAAAAATTCATCCCCTCCTCAACAGCGGTCGGTTTCGGTAAGGATTGGCGATCAAAAGGTCAACTACATTCCTGAAACCAAAAGAGCGATAGATACAGAACTGCTGTTACTCCACATTCCTTTATTGGCCGATATTGCGCTTTTCAGCCTGGATGTGATCAACTGGCCGGTTTTCATGCTCATATTTTATCCCATTGCCATGAGGATTTTCATTGGCAATCACGATCGGTACCATGCCGATCACAAAATTCGATTGCCCCGTTTCTGGGACTGGTTGTCAGAAAACCTGGCGGTGGTGGTCACACCCTGGGATGAACCACACGATTCCATCAAAAGAAAACATTTGATCCACCATGCCACGCATGTGAATGAAAAAGACGGAGTTCTTGACAGTAAAAACGATCCTCACAGCCTGTATGAATCAGGGGGATTTTTAAGCGTATTCTTTTCCTGTCTTTTTTACGAAGAGGTGCAATTCATTCTGGACATCCGTGATGGCAACCTGACCCGCAGCCGGTTGATCCGTTTTCTCATGTATGCACCCATCCTGACCGGCTATGTGTATTTCTTCGGCTGGGCGAAGTTCTTCGGTGTGTTCATTGCCATGCGTACAGTTGGCTTCTTTGCCTGGTTTGTCTTTTCATGGGTCATTCATCAGCCATTCGTCTTCCGGCCGGGATTCTCTTCAAAAGTTCCCGGGATTTTTAAATGGGTGTTCTCAGCCATGCACGGCCGGCGGGTCGGAGAAGGCTGCCTCCACCATGTGATCCATCACAAATGGCCCGGCATCCCCTACAACCAGTTGAACAAGTTTGACAAGGTACTTACGGCTTCGCAATGATGCGTTTGACGAAAAAGAGCATGGTCCTTCAACCATGCTCCTTGCTTTTGGGGTCGAACGCAGCTTCATTCAAAAACATTTGTTGCACATCACAAAAGTGCTGATTCACAAGAAGGCAATGGTGTAGAAATGTTCCAAAAGCTTGCACATTTGTTTCAATACGAGATTTCGGGCATGCTTAAAAGCGGTTTCTCTTGCCAGCCCCAGAATCATCAATTGTGAAAAACGAGACAAATAATTCCTTTAGAAACACGGATCTTCCTCATTATTAAACATTGTCCCTCCTAATACTTTACCCAAGTCGAAGTAGTTTGGGAAAATTTCAGCTTTGAACTTCAGTAGGGGTTGGGAGTTTGGCTCCCGAATCCCGAATCCCGTCCCAAACCACCTCGTTTTGAGTATATGTCGTTGTTCTATCCCCCTAACCAGTCGATGTAATCCTATTATTTTTTTGCCTGGCACACACTTGGTCCTTCAACCATGCTCCTTGCTTTTTGGGGTCGAACGCAGCTTTATTCAAAAACATTTGTTGGCATTGCTGATGCCCAAATCCTGTGTAATTTGGGGGCCATAATTTCACAATTATTCATTCTGAAAATGGCCACTAAATACACAGACAATCTCCGCAAGCTCTTCCGCAATTACAAAACACTTTCAGAGCGGGCCATGGCCCAGCTCGACGACCAGGAAATGCATTGGCGCAAGGATGAACATTCCAACAATGTAGCCACCCTCGCCAAACACATGGCCGGCAATATGATCTCACGCTTCACCAATTTTCTGACAGAAGACGGTGAAAAATCCTGGCGAAACCGGGAATCGGAATTTGACGACGACTTCAGCAGCCGTGAGCAGTTGATGGCCTACTGGGAAAAGGGCTGGCAATGCCTCTTCGATGCCATTGAACCACTGACCGATGAAGACCTTGACCGCACAGTGAAAATCCGGAATGAGCCGCACACGGTACTGGAAGCCCTCAACCGCCAACTGACGCACTATGCCTACCACACCGGCCAGATCGTATATATCGCCAAAATGCTCAAAGGTGCCGAATTCCAGTCGCTGAGTATTCCACGGGGACAGTCGGATGCTTTTAATGAGGAATTGTTCCGACGTCCGCCGGGATGAGTGCACTGCAAAAAGTGCCCTCTGAACTCCTCTCAACCTCCGGTGCAGGTCCCTCTGAACCAACAAGAGCACTTTTCAATAAAAATCAAATAGCTGGAAGGCTCATAGTCCTATCTTGCATCCGCTCAACCAGATATTGCCACAAAGTCTCAACATTTAAAAACTTCCAACATGCACAAACAACTTCTTTTTCTTTTCGTCGCAATACTGGCAGCCTGCCAGCCTGAAGCGGACCTTGCGACGAGCGTTTCGTCGCCGGGTGGCAATGTGGCCATAGAAACCGGATTGAGCGATAACGGCCAGCCCTGGTACAGCGTCAGTTTCAATGGCAAACCCGTGGTGGGCAAGTCCCTGCTCGGCCTCGATATTCAGGAACAGAATTTCAAAGACGGTTTTAAGATGACGAACACTGAGACCAGGAGCTACAGCGGCTCGTGGAAACCGCCTTACGGGGAATACGCCGAAATTGCGGAAAACTTCAATGAGCTGACCCTCCATTTGGCGAATGCCGACGGTCAAAAAATGAACCTCTATTTCAAGGCTTTCGATGACGGCATCGGCTTCCGCTATGAAATTCCGGAACAGGAAGGACTGGACACCCTGGTGGTGATGGATGAACTCAGTCAGTTTCAGATGACTGCCGACAACAAATCCTGGTGGATACCCGGCGACTGGGACAGCAACGAGCACGTCTATTCCACCTCCAAAATCAGCGAGATTGACGGAACGCCTTACAACGAAGCCGAGACCCCCATTCACACCCAACGCATTGTGGATGTTCACTCCGTAAAAACGCCCTTCATCCAAATGATGGACGACGGCACCCACCTGCTCATCCACGAAGCTGCACTGTGGGACTATCCCGCCATGCACTTGCACATTGACCGGGAAAATCTGTTGTTCAATTCCCAACTCATCCCTTCTGAACACTCTTCCGTCAAAAGCGTAAACACAGTGCCGTTCAAGACGCCCTGGCGCTCCATCACCCTGGCAGAAGACGCCGCAGGCATCATCAGATCAAACCTGGTTCTCAACCTCAACGACCCCTGTGTTTTGGACGATGTTTCCTGGATAAAACCGCAGAAGTACGTCGGCATCTGGTGGGAAATGCATGTGGGTATCAGCACCTGGGACATGTACGGCTCACAGGACATGAGCTCGGCCACCAACCGCACGCCCTCCGGAAAGCACGGCGCCACCACCGAAAACACCAAACGCTATATTGACTTTGCCGCTGAGCACGGCTTTGACGGCGTATTGGTGGAGGGCTGGAACATCGGCTGGGAAGACTGGTTCGGCAAGTGGATTGACTCGGTTTTCAGTTTTACCACCCCCTACCCCGACTACGACATAGACTTCCTCTCAAAATACGCTGCCGACAAAGGCGTGAAGATCATCATGCACCACGAGACTTCTTCGGCAGTGCCCAATTACGAGAGCCAGATGGAAGACGCCTATCAGTTCATGAAAGACCACGGGATGGATGCCGTGAAAACGGGTTACGTCGGAAGGATTATCCCAAAAGGCGAAATGCACGATGGCCAGTGGATGGTGAATCACTTTCGCCGTGTGGCGGAAACCACGGCCAAATACAAGATCGCCGTCAATTCTCATGAATCCGTTCGCCCCTTCGGGCAAATGCGCACCTACCCGAACTGGTGGGCAGCCGAGGCAGCCAGGGGCAACGAGTTCAACGCCTGGAGCGCCGGCAACCCGCCCGAACACGAAACCATCCTCCCTTTCACCCGCATCAAAGGCGGGGGCATGGATTACACCCCGGGCATTTTTGAGGTACGCATGAGTGCCTACGACCCGAAAAAGACCGAAGTGGTGCACACCACCGTGGCCAAACAACTGGCGCTGTACGTCACCATGTACAGCCCGCTGCAAATGGCCGCCGATCTGCCTCAGAATTACGAAAAGCGCCTGGACGTATTCAAGTTCATCGAAGATGTGCCGGTGGACTGGCAGGACACCAAAGTGCTGCACGCCGCTGTGGGCGACCACCTCGGCATTGCAAGGAAGGATAAAAATTCCGACAACTGGTGGATCGGCTCCATCACCGACGAGGAAGCCAGGTCCTTTGACCTGAAGCTGGACTTCCTGGACGACGGCAAGACCTACACCGCCACCATTTACGAAGATGGCGAAGGCGCCCACTGGAAAGACAACCCCTACCCGGTGAACATCAGAACCGTTGAAGTGAAAAAAGGCGACGTGATCGAGGTGAACCTTGCTGCAGGTGGCGGTGCGGCCATCGGCGTGGTTGCGAATTGATGGTTCCGGAACGGAACAATTGAAATAAGAAACGGCCCTTTGCTCAATTTGTGAGTAAAGGGCCGTTCATCTTAGTTGCCTCCAAAGCGATAACCCACATGGAGCTTTCCATAGGGCAAGAAACCGATTTCATCTGTGAAATCCCGGCCTAAACCCACGGCAAGTTCCATCAAGACATTTTTTGTTGAAACGGTCTTGTGCCCGACGAAGAACCCCAGTCCAAAACCCGAGTCTCCATCTCCGCCAACACCACCTACGAAAGTTCCAAGGTTGAATCCATCTGCCCCCACGGAAGGGTTGAAATAGTGTTTTCCGGAAAAGTACAAGGCGCCTCCACCAGGAGTCACAAAGGCGTCCAGTTCCACTCCCCAGGATTCGTTGATGAGGTATTCCACCGACACAGGCACTACGTTGAAAAGAATGGCTACGGGATTGGATTTTATTTCAAATTGTGCATTGGCGATTTTGAAACAGGCCAGGAAAATGACGAGTGCAGATAGTTTTTTCATTGGATGGGAATTTGGGTTAAAGAGTTAATGATTTGAAATTGACGAAACGCAGGTAAAACGAACTACTGACCTGCGCCCCCCTAAGGGTATCATGCACCAAAGGTTTAAAAATATTTCGCGATCAGCAAATGAAAGCGAGAAAATTCAATTGAACCGGTAACCGACCACCAACTTGGCATAGGGCAAAACAGGATAGCGGTCGGCAAAATCAGCTCCTGCACCGATTGCAGCCTCCGCCAAAAAACTGCCACTGAACAAATACTTGTAACCGGTGAGTAATCCTATCCCGAATCCATCGTCATCTCCATAAATGTCCCGGCCTTTAAGGCATCCGGTGAATGCTCCGAAATAGAACCCATCCGCTTCGTTGGTGGGCTTGCGGTAATACCTGGCTGTGAAATAGAGAATTGGACCCTACCTGAACACCCAGCCATCCAGCTCCAGGCCCAACTGTGTGTTTACAATCATTTCCAAAGAGACGGGAATGGCATCAAATGCTGCCAATACCGGATTGGTCTTGAATTCAATTTGCCCGAAGGCAGAAAAAAAAGAAAAGAGAAAAGCCAGGATGGTCAATGGTCTTTTCAGGGAATATGACTTTTCAGGGCCTGGTCAAATCCATCGCCAGGCGGTTCCGGAGATCATCGGCTGAGATATCCATGTGGGAGGTGTGGTAAATACAAACTCCGTTGTGGATGAGCAGCATTTGGGGTGATTCATGCAAAACCCCAAAGCGTTGCGCTACCAGATTGGAAATGTCGCGGTTGCGGATCACATCCAGGTGAAAAGTGCGTATTTCTTCCGGGGTCCAGTTCCATTCACCTTTGAGGCGGTGCTGTGCAATGGTGCTGATGGAACAGCGGGTGCTGTGCTTGAAGATGACACAGGGAATCTGGTGGGAAAGCTGAATAACTTGTTCGATTTGCTCCGGAGCGGTGAGTGGTGTCCATTCCATGGTGTGAAAGCTGTTGCTGGTAGTCAAAATGCAAAACCCAGGCACTTTACAAAAAAATGCTCATGGGTTTGGAAATCAGGGCACCAGGGCCCTCAGGGAAATTCAAGTGCCGGATTACCTGACGAGTTGAACGGCAGTTTTCACGGCTTTGAAATTGGTGGGGCAACCGTAGCCTTTGTTGCACGAGGTCATGGCGGATGCAAGGGCTGCAAAAACGATTGCGACGAAGATTTGCTTGAGGATGCTCTTTTTCATTGCGTTGAGTTTATGGATATGAGAGAAAGAGATTTTCTAACGAACGTCGGCCAAACGAGTTTCAAATAAAAATTATTTCCCCGCACTGGCTTTCTTTGCCGCAAAGATAGGCTTTTTGCCACGGGGCTGTCACAGCAACCCACGAGCTGCCTGTCGGAAACAACGAACAATGGCACTTGTTCAAATTGAACTACAACCAAAAGAGAACCATGCGGATACATCTTATTGCCATCGGTGGGGCTGTGATGCACAACCTGGCATTGGCGCTCCGGGAAAACGGACATCAGGTGAGCGGTTCTGACGATGAAATCTACGATCCGGCAAGATCACGACTGAAAGCAAGGGGTTTGCTGCCTTCGGCAAACGGCTGGTTTCCTGAAAAAATCACACCAGAACTGGACCTCGTGATCCTGGGTATGCACGCCCGGCCGGGGAACCCCGAGCTGGTAAAGGCACTTGACCTGGGAATCCCGGTTCTGTCCTTCCCTGAATTCATCGGGCAACAGGCCGGCGACAAAACCCGCATCGTGGTGGCAGGCAGCCACGGCAAAACCACCACCACAGCCATGATCATGCACCTGCTCCGCAATGCCGGGCTGGACTTCGACTACCTGGTGGGCGCCCAACTGGAGGGCTTCCACACCATGGTCAGGCTTTCGGATGCACCGATCGTGGTCATTGAAGGAGACGAGTACCTCAGCTCTGCCACGGACCGCAGGCCCAAGTTCATCCACTACCGGCCGCAGATACTGGTGCTTACCGGCATAGCCTGGGACCACATCAACGTGTTTCCGACATTCGAAGAATACCTCGCCCAGTTTGAAAACCTGCTGAACACATTGCCCGAAGGCGCCACGGTATTCTACGACGAAAGAGACCCTCACCTGTGCGGCCTCATCGGCAGCGCCCGTGCCGGCCTCAACACGCAGGGCTACCGCCCCCTGCCCGCCAAGGTTGACGGCGGAAAAACCCGGTTGCTGATAAGCGATGGGAAATACATCCCGCTCGAGGTCTTCGGTGAACACAACCTGGCCAACCTTCATGCGGCCATTCTCGTCGCCCGCAAACTGGGCATTGCCGAAGAAAGAATTTACGAAGCCGCTGCCAGCTTCAAAGGGGCCGCCCGCCGGCTTCAGACCCTGGCGGAGTCTGCCACTTTCAAAGCCTGGCTGGACTTTGCCCACGCCCCGTCCAAAGTGGCAGCAACGGTAAAGGCTGTCCGCAATTTATACCCGGACCGGAAGCTGACGGCTTGTGTGGAACTGCACACCTTCAGCAGCCTCAACAAGGCTTTTCTTCCGCAATACAACGGCACGCTGACTCCCGCAGAGCAGGCCGTTGTTTTTTACAGCCCCCACACCCTGGCAATGAAAAAAATGCCTCCCATTTCCTTCGGAGAAATTCGGCAGGCTTTCAATCACCCAAGCCTGAAGGTGTTTACCAAAACGGAGGAACTGGAGGCCTTCCTTCGGGAAAACGACTGGCACCTGCACAACCTCCTGTTGATGAGTTCGGGCACTTTTGGCGGGTTGGATGCCGGCAAACTGGCCAAATCACTGATGCCAAACGCCGGGCACTGATGCTACAGGCTTAACAGCCTTTGCGAAGCAGGCAAAAAGAAAGTCCGGCATTTTGCCCGGTTTATTAGCTTTGCACGCTTTCTTCGAAAAAAACCGGCGGAAGAGTTCCGTGTAAAACCTCAACTTTTACCCATTTTAACTGACACCCATGAAGCAACTGATCTTTTCTATCGTCGCAATGGTGAGCCTCGTCCTCGTTCAGTCCTGCGCCAATGAACCATCCTGCAAACTGGTAGGGAAATGGAAAGTGGAGAATTGCGACATCCAATCGCCCAAACTGTCACCGACGGTGGTAAACATGGCCAAAGACGAGTACCTGAGCAACACCTATGAATTTCAGCCTGAAGGGAAGTTCGCAATCCACAGGCAGTCCGATGTGAAAATTACCATCAATGGCTCGTACACCTTCGACGATGCCACCCAGACCCTGAGCTGGGAAACCGAAAATGCCAACGGCACCAAAGGCAGCGAATCGTTCCAGGTGAGTTCCTGCACCGAAACCACCCTGTCACTGACACAACGCCTGCCCAATGATCCGGCAAAAGAGGAAATTGCAACAGTCAGCCTGACCCTGAGCAAAGTGCAGTGATCGCCATGGCATGGCTAATCGCAGGCAGCACCGGATGTTGCCTGCGATTTTTTATACTCAAAACGAAGTGGTTTGGGCGGCTCCGCCTCCCAAACTCCCAACCCCTCCTGAAGTTCAAAGCTGAAATTTTCCCTAACTATTTCGACTTGGGCATATTGTTGAATATTGGAGCTATGAAAGAAATCCACTTCGACAACGAGCACCGCAAAAAGCACTTCGATTTTTTCCGCCGGATGAACCACCCGCATTTTTCGGTGACGGCCAATGTCAACATCACCCGGCTGCTGCGCAAGGCAAAAGCCAAAGGAAAGCCATTCATGCCAACTGTTGTCTGGGTCGTATCGGATGCCGCGAATGGCATTCCGCAATTCAGACAGCGCATTCGCGGTGAGAAGGTGGTGGAACACGAAGCGGTACACCCCTCTTTTGCCATTGATACGGAAGTGTCGGATGTGTTCAGCTTTTGCGAAGTGAAATACCAAAAAGACTACCGGGCCTTTTTGCAGGATGCCATTGCGACGATAGAAAAAACACGGAAATATCCGGTCTTTGAAGACGAACACGGCAGGGACGACTACCTGTTTCTTTCTTCTTTGCCGTGGGTTTCGTTTACCGCCGTTACACACGCCATGGCATACCACCCGCACGACTGTGTGCCACGCATCACCTGGGGAAAATATTTCCACCAAAGCAATGAAGTGATGATGCCGCTATCCGTGCAAGCCCACCATGCACTGGTGGACGGCCGGCATGTAGGTCTTTTTTTCGAAAATATACAAAGGCTTTGTGAAGAAGTATCCAGGTGGCTCTGACACAAAAAAACAGACTTTCCTTTTCCCGGCTTAAAGCACATATACCCTCCAATAAAAACATGAGTCATCCCGAATTATAAGCCCACATAACAGTGAGGCAAATGGAGATGGCCCTTCTGAGTCTGTAGAGCGGTATCGAAGTATTTCGGTACCGCTCTCCGGTTCTATGGCACCAGTTTCTAAGAAAGGGTTGGACCCATGATTTCCAGTTAGCGACTAATCGAAGTAGAAAGTCATATACTAAAGTGACGATGGCCATAAATTTCATTCGGTTATTCCAAAACCACAGGCGAGGGGATTCTAGACCGAGCTCTGATTTGAGGAAACGAAACCCTTGTTCTGCTTCCCAACGATGCATATATGTAAACATGATTTCCCAGGCCTGGCCGACCGTTTCGATGGGTAAAGAAGTGACAATGTACATTGGACCATTGTAGTTGTGCTTATCCCTAACAATGATCAAATACAACTGATTATCAGGAAATTCTGTATGAGTAACGGGTGCCCAACTTATACTCACATGCTTATCTTTCTTTCGCACTTTGTCTCTGACAATACGACTAGCCTTAGCCTTAAAGGAGCGTGCGATCAGGTGGGTTTTCTTAGTCCCTTTTTCTATATGAGTAAGTAGGTGATTCTTCTTCCAGCGAATGACAAAATCCTGCTTGAAGTGAAACAGGTAACGTAGCATTTTTTCATTAGCGTATCCGCGATCCATTACATGGAGTACGGGGTCTACAAGTTGAGTTTTGAGGCGCTTCAATAGTCGCCAAATGATGTTATCTGGATCTTCTTTGTACTTACCCCGAGTGGTCCACCACTGCATGTGGCACACGCTTGGTACGCCACCTAAATGCGACAAAAACACCCCAGTCCACTTGTAGCCAGGTACACAAATACGCCCTTCTGGTGGGGTATAGTAGCCTGGACGTATCTGGGTGATTCGTTTGGCCTTGCTACTCCAGACACTACAAAGTCCTTCGGCTACCCAGCTTTCGTGCTTCTCAATGCGACTGTCGTCCCATAGCATTAAGGCACGTTTACCTTGGGCCTTTAATTGCGAAATGCGCTGAACGGTGCGCTCAAAAAAGAAATCATCAATTAGACCAGCAGACCATTTCTTGGAACGCAATAAATTACTGATGCGCTTAGTGCCCGCCGGAGCTTTATTGAATCCGCAGATGTACCCACCTAACTCGCTCAATAACAACCCCATACGGCGTTCTCTGTGTATAAGTATACACACCATCAAGTCGAAGAATGTCCGTACTAAACGGCTATCGATTTGTCGATCTAATCGCTGCCGAATATCACGGGTGAAATTATCCAGTTGGTGGAGTAAAAAACGGCTCGCTTGTTGATGAATTGGAGAAGCTTCCTTATCTTGCAGTAATCGTAAAAACATAGGCCTTCTGCGTGTTTCGAAGATTGTGAAATTTCCTCGAAGTTACACAGAAGGCCTTTTTCTACCAAGTCTCCCAAAATTCGGGATGACTCATGT
>JALWSS010000036.1 GCA_026993525.1 Saprospiraceae bacterium
GTCAGCGACAACACGCCACCCTCGGTCAACTGCAAATCCCACACGGCAGCGCTCGACGCCAATGGCTCGGCTTCCATCGTGCCTGCCGACGTGTATGCCTCCGGCAGTGACAACTGTGGCACGGTCAACCTCGTGAGTGTCTCGCCGAATGCTTTCACCTGCGCAGATGTGGGCGCCAACACCGTCACCCTCACCGTTGACGACGGCAACGGCAACAGCAGCACCTGCACCGCCACGGTGACGGTGGAGGACAACCTGCCCCCCACCGCTGCCTGCCTCAATCCGACCGTCAGCCTGGACGCCAACGGACAGGCCGGCATCACCACAGCCGACGTTTTCGACGCTGCCAACAGTTCCGACAATTGCGGCAACCCCTATGCGGTCTTCGTAACACCGGACACTTTCGATTGCTCCAACATCGGCGCCAACACGGTGACCCTGCAGATCATCGACCTCAATGGCAACACGGCACTGTGCATGGCCACGGTCACCGTCGGGGACAACACTGCCCCGTCAGTAACCTGCAAAAACACCAGCGTGACCCTCAATTCGCAGGGCCAGGCCACCCTGCAGCCCATCGAGGTGTACGACAGTGGCAGCGACAATTGTGGCAATGTGAACCTGCAAAGCGTCAGCCCCAACAGCTTCGGCTGCGCCAACGTCGGAACCAACACCGTGACCCTCACCGTTGACGACGGCAACGGCAACACCGCCACCTGCAGCGCCACCGTCACCGTGGTGGACAACACCGCTCCCACGGCCCTGTGCCAGGATATCACCGTGGACCTGGACCCCGACGGCAGCTACACCCTCGATCCTTCCAGTGTGGACGATGGCAGCAACGACGCCTGCGGGCTCAACCTGAGCGTATCGCCATACACTTTCGACTGCTCTGACACAGGTGCCAACACCGTCACACTGACCGCCACCGACGACAACGGCAACACCGCCACCTGCAGCGCCACCGTCACCGTAGAGGACAACACCGCACCCACGGCCAGCTGCCAGGACCTCACCGTGGACCTGAACCCCGACGGCAACTACAGCCTCGACCCTTCCAATGTTGACGATGGCAGCAACGACGCCTGCGGGCTCAGCCTGAGCGTGTCGCCCAGCCAGTTCGACTGCTCTGACGTGGGTGCCAACACCGTGACCCTCACCGTCAGCGACGACGCCGGCAACACGGCCACCTGCACCGCCACGCTGACCATCAACACCTTCCTGACCATCAGCAGCGTGAATGTCACCCACGAAAGCTGCCTGGGCTATGGCGACGGGCAGATAGAGATCGTCGCTGCCGCAACGGGAGGAGGACAACTGCGCTACTCCATTGACGGGGGAGCTACCTTCCAGCTAGTCGGCCTGTTTACCGACCTGAGTCCGGACACATACGACATCCTGGTGGAACTCACCGGCAACGCCACCTGCTCTGCCACTGCCACCGCTGTGGTTGACCCGGGCTCACCACAGGCAACCTGGTACAAAGACCTGGACGGCGACGGTTACACCGACGGAATTACGACGGTGTCGTGCAGCCCACCGGCCGGTTATGTGGCCAGCGCACTGCCGGGCGATTGCAACGACAACGACGCCAGCATAAACCCGGGCGCACCGGAACTATGCGACGGCATCGACAATAACTGCGACGGCATCATACCGGCCGATGAGCAGGACAACGACGGTGACGGCTACCGGGTTTGCGACGGGGATTGCGACGACACCGATCCGGCCATCAACCCCGGTGCCACCGAGGTCTGCAACGGGATAGATGACGATTGCGACGGCGAGATAGATGAAGGAACCACGGCAACGGAAACCTGGGTCGGCAACGTCATTTTCACCAGCCAGGCGGCTGTTGACAACTTCTCGCAGTGTTACAACAAGATCCAGGGCAACCTGACCATCATCGGCACCGGCATCAACTCCCTGGCCAACCTCAGCAACCTGGAGGAAGTGACCGGAAACGTGCTGATCCAGGTCACCAGCCTGCCCAACATGAACGGCCTCGACGCCCTGACCACCATCGGAGGTTCACTGACCATCAAGCTGAACAACTACGGCGCCAAGCTGACCAGCCTGAGCGGCCTGGGCAACCTCACAAGCATCGGCCAGAACCTGCTCATTTATTTCAACTTCAGCCTGAGCGACTGTTGCAGCATTGACGACCTGCTCAGCAATGCCGGCGTGGGCGGAGCAACCAGCATCCACCACAACGCCGCCGGCTGCAACAGTGTGGGCGACATCAGTACGACTTGCAGCAGCAGCATCGTCATCCTGCCCGGAAACGGCATTGCCTACGGTGAAACGGCGGAACAGCCACGGATGAGTTTGTTCCCCAACCCGGCCACCAGCGAGGTATCTGTGCTATTGGAAGGTATAGGTACCGGAGAACACAAACTTCAGGTTATTGACCAACTTGGCAGAGTGGTCCATCGCCTCGACATTGAAGGGGGAGACCAGTTGCTGACATTGAGTTTGGCCGAGCTCGGCATAAACAGCGGCGTGTACCTGGTAACAGTTACAGGCGGTGAACAGCCATTGATGCAGCGGGTGGTTGTGAAGCGGTAGTGATCCGGAAATATTGAACATCGTAACCAGGGGCATCCCCGGCGTAATATTCGTCCGGGGATGCTTTATTTTTTTGGGGTACTTGCCCGGTTTCTGAATGGGTGTATCTTGCAGGCAGATAACCTCACACATGAAGCTCATCCGGAAAAGATATGTAGTTCTGGCTGTCCTGGCGGCCGTGTTTGCCACTTGCCACAGTGAGTTTTTGAAATTCAGAAAGTCCGAAAAAGAGCAGGCTGCCGTTTTAAAACAAAAAGGAATTTCTGACTATTATTTCGGAAATATAAAAGTCGGAGAGCGGAACATCCATTTCACCCGTGTAGGTTCCGACACACTTCCACTTATTTTATTTGTACATGGTTCACCGGGGTCATCAGCCGATATGCTCGGGTACCTGACTTGCCCTGAATTGGAGTCTTTTCAAAAAATTGCCCTGGATCGTCCCGGTTTTGGGTATTCTGACTTTGGAAATACAGAGCCTTCGCTGGCCAGACAAGCAGCGGCAGTTGCAGAGTTGTTGAAAAAATATCCGGCCCGGCCTGCTGTGCTGGTAGGGCATAGCTATGGTGGGCCTGTTGTAGCCAGGCTTGCCATGGATTGCCCTGAGCTGGTGGATGGGGTCGTGATCATTGCGGGTGCGCTGGACCCCGGCCTGGAGCCGCACTACTGGTGGCAAAAGCCGCTCAACCAGCCAATTGTCAGGAATATGCTGCCGCCGGCATTCAGGGTTAGCAACCAGGAAATAATTCCGTTAAAATCTGAGTTGGATTCCATGGCCGGCAGGTGGGGTGAAATAAAATGTGCCGTTACCGTAGTACAGGGTTTAAAGGACCAGCTCGTTCATCCCGATAACTACCTGTTCGCTGAAAGAAAATTGATTAATTCTGAAAAATTGACAATTGATACCCTCCCGGACTACGGGCACTTTATATTGTGGACGAAAGAAAAAAGAATTACTTCCTGGATTCTGGAAATGATGGCTGAGTGTACTGCAAAAAGTGGGCTTGCTCGTTGAGAGGGAGCTTCCGCATCAGGTTGGGGCCTGAATTATCCCACAGTTATTTCCCTCACACAGAGCCCACGACGAACACAGGGAAAATACTCTGTGGGCTCAGTGGTCTCCATGAGAGGCAATGAAAGTTGAGAGAAGTTGAGAGAAGTTGAGAGAAGTTTAGAGGGAGCCCCGCATCAGGTTTCAACTTTCAGTTGCGGTCTGAATTATCCCACGGCTTTTTTCCGCTCACAGAGGCCACGGCGGACACAGAGAAAATACTCTGTGGGCTCCGTGGTCTCTGTGAGAGGCAATAAGATTTGAGAGGGGTTGAGTGCAAACGCTGGCAGTGGTTCCGAACCCTGCCAGCGTTGGGCGCCCAAAAACACAGAGAAAAACCTCCGTGGCCTCCGTGGTCTCTGTGAGAGGCAATAAAAGTTGATCCCGATCCCGAATCAAGTTCGGGACGGGAGGTTGAGGGAGTGCGTTCTAAACCTAGTGGCGGATGCTGGCATAAACCAAGTTAATTTGAAGTCACCTCCAACGTAAAATGACTTTTTGCAGTGCCCTCATGTCTCAATATTCCGAAGAAAAATAAAAAGGGCCGGATGGTATCAGCCAATCCGGCCCGTGTCGTCTTTTGGGGACAAGCTTATTCAACCGCCAAATCTTTTTTGGCGAGGTAAAAATCAATTAACTCAACATTTTTGTCGGCAAGCCTTTCTTCCAGTTGTTCCAGGCTTTTTGGCGGAGGCACAATTACTTTTTCGCCCGGTGTCCAGTTAAGAGGCAGGGCTACGTTGTTTTTGCTGGTGGTTTGCAGTGCGGTAAGTACGCGCTTGATCTCTTCCATGTTTCTTCCCACGTTCAATGGGTAGTACATGATGAGGCGAATAATGCCATTGGGATCAATGAAAAATACCGCACGCACTGCAGCGGTTTCACTTTCACCCGGTTGGAGCATGCCATAGAGTTTTGCCACTTTCATGTCAATGTCGGCGATGATTGGAAATTTCATGTACACGCCGAGATTTTTCCGCACATTTTCAACCCATGCGATGTGAGAGTGGATGCTGTCAATGCTGAGACCAATCAACTTGGTGTTACGGGCATTGAACCAATCTTCCTGTTCGGCAAAGCCGGTCAGTTCAGTGGTGCAGACGGGCGTAAAATCTGCCGGGTGTGAAAAAAGTATTACCCAGCTTCCCTTGTTGTAGTCCGAAAATTTCAGCGGACCTTGTGTGGTCAAGGCTTCAAAGTCGGGAGCCTGATCACCAATGCGAGGCATCGGATTTTGAGTAACATTGAGTTCTTCCATGATTGTTGATTTTGGTTAAGAAGATTTTCGACTATTCATCTAAATGCGCATTCGGGAAAGAAGTTTAAACTTCTCAAATGATCGTTCTCAATAGTCGAGATTCATGAGTCCACCGGCCATGTTGTACAGTTCTTCGAAGCCCAGGCCTTTCATGATGTTACAGGCTTGTGCGCTCCTGTTTCCGCTGCGGCAATAGACGAAGTAGGTCTTGCTCTTGTCCAGCATGGCCAGGCGTTTTTTAAAGGTAGGGTTGAAAAAATCTATGTTGATAGCGTTTTCCAGGGCGCCGGATTGAAATTCAGCTGGAGTTCTGACGTCTAACAAAACAGCGTTCTGCGACTTGTTCAGTTTTGACATGAATTCTCCTGGTGAAAGGTTTTGATACGCAGCATTCTTCGTTGCTGCCCGGAATAGATTAAACATGGTTGCAGTAAATTTAATTCAGAGATTGGAAGTAAAAAATTGAGCTGCAAATTTCATGATTAATTGCACCCTGCACAGCGACATAAATCACATTGGGTACGATGGCTGCGTTACTATATTGTTAAATGGCTTCTTATCTGCTCTTCTTGCTGGTAGGATATTTTCTTTTTTCAAGCTCTTCCCCGATGGCCGCCAACAGTTCTTCGTGATGGTTGAGTGTACCGTAGTTTTTATACAAATTGTAGATGCCCCATCCCGCCATCACGAGCGTGACCGGAAAAGCGCTCAAAAACAACAAAGCCAGCTTGAGCAAGCCCGCCCAAAAGAGACCCGCCCCGATGACCAACAGGCCGGGCGACCACATGGCCAGGTTCAGAAACCGTGTTTGCCAGCGGGAATACGAGTCAACCCTTTCTGAATACCTGCCCTGCAGGCGCAACAGTTCCGAAGTGGTCAGGTGAGCTGCACCCAACGCCAACAGTTGCTGCTCACTGGTGGCCAATTCTTTTGAGAATTGCGTTGCCAATGCGTCTAATTCCTGATCGAGGTGTTTCATTTTGTGCAGTGAATTGTTGCAGCAAAAATTATTGAATTTTCCAGCTTCTCCGGTGACAAATGTCAAACGGCTTCCATTGTTCAGTTTCAAACGGCTTTCCGCATTGATTTCCAACCCGGAATCAATAACTTGACAACTGCAAATCAGCCAATTTGATTTTTATGAACAGGTTCACTCAGTATTCTCTTCGCTTCGCAATGGGGTGCATCGCATTGTTTTGCACTTCCGTTTTTCTTTCTTCTCAAAACCTGGGGGTGTTGAGCACGGACCCGGCAAATCAAGCGGTTTCAGCATTTGCCGAAGGAGATATTGCTTTGACATTTGACCAACCGCTGGACACTGCAAGCGTCAAACCCGGGCAGTTCCGCGTTTTCGGCAGGTGGTCTGGTCCGGCGGTGGGTAGCTTTTCATTCAGTTCAGATCTTCAAACGGTGTATTTTTCACCTTCGGAAAAATTCTTTGCCGGTGAGTGGGTCACCGTCCAGCTTTCGGACGCCATCACCTCTGCCTTCGGCGAAAAGCTGGAGGGAGGATATTATTTCGGTTTCTGGGTGGCAACCGCTGCCGGAAGCCTGCACCAGGAAAAGGTAGGCGAGATCGAAATGAAACTGCCAGGTGAAGATTGGATCCAGGTCTATGGCGCCTATGCCGGCGATATGAACAACGACACCTTTTCAGACCTGGTGGTGGTCAACGAAGCCTCGGATGACCTGCGCATTTTACTCAATGACGGGCAAGGTGCTTACCAGGATTTCACCCTTTTTGATACCGGTTTTGAAAAACGGCCGAGCCCGAACGAAGGTGCGGATTTTGACAAAGACGGGGAAATTGACCTTGTGCTTACTACTGCCTGGGACGATGAGATCCGAATCCTGTTTGGCGATGGCTCCGGTTCCTTTACCGGCATGGATATTTATTCCGTCGGAAATGGCGTGCGGGGTGTGAGCGTGGCCGATTTCGATGGCGACGGCTGGGATGACATCGTGGCCACCAACCGGCTGAGCGCTAACATGACCTTTCTGTGGAACACGGGCGGCGGAATTTTTACAATAGAAGAATATGATGTTCCCGGAATGGACGAGACAGCCTGTGCAGTGACGGATGTAAACAACGATGGCTTTGCCGACGTGTTCATCGCCGGTTACAATTCACAAAACATCGGAGTGCTTCTCAATGACGGTGCTGGAAATTTTTCGCTCTCAGGTACGCAAACTGTTTCGGGAAGGCCCTGGATGATTGCCGCCGGCGATGTGAACAACGACGGCTTGGCGGATGTGGCTTCGGTGAATTCTGACGGCAACAACGTGGTGGTTTTGTTGGGTGACGGGCAAGGGGCGCTTTCGCCTCCTTTCAATTATGCCCCTCTGGATTTCAATTTCCCGTTGGCAGTTGACCTCGGCGACCTGGACGGCGACGGCGACCTGGACCTGGTGGCCAGTTGTTACCAATCTTCCAACTATGCAGTTTTTGCAAACAACGGTATCGGTGGGTTTCAGTTGGAGGATGTTTTAGAGGCTCCGGAAGCGGCTTCCTGCGCAATTCTGCACGACCGGGACAACGACGGCGACCTCGATATCAGTGCCACCGATGAGGAAGCGGATGTAGTACTCCTGTTTCAAAATCCCGGTGTTGTAAATGCAGCAATTGCAAAGTCATATACTAATGTGTCAGTTGAAGTGGCTCCAAATCCTTCAAATCACCTTGAATTGCAACTGGAATTGAACCTGGAAGTGGCGGGTCGGGTTTCGGTGAAGATTTTTGACCCAAATGGAAAAAATCTGTTGGAAAGTGCCCCCCAATTTTATTCTGAAGGCAACCACCGGCTTGCACTAAATCTTGGTGACCAGCCGGGGCGGGGAATCATTTTTTTGATGCTGTGTCTGGACGGCAAATTGGGGGCACCTGTCCCGGTGGTTTTGAAGTGAGTTTCTTCGAAAAAAAGTGCAAATAAGGCTTGTCTGTTTCGTTGGATGAGCTTACCTTTGCGTCCGCTTTTCGAAAAAGGTAGTTTACCTGAATCAAGTTCGAAGTTGAATAACTGAAAATACGGAGGCATCATTCCTGAAATGCGAATGCGTGTTTTAGCGGAATGCGCTCCAACAAGTTCATTGACACGGAGGGAGAGGTAAGGAAAGAGGATGAAGACCAGCGAAATTCTTTTTTGAGAGGATTCACTCTACGGTACGTAAATAACAGATAGCCTTATGGGGTTATTGAAGAGATTTACTACGGAGAGTTTGATCCTGGCTCAGGATGAACGCTAGCGGGAGGCCTAATAC